>NZ_JANQTS010000082.1 GCF_030731595.1 Yoonia sp.
CTGGATGGATATACAGGTCACTTATGCAGGTTTACTCTGGTGTCATCCCTGTCGGCGCGGCAATTCCGCACTAAGTTCGGACCACATGCAACGATGGAAGTGCAATGCTGATCCTGACCCATGACACTGTGCGCAACCCCGCGATTCTGGCCGTCAGGCAATTGCCGCGCAAGTTTTTCGGGCGCGTCACTGTCTGGCCCAAAGGCAAGGTTGGCCTGCGGGGCATTGCGCGGATCGCCGTCGAGTTCCAGTGGGTGCGCTACACCGTGTCGCTCTTGCCGCTTGTGATGATTGGTTTGGTCTGGAACGATCTGGCGATGCCTTTGGCGCAGGCGCCCATCTTGATGCTGGTCCTGATCTGGTGGGTTGAAATGCGGGTGTTGCGCGTGCCGAAATCCAAGCGGGGCCAGATCATTGACGCAGCCGACGCAGAACGCGGGCTGGACCTTTTGCGCGTACAGGCCCGCGCGGTACTCACACAGATCGCCGCACTCCGGGACTTGCGCAGCGGCCAATTGCATCTTGTCGTCGAACAATCCGACTTGGGACTTTTTGCGCCCCTGACCTATGTCACGGTCCAGAGTGAAGACGGCCCCGCCGTGCTGGCACTGACCCGCCAAGAGCGTGACATCATCGCGCAGGGTCTGTTTCAAGCGCCACTCGACGAAGGGCTGTTGCTGCGGATCAACCAGTCGCAAAACACCTTCCTGCGCGATATCACGCTTAATGCGCGCGGCGTGTCGGCCCATGCGCGGCTGGCGGCGGCGCTGGCCTGAACTTAATGCGACAGGTCGATCAACTGCCCAAAGGGCGCGGTTAGCGCCCCCGCATCCGGCACCGCCCAGATCACGCGCAACCCACGAGGCGGCGGCCCCGGATCGCCCTCCAGATCCGTCAGAATAACAAGAGCCGCAGCACCCAGATCGCGGGCCTCCTGTACGACAGGCACAAAGGCTGTCCCGCCACCGCGCGGTAAATCGGGCAAGCTGATCTGCGTCTGGCTTGGCTCAATCCGCGCGCGGTAGCGAATACCGTCATCAAACACCAAAAGGTGCAATTCCGCGCGCATCCGGCGGGTGATCCCCAGAACCTCGGCCCAGAAAAGCGCAAGCCGCGCGTCGTCGATACTGCCCGAGGCATCAAGTGCAACGGCAATCCGCGGCACATCGCTTAATGGCGAAGAACCCGGCTCGAACCCCGGTGATGGGCCACCGGACCGCGCGGCCTGTGCGGTCCCTGCCAGCCAGCGGCGCGAAGGACGGTGCGGGGCCACACGCGGGGCCACGGTGACCGCCCGCGTCAGGGTGCGCCGCAGGATCAGCTCCCACGGGGTGCGCGGTTGTGGAATATCGAAAACCGCGTGACCGATCAGACCGATCCCACGCCCCGCCTGCTGCCCGACATCGACCGCGCGGGCCAGATTTTGCCGCCAACGCGCGTCTTGTTCCAGATCGCCCGCCGCGCCTTCGCCGTCTGCGGATGGCGCGACATCAGGATCAAAGCTGCGCTCTTGCGCATAGCCACGGGCCTTGTCCTGCGCCTTGCCTGCCCCGCCCTCGCCCGTCATCAGTGCAAAATAAAGCCGGTCGATATCCCATGTGGCCAGCGCCTCTTGTGGTGACAGATCCTGTTCCAAAGCTTCGGCCAGCAGACCCGTGAGAGTGACCGCAGGGCGTGGCAGCGCATACTCGGCCAGCAACAGCGTTTCGTTCACAAGGGCATCGGCGGCAAGGTTGTAAAGTGCGGCATCAAAGCCACCCCCCAAGCGCGTTTGCAGGTGTGTCAGGCGCGCTGAATGGCGCAAGGCCACGTGCAGGATATGATGTGCCGCAACCCCGATCTGTTCGTGCCGTGCAAGTGTTTCGAAGTCCGGGCCATAGGAGATCGTGCTGCCATCGGTACAGGTCGCATCCCCATCACGGTGGTCACACCAGAGCGACAAGGCGGCAAGCGCAGGGTCCGCCTCGACCAAGGCGCGCAAGGCCGGACTGGCACGTTTCGAATGCGCCGATGTCACGCGAGCCCGCGTTGCTGGCGGTCGGCCACATAGGCAGCATAGGATTGTGAGGTGCGAAACGCCTCTTGCAGGTCGTGTTTGAGCGCCTTTTCAATCAGCAACTCAAACCCGTAGGTGCAAAGTTCACCCAAAGGAAGCGTCGCAAATTCCCGCCTGTCCTCGGTCTGGGCCAAGGTCCCAATACCGGCCATGACGTCAATGACATCCGCCATGTGCGCTTTGTCGGCCAAAGTGACCAACGCATAGATCAAGGCCGTCAGACCATGCAAGCTGGCGGGGTACATCGCGCCCCTCTGGGACGGTTTCGCCTCGAGCATCGCGGTCGCCTGAACCGATATGGCGACGTCTTCGGCAATCAGGATGAACTCGGCTGCGGGTGCTTCGCCCAAGGTGCCCGCCAGCAGGATATCGCGCAGCATCTTGTCCTGGACCGCATACATGATGGTGCTGGCCCGCGCCCAAGACCGGGGCGTGCAGGCAATCATCTGCCCGCGCCGCAAGGTATCTTCGGTTGTTTCCAGCAGGTCGGGCCTTGTACGGATAAAGGCCGTCACCGCCGGGTGCAGACCATTTGGCACGGCATAGCCTGTCAGCCAATCGGTGGCTGCCGCCCGGATCGACAGATGGATCAGCCGGTCCGACAGCGCCGTGCCCATCTCATAGGCAAGCGCGCCGTCCTCAACCGCATTGCCGGCAGCCACGATAAAGGTTGTATCCGGCAGCCGATGCCGTCCGACGCGCCGCTCTTGCAGCAGACCGTAGACAGTGGGTTGGAGCGTCGGTGCAGCGGCCGTCAATTCGTCCAGAAACAGGATCGCGGGGGCTGCGGGATCATCGGGCAAATCCTCGGGGCGATACCAGACCGTGCGGCGTGTCTCGTGGTCATAAAACGGCAGGCCCCGCAGGTCCTGTGGTTCGATCGTTGTCAGGCGCAGATCAACCAGCTTGGCCCCGGTCTCGTTGGCCAATTGCTGCACGATATCCGTTTTGCCGATCCCCGGACGGCCATGCAGCATCCATGATGCGGTCATCGTGCCCGCTTTTTGTTCCGCATAGCCTAATCGCAAGGCCTCAAGCGCCTGCCCTGCCGAAATTGCCGTCGTATTCAGAGACATGTGCCACGCCCTTGTTTCCTCGTCAGGTAACTAGCCTAACTGGCCTTGAGGACAACAGTCGCTTGTTTCCAATCCGAAGCGCACTGTGCGTGCAGCCTTGCGGATGCGCCAATCACGCCCGGCGTGCGATCCAAAGACGCTTGATGCCGGGAGAAAGCGACCACAGGATGAAAACCAACGCCAAACCCAAGATGGTCCCGCTGATGGGGCGGGTAAAAAACACGGTCCAGTCCTGCTGGGCGTTTGCCATGGATGTGAGGAAGTAACGCTCTGCCAGAGGGCCAAGGATCACGCCAAGCACCAAAGGTGCCGATGGAAAACCGACCCGCTTCATCCCCCAGCCCAGCACGCCGAAGGCAAGGCAGACATAGACGTCAAAGATGTTATTGCGCACCCCGAATGCACCCACAACGCTCAGCACGATGATGAAGGCGGCAAGGATCGCGGGCGGTGTGCGCATCAAGGTCGAGAACAGTTGCGCCACGCCGATACCTGCAAAAATCATCAAGATATTGGCAATGATCATGGCGGCAAAAATCGTATAGACCATTGTCGGGTCCATTATGAACAACAGCGGCCCCGGGCTGACGCCATGCAGCATCATGGCCGCCAGCATGATCGCGGTTGCCGCACTGCCCGGAATACCCAGCGTCAAGAGTGGAACCATAGCCGCACCCGTTGTCGCATTCTTGGCAGCCTCGGGAGCCGCCAGTCCTTCTTCGACACCGGTACCAAAGTCTTTGCCCCGTTTGGAAACCTGCTTTTCAATGCCATAGGCGATGACCGCGCCCGGCGTGGCCCCTGCACCGGGGATCATGCCGATCAGACAGCCGATCCCCGTGCCCCTTGCTATGGCACCCTTTACGTTCAGGATGTCGCGAAAGCTGGCGCCGATTGCCTTGCCTTGGGACTTCTTTGGCCGCAGGTCCCTGTTGGTTGCCAGTAGATCCACCACTTCGCCAATCGCGAACAGGCCGATCATCACCACGACAAAACGAATGCCGCTTTCCATTTCGGGCACGCCGAAACTGAAACGCGCCTGCCCGTAAAGCGGATCAACACCCACGGTGCCCACGACGATACCCAATAGCAAGGAAACCATCGTAATCACCGGCTGGTCCTTGGCAATCGCGATGACGCTGACAAGGCCGAGAATGGTGGCTGCAAAAAATTCAGGTTGCGAGAACTTCAGCGCAAAGCTTGCAAATGGGGCCGACAGGAACGCCAGCACCAGAGCGCTGACCAAGCCGCCTGTCGCAGAAGCGGTCACGGCAATCGTCAGGGCGCGTTTCGCTTCGCCCCGCTTGGTCATGGGGTATCCGTCCCATGTGGCAGGCAAAGAAGCGGGCGTCCCCGGCACATTGATCAAAATGGCCGAGATCGAGCCGCCAAAGACACCGCCCACATATATGCCGCCCAAAAACAGCATGGATTGGGTCGGCTCCATCACATAGGTAAAGGGCAAGGCCATCGCCATGGCGTTCACGAACGAGATGCCGGGCAAGGCCCCCGCGACAACGCCCACCAACAGGCCCGTGACAATCGTCATGAACGACCAGAATTGGAATGCGGCCAGAAATCCGCCGCCCAGTAGATCTAACGCAGCCATCAGGTTTCCAATCCGCTAGTAAATCCCGGTCGCCCGCAGCAACCAGATACTGAAATTATCAAAAACGCCAGCGCCGCGCGGCAAGGGCATCAGCGCCAATCCCATGAACAGCCACAACAGCGCGATGGTCCCGATCAGGGTCACCGGCACGACGACAAGCAGGTTACGCAGCCCGCCGAAAAGGCACCAGACCAGGATAAAGATCGCAGTGGCCGTGGCAAAACCGATCTTGGGCAGAAGCCAGCCATAGGCCACGATCATGATCAGCCCGATGATCGCTTTGCCGAAATGATAGGGCGTGTCTTCGACAGGAATGGACAGTGTCGGCTTGCGGCCCGCAGCACTCAGCACCCAGATGTCGCGCGCGATCCAGAGGGCCGCGAAAACCGCCATACCCATCAGCATCGCGCGCGGCCATGCAGCAGGGCCAAGGCCGACCCGGCTTGCCGTTTGATCGCTTTGAAACATGTGACCCGGCAAGACAAGTGCCAGCACCAAAAGCGCCAAAGGTATCAGCGTCGGCAAAAGACGGAGGAAACCGGGAGGGATACCCCTCCCGGCCTGTGGCATCTGGCCAAGGTCTTGATTTGGTTTTGCAGACGCCATTGATCCCGCCCCCGCCTAGTTGGCGAGTTGTGCCGCGATCAGATCGCGGAAGTCGCTGACCATGGCTTGCGCAGCGTCGCCCGTCACAGGCGTGATGCAAGAGTAGGTCTTGGTGCAGAAAGCTTTCCACTCATCCGATGCGGTTGCTGTTGCAACTGCTTCCGACAGTTTGGCGACAATATCTGCGGGCGTCCCAGCGGCCACAGCGATGGTGCGGTAGTTATCAAGGCCCGAGATATCGATGCCAAGCTCGGCCGATGTCGGCACATCCGGAAACTCTGGATGCCGCTCTGCTGCGAAAACGACGACCGGAACAAGCTGGCCCGCCTGCACAAACTGCGCCACATCGCCGGGCTCTTCATAGATCGCGGCTGTATGCCCGCCGATGGGGGACGCATAGCGCTCTGCGGGGGCCTGGAATGGTACGTTCTCCATCTGGATGCCCGCATTCGCCAAAAGCTTGAGCGTCACATCGTCCTGCGTGCCATAGCCTGAAGTGGCGACCGTGATGGCACCGGGATTGCCTCTGGCAAACTCGAACAGCGCCTCTGCTGTTTGATGCGCGCCGCTGGACGGCACAAACAGGAACGAGGGCGAGCTTTGCACGACCGCGATGACTTCAAAGTCTTCAGGCTTGTTGTCGCCCAGACCAGAGGCCCAGGACGCGACAGTCAGCGAAATCAGCGTGCCCATCGTATAGCCGTCCGCAGGGTTGGTGCGCAGCTGTGTCAGCCCCGCATTGCCCGAAGCACCGCCGACGTTGGACACAGGAATGGACACGCCCAGCGGCCCTTCCATCAGTTGGGCCATTGTGCGACCCATCAGATCCGCACCACCGCCCGGACCGAATGTCACGATCAGCTCGACCGGACGGTCAGGATAGCCCTGGGCCATTGCGGTTCCGCCCATGGCCATTGCACCCATCAGCAGCGTCGCGCCCAGTGTTGTCTTGTTCAGTAGAGTCTTCATGTCTTCCTCCCGTTTATGGTTTGTGACCCGGATTCTTGACCTTCCCGGGGCCTTTCGTTTTGCGGCCTCCCCCTCCTCCAAGGGATGAACCGCGTCATTTAAGCTGTCATTTCAGCCAGCCTTAATCGTTGGATTTTGCCCGACGGTCCTTTGGGCAATTCGTCCATGATATGAACGACGTCAGGGCATTTGAATTTGCCCAGCTTTTGCAAGCACAGCGCCACAAGCTCGGATTGCAAGACCGTGGCACCGTCACGCAGTTTCACAGCAGCTTCGACCCTTTCGCCGTAACTGGCGCAATGGCGGGCGAATGCCGCAGCCTCGACCACATCAGGATGGGAATAAAGCGCCTCGTCAACCTCGCGGGGTGCGATGTTCTCGCCACCTTTGATGATCAGTTCTTTCAGACGCCCCGTGACAAAAACATATCCATCCGCGTCCATCTTCCCCAGATCGCCCGTGCGCAGCCATCCTGCCTCTGTAAAGGTGGCCTGCGTCGCTTCGGGGTTCTTGTAATATTCCCGCATGACGTTTGGCCCGCGGATCACGATCTCGCCCTCGGTCCCGCAGGGCACGGGCTTGAGGTCGGATGACAGGATCGCAACCGCATTGCCGTATGCCTTGCCGGGCGATCCGATCTTGCGCAACCCGGGCGGCAAGGGGTTGGACAGGATTTGCGCAGCGGTTTCGGTCAACCCCATCGTTTCGATGATCGGGATGCCAAAGCGCGTCTCGAATGCAGAGTGCGTTTCAACGGCAAGTGCCGCCGAGGCCGAACGGCCAAACCTGATCCGTGCCTTGGTCGCTGCATCAGGGTCGGTTTCTCCGTGCAACAGGTGCGAAATGATCGTTGGCACTACCGAAAACCATGTGATGTCATGTGCCGCACAGGTCTTCCAGAACCGGCTGGCCGAGAATTTTTCGCAGACAACCACCGATCCGCCAGAGATCAGTGGCCCCATCACGGTTACGCAGAGCCCGTTGATATGGTAGATCGGCAGCACGCAGAGGGCGCGGTCCTTATCCGTCAGGTGATGGGCCAAAGTCGTTGTCCAGCCGCCCGCCAGCAGGCTGGCATGGGTGTGCAACACGCCTTTGGGCCGCCCTGTCGTGCCGGATGTATACATCAGCATCGCATCATCCTGTGATGCCAGATCACACAGGGTCCCCGATGGCGTGCCTTCCGGCCAGTCGATTGCATCGCTGACGACAATGCGCCGCCCTTTGACGGGATGGGCCGCAGCGGCACCTGCGTACAAGTCCTGCTGTGCGGCCCCTACCAAGACCACCTGCGCATCGGAATGCGTCAGGGCATAGCCCATCGCCTCCGCCCCTGCCCCGAGGTTGATCAGCGCCGTGCGAAAGCCGCCATAAAGCACACCGAACAGGCACAGAATGCCGGGCCTGCCATTGGGCAACATCAGCGCGACACTTTCGCCTTTGGCCAGACCCAGACCGGACAGCTTGCCAGCGATTTCAGCCGCTGACCTGCGCAACTCCGCCCATGTGAGCGGCTCTGCATCAAGGAAATAGTGGCTTATTTCTGCGCCCTGCCCGTCAGCGCGGGCATCAAGCCAGCTGCGCACCGTACCTGTCGGCGGAGATGCGGTCACTTGCGTCATTTTCCCGCCTCGGCCCAATAGGACCCAAAGATCGCATCAAGGCCGGGTTCGCGCGACGGGATCGGGCGGACCACCTTGGTGCGCTGCATGAAATGCCGCCAATGCAAATTGTCGTCGATCGAATTGCCGCCCCAGCTGCCGCATCCCATCGACAGGGAAAACGGCAAGCCGTTCTCGAACGACCCGCCGGTGGCAAAAGTATGGGCCTGATTGACGATCACCCGGCAGGTCGGCATGTGCCGCCCAAGATCTGTCGGACGGTCCGGGTCCGTCGTGTGCAAGCCAATCGAATGGCCCGCACCCTGATAGGCCAAGACCCGCTTTGTGATGGCAACCGCATCGTCATAATCGCGCGCCCGATAAAGGGCCACCACACGGCTGAGTTTTTCACCCGACAAGGGATGATCCGGGCCGATGCCATCTGTTTCAACTGCGATAAATCTGGTTCCCGCAGGCACAGAGCCCGCAAGCCCCAGCTTGTCGATCATGACATCCGCATCCTTGGCGATCACGTCACGGTTCAGGTGGCCATGCGGCCAAAGCTTTGCGATGATGCCTGCCGCCTGCGCATCGGGCACCAATGCGCCCCCTTCTTTGGACATGGCCGCAACAAATGCGTCATAGACTGCATCGACGACCACAAGCGCGTTTTCCGACGAACAAGAGGTGGCATTGTCGAACGTCTTGGAGGCCGCAATCTTTGCCGCCGCCAGCGCAAGATCGGCGGTTTCATCGACGATCACGGTGACATTGCCCGCGCCCACACCGATAGCCGGCGTCCCGCTGGAATAGGCACGGCGGACATTGTCCTGACTGCCCGTGACCACGGCTAGGTCGGCCAGTTCCAGCAAACGCTGGGTGTCGGCTTTTGTCCCCGGCGGCGGGATCATCTGCACAAGGCGTTTGTCTTCGCCGATCTTGTCGAATTCCGCGTGGATAAACTCCAGCAGCATCACACAACAGGCAACACCCTTGGGTGAGGGTGACAGAATGATCGCATTACCGCATTTCAGCGCGTTGATGACATTGTTGGCAGGCGTGGCCGCAGGGTTGGTCGAGGGAACCACGGCCCCGATGACACCAAGCGGTCGGGCAATTTCTGTCACCCCTGTGGCGGGGTCGTCGGATACGATGCCAAAGGTCTGCGCACCCGCAATATCGCGCATCAGGCCAAGCGTCTTGCGGTGGTTCTTGGTGATCTTGTCAGGCACATTCCCAAGACCTGTGGTCTGCACCGCAAGCTCTGCCAGCATCCGGTTGCGCGCAGGTTCCATAATCGCCCAAGCCGCTGCCTGTGCGGCACGGTCATAGCGCGCCTGACTGCCCTCTGCCTCATAAAGGGCCTGTGCTGCGCGGGCGTCGGCGATCAGGGCATCCACGGGGCTAGGATCGGCAGAAGTCAACATTCAAAACCTTTATTGTCGGTTGGCATCAATGAACGCTAAGCCATGAAAATAGTATTGCAAATGTTTTCATAAAATCGCAGACTCGTGCCGAATTATCATGAAAAAACAAGCGTATAAAGTTGATATCACCTCTGTGGCCAAGGCCGCTGGCGTTTCTGCGGCCACAGTCTCGCGGGTGATGAATCACCCTGATCTGGTCAATCCCGCAACGCGCAAAAAGGTCGAAACCGCGATCCGCAAGACCGGCTATATCCGCAACCGCGCGGCACAGGCGATGCACGGGCGGCGCAGCGCGACACTGGGGCTTGTGGTACCGACGGTGAACTATTCGATCTTTGCGGAACTGGTGCAATCCTTCAATGATGCGGTCACCGATCTGGGCTTTACCCTCCTGCTGGCCACACATGGGTATGACCTCAAGGCCGAATATCAGGTCCTGCGCAAACTGCTGGAACATCGCGTCGACGGGATCGCCCTGATCGGCCTTGATCACAGCGACGATACCTACAGGCTTCTGGCCTCTCAGGATGTGCCTGTCGTCGCGGTCTGGAGCTATTCCGAAACCTCACCCCTGTCCTGCATCGGTGCGGACAACCGCGAGGCGGGGCGTCTGGCGGCAGAGCATCTTTTGTCGCTGGGCCATCAGCGCATCGGTTTCATCTTTCCGCCGACCGATGAGAATGATCGCGCGCGCGGACGCCTGCAAGCCGTCCAATCCGTGTTCGAGGACGCAGGAATCACAATCCCTGATACGTGGTCAGTGCAGTCTCTTTATAGCATCGCGCAAGCCAAAGCCGCCTGCCTGGAGCTTTTGGGGCGCGAACAGGGACTGACAGCGCTGGTTTGCGGCAACGACATCATTGCACAGGGTGCGATATCAGGCGCGATGCAACGCGGGCTGCGGGTTCCGCAGGACCTGTCGATCATCGGGATCGGTGATTTTGCGGGCTCTGCGGATATCTATCCCGCCTTGTCGACGGTCCATATTCCGGCACAAGAAATCGGTGCGCAGGCGGGCCGGTATCTTGTCGAACGTATCGCTGATTTCGATGCCAAGGATATCGTCAGGTGCAAGATCGAAGTCACCCTCAAACTGCGCGAAACGACCGCACCTCTTGTCGCGAAGTGACCCAAGATACTGCCCCGTTGCTTTACGCCCGCACCGCCGCGCGCCTGTTCCCGATTAGGTCAAGCGTCTCGGCCCACCCTTGCAAGAATCTTTCCTCAAGAAGACGGCCCTGACGATAGGGCGACAAGTTGCCCGCGGCATCCTTGTCAGCGACAAGATCTGTCATCACCTGTTTCAGGTCATTGATTGACCCGCGGCGAAAGACCATCGCTCCGCCCCGCACATGATCATTCAGTCCGTCGATATCGGCACAGATCAGGTGCCTTCCCGCACTCAGCGTCTCGATGGCGACCAGCCCATAAGCTTCCCATCGGGACGGCATGACAACTGCATCAACCTGTGCAAGGGCTGTGACAGGGTCCGCGGCAAAGCCGCGAAAGACGATACGTTCATCGTCGCCGGCCAGCTCGCGCAGCATTGGTTCCTGATCGCCTTCGCCGAAGATGTGCAATCTCAGTTCGGGGTTCTTGCAGGCCCGAAATGCGACGATGAGCGAGTCAAAGCCCTTCTGGAAATCCAGACGCCCGATCGCGCCGAAAACGCGGACGGGCCCATGTGGGGCCGTCAGGTTCCGGAAGGCTTCCAGATTGACGCAGGACTGGATCGTGGTGATTTTTTGCGGCGCGCATAACCCGCGGGATTTGATCCACTCGGCCTGTGCCTCGCTGACCGCAATGATGTGATCGAAGATCGAGAACGAGACTTTCAGCAATGCTGCAAACCGGCGCTTGTTCTGTACGTTGAGCGCAACAAAGGCTTCTGTATAGCTGTGTTCGATATGCAGAAACGGCTTGGAGGCGTTGCTGGCCCGCATGGCAAGCAAGGCAGGCAGGCTGCGCCAACTGACGGCCAGATGCGAGACGAGGATATCGGCATCAAATGGCTTTGCGATCAACTTCCCGCGCTTCACATGCAGCACGCGATGTTCGCCGAACGTCGCCATATCCGCGGAGGTGCGGATGAATTCGACCACCCGCATCACCCCGCCGGCAGTGGCGTCGTCAACCAAGTGTAGGATCACTGGACGGGCGTTCATGTTCGTGCCGCCCGTTGAGACATGATCGCAGCCAAGGCTTCGCGTCCGCCCAAAGCCAAAGCGGCAGTCGCAAGAATGGTGACAGCGCTCTTGAGCGGTTCTTCGAAGAGCGGACGCTTTGATTCCCGCAAGGAGGCCAGCAAAAGCCTTTGTGCCCGCTCGGCATCAAGATCGCTAATCGCGCGCCGCGCCAGATAGCGCAACTGGTAGGCGCGGGCCACCGGTGCGTGCCGGGTAAAGAATGCGGGGGCCAAAGGCGTAAGCTTGGTCACCATATTTTCCCATGCCATGTGCTGACGATCTGTCGCGGCGGACAGCCCGTTTGCACTGATCCGGTATCGGGTCAGCAGACCGGGGACACCTTCGAAAATCCAATCCGTGCTCAGAGCAATGCGCAGCCAGCATTCAATGTCTTCGGACTGGCGAAAGGTCTCGTCAAAGTACCAGTCGCGCTCGGTCTCGGAGGCGGGGCGAAAGGCGATGGCATCAAAAACAGCGCGCCTGATGACAGGGGCAGAGCCATTGCCGATCGGATTGCGTTTGAAAACATGAACGGCTTCGATGTTCTTGAGGCGCGGCTTCTGGCTCTGGCCAAGGAAATCGCCGTTGTCGTCGATCAGGGATGACCCTGCGTAGCTGACCCCGACTGCCGGATCCGATTGAAGATGCTGCACGTGGGCTGCCAGCTTACCCGGCTCCCAGATGTCGTCGGCGTCACAAAATCCGATAAACGCACCTTCCGCCACGGCAATACCTGTATTGCGCGCGCCTGCCAGACCGCGATTGCGCTGTCTGATGAAACGGACCCGAGGGTCTGTCTGATAAGACTTTGCAATCGCATAGGTCGCGTCGCTTGACCCGTCGTCGACGATGACAATTTCGAAGTCTTCAAACGTCTGTGCGAGGAGGGCATCAAGCGTTTCACAGAGCGTCTTTGCGACATTGAAGGCTGGAACTACGATCGTGGCGAGTGGCATGGGAAAATCCTTCTTGGATTAGCGAGAAAAGATGAACTGGTTAAGACGGCCGGGCAGTACGAGCGATACAATTGCCCCGGCGATTGTGAGGAAGCCTCGCTTTGGAGAACTGAAAAAACCGGATGGGCTGGCCCAAAGACCTTGCAGTGCAAATTTCAGAGCATCGGCGCGACCATGCCCAAGCCGGAGCGCGCGCCGCGCCAGATAGCGCAGATGGATTGCGTTCGCCCATGGCGTCGGGGCAAATCCGAAATACGCGGCTGATTGCAGGGCGATTTCTCTGCTCTGGGCCATGCTGGACAGATCGGCAGACAGGCCGTGGGCGCTGGCGCGGTAGTAGGTCTGGCACTTGTCGATCCCGATAACGCGGGCACCGGCACCGACCAAGCGGATCAGCCACTCGAGGTCTTCATTGTGGATGATGTCTTTCTTGAAGCCCTGCGATGCGATGAAGGTCATGCGACGCACCGCCATGTTCGACATGGTACACACAGGGTTTTCACCCAGCAGCATCGGGATCGACAGATCAGTGCGCGGGACTGTTGAAAAGACAGATGCCTCATGCGGATTTTTGGTGAAGAAGGCGATCTGGCCATAAGCGCCGTCGACCTCGGGATCGGCGAAAGCCACGTCAAGTTCAGCCAGCTTTGTCGGGCTCCAGACATCGTCTGCATCGCAAAATGCGATGATGTCGCCGCTGGCAAGCACCTTTGCGCCAAGGTTGCGTGCTGTGCTCGGGCCTTTGGAGACGTTGAACGCGAGCTTGATTCTGGGATCTCTGGCCGCCGCGTCACGGATGATCTCGCAGGTCAGGTCGGTGGATCCGTCATCGACGCAGATCGCTTCCCATGAGGGACAGGTTTGGGCGCGCAGACTGTCCAAAGTCTCGGGCAATGTATGTGCTGCGTTGAAGCAGGGAATGACGATAGAAAACTTTGGCATTGTTCAAGCCTCGACTGGGGTGGTGGAAAATGCGGTCAGAATGGCCGGGATTGATGCGATCACCATGATCGTGGTTGCTGTCACCGCATAGCCGACGGCCACAACGGTCAGGCCGAAGGGGGCAAGCACAAGAGTGTTCAACACGACGCCGATGGTCAGAACGATGGTCACCAGCAGTTCGATCTCTGGACGCTCGTTGGCGCGCAACCATCCGGCGGCAGCGGTCCAAAGGGTCGTCGGGATCGCTATAAGACAAAGGATCGCAACAATATCGGAAATGCCGTCCCATCCATCGCCAAACAGGAATGGCACATAATAAGGGGCGGCAAGGGCCTGTGCGATCACAACCGGGCTGATCAGGCCAAGGCCGATCAGAATGCTGTTGCGCAGTGCAGCCACGCGATCAACCGTCCGTGTCAGATGCGGAAACAGAACGGTCGAGAAGGCCACGGTAAAGGCATTCGACAGGCTCAGCCCGGCGTTGAACGCCATGAAGTAGAGGCCCAGCGCATCCGCTCCCATTGTCATACCGATCACCAGCTTGTCAGCCTGCAAGCGCAGGGCCTTGACCAGTTCAACGCCCAGGACGGAACGGCCATAGGTCAGGAAAGGGCGCAGCGGCGCAAATCCTGCAGACCGGTCAACCGTCCACGGGTGCAGACGGCGCACCGCAATCAGCCAGATCGGCGCAGACAGCAGACGCGGCAGCAAAAGCGCCAAGGCAGATGGCCAAACAAGAACCAGCACGACCGACATCAGGTTTGCCCCGACAACCTGCGCCCCCGCGATAGAGGCTGTCTGCTTGAGTTTCCCTGCCCGCATGGCGAGGGCCACATGAACAAGGCCTGCGGGCATCAGCAGGTATTCCGCACCCAAGATCAGGATCAGCAGGGCAAGCAGCGTGTTGTCGCTGTAGAAAAGGAAACCGCCAGCGATGACGGCCTGCATCAAGAACAGACCGGTGCACCAGAACCAGAAAATCCGCTGTGCAGTTGCACAGACGGCGGCAAGGTCTTCTTCCTTGGCGGCGATGATCCTTTGACCAACACCGTTTTCCGTTAGCGACTTGAGGATGTCGCCCGCGGCAATGGCCGTGGCAGCAATA
Source organism: Yoonia sp. (assembly GCF_030731595.1). GTDB lineage: Bacteria > Pseudomonadota > Alphaproteobacteria > Rhodobacterales > Rhodobacteraceae > Yoonia. The sequence continues at coordinate 14,534 of NZ_JANQTS010000082.1, forward strand.
CCGATTTCCTTCAACTCCATCGTGCGCGCAACGGCCATCACGACCAACAGCCGCGTTGCCTTAGAGGCAACCTCTGATGCGCCATAGGCCATCAGGTTTCCTATCAAGGCCTTGGATTGGGTGGTGATCGGCATGGTGTTTGAGTCCTGTTTTCGGGTTGAAGCCAGAACTAAAGCCTTGCGCAAACCAAGTCGCGGACGCCTCGGGCGAGAAAGAGGGAGCAAAGGTGAAGGATTGTATCCGTTCGTATAGCTGCCGATACAACGTTCCCGTAGACCATCAATCGTGATACCCGTAAGGAGAGACGAATTCATTTTGCGTGAGGCTGGCTTGTTATCTTCTTTCAAAAACCGCTGCGCTGCGTCTGCCCTGATCCTTGCTGCGGCCTGCGCCAGCTTTGACCCACCCGACAATCTGGAAGCCGTGGCCACCGGCGACGCGTATCAGGCGCAATACCGTGAACCTCATGTGACGCGGGAAAATGCAGAGTTCTTGCGTTCCGCCACTCTCAATGCCCAAAAGTGCCTGCCCTATGGCGGCTTTGACGGGCTTGGCAAAGGTTCCGCGATCGCTGCGGCAGCGCTGCGCGGCGAACGTCTCAGCCGCAATGATCTGGTTGATATCCGCATCGGCAATGACGAAACCTTCAATGGCGACTATGTCATCTCGCGCGACGGCACATTGAAACTGCCGTTCCTGTCGCCGATCCGCGCACAAGGCCGCACCACTGACCAGATCGAGGCGGACATCGCGCGCCAGCTCTTGGATAATGATTTTTACAGTGACGCGCCGCGTATTTCCGTGCGTGTCGCCGATTTCGCCTCTGTGACTGTTGGCGTTTCGGGCGCCGTTTTCGAACCGCGGGCTTCAGAAATCGGCGTTGTTGGCGGCAGCAGTCTGGACACCCGCCGGCAAGACGCTTTGGGTGCCTCGACCGAAGGTCGCAACCTGTCTGTCGCGCTCCGCTCTGCGGGCGGGATTCGCCCTGACGCCGATATTTCAGCGGTCGAAGTGCGTCGCGACGGTCAGCTTTACCGGATTGACATGCGCGGCGTGTTTGAAGGCCAGAACGCGGTCGATATCATGCTGCTGACAGGCGACGAGATATCGGTTCCAAGCCGCCAGTGCTTTCAGGAAGACCTGATGCGCCCGAGCCCGATCAGCCCACCGGGGGTCAGCCTTTACCTGTCAAACCTGACACAACCCGCAACCAATAACGCTTCGGCCGGGATCGGTCAGACAGTGCGAGAGATCCCCTATGGGACGCGCTATCTTCAGGCTGTGATCGACGCAAACTGTGTCGGCGGTTCGCGCAGCACCAGCGCGGCAAGATCATCGGTCTTGTTCACGCGCAACCCGATCACCGGTGTCTCTGCAGTCATCGAACGCGATATCGAGGATCTGCTGCGGCGCGCGGATCGGGATGATTATGACCCCTATCTGCTGCCGGGCGATGCGCTGGCTTGCTACGACAGCACAATCACCAACATCACGGAAATCGGCCGCGCGCTGAGTCTCGTCGGGGCAGTGGCGCTGCTCGAATAGATCGAAGCGCGAGAAACCTTATTCAACCAAGGCGATCTTGGTATCACGCCAGACACCGTTCAGGCCGAAGACAACCCGTTCGATGGTGGCATTGTCACCGGCTTTGGCGGCTTGCTCGATCAATTTGAGCGCTTCGCGCAGTTGCACAGCGCCAAAAACAGCAGCACTGCCTGCGACTTTGTGGGCGCGCGCCGCAATCTCGAGGTAATCCTGTGTCTCATCGGACTGCAACCAAGCCACCAGGTCTTCGACTTCGCGCATGAAGCGCGCGCGCAGTTTCGCAAAAGCCTCTTCGCCCAATGCGTCTCGCGTTTCGGCGCTGTGTTCATGCGAAACAAGGCTGGCGTTGCCAGCGTAGCTTTGGGGTTGATGAATACTGAGCGTATGGCGCAGCGCGGTGCGTGACAGCGGTTTGGTCAAAATACCGTTCATGCCGTCCGACTTGAAATCCTCTTGTTCCGAAGCCATCGCATTCGCGGTCAGCGCCACGATGGGCGCATGTGCAGAGGCGCCATGGCCTTTTCTGATCTCGCGCGTGGCAACACGCCCGTCCATGACCGGCATGCTGATATCCATAAAGATCAAATCGAATTTCTTGGTCTTGGACAGTTCGACCCCTTCGCGACCGTCATGGGCAAGGGTGACGCTATGCCCTTCGGCCTCGAGCATTTCGCGGGCGACAATCCGGTTAATCTCGTTATCCTCGACCAAAAGCACGTTCAGGGGGCGGGTTGGTGCCTGGATTTCCGCAGGTTGTTCTGCTCCATTTGGTGCAAGGGCCGGCGTCACAGGAAGCTGCACCCAAAACGTGCTGCCCTTGCCCTCCACGCTGTTCACGCCGATCTGGCCACCCAGCGCCGTCACAAAGCGTTTCGCAATGCTCAGACCCAGCCCTGTCCCGCCGACTTCGCGGTCATAGGCGGTGTTGCCCGTCACAAAGTCATCAAAAATGCGCGTTGCGAGGTCTTCCGAGATGCCGGGTCCGGTATCGGCGATCTCGATGTGGAGTTGATCATTGTCGTCTTGGGTCATTTTACGCAGAACGACAGAAACCTTGCCCCTTTTCGTGAATTTCACGGCATTGCCGATCAGGTTCATCATCACATGCTGAAGCCGGTCGTAATCGGAATTGATCCAATGCAAGGCCGGACCGTCCCAACCCCACTCCAACCTTGTTTCGTTCCGAGACGCAGTGCTGCTTTGGTTGTCGATAATATCTTGCAGCAAGGCAGAGATATTCATGGGCGCGGTCATGGTGCTGAGTTTGCCCGCATCATAACGCGTAATATCGAGCACATCCGAAATATGGCTCATCAGCAATCGCCCCGAGGATTCCATATACCCGACATAGCGGTCTTGCAGATTGTTCAGCGGCGTATCTCGCAAAAGGCTCATATTGCCCAACAGCCCGTTCAACGGTGTGCGGATTTCATGGCTCATCGTCGCCAAAAAGTCGGTCTTCATCTTTTCGCTGGCCAAGGCCTTGTCGCGGGCGGCGACAAGCTCTGCCTCGGCGGCGACGCGATGCGAGATATCGCGCAGAAAGGCGATGAAAATCTGGCCTTGGTCCGTGGTCGCAGACTGAAGGGCAAGCTCTACCGGGAAAACCTCTCCATTTGCACGCTTGGCATCAAGCCTGACACGGCCTTTGCCGACAACGTGCCTTTCGCCGCCTTTGCGCATCCGCTCCATGCCCGTATCATGGGCCGCCCGCATATGGTCCGGGACGATGACCTCGCCAACTTCCAACCCCAAGACATCCGCGGTCTTGTGCCCAAAGATGGCCTCTGCCGCAGGACTGAATTCAAGGATGCGCCCTTCGCCATCGCTGATGATCACACCGTCAAGCGATGTCCCCATGACCGTGCGCATCCGCGTGGCCGTCTGGTTGTTTTCAAGCTCGCGATTGAAGATGCGAATGTTCAGCCGGTAAAGATAGACGATTGCGAGTGCCAAAGCGCCGATCAACGCGGCCAATGCCACCGCAAGTTCTGTCAGCGTGCGGGCGACCGCCTGGCGTTGCTCATCGGCGGTTTCCGCAAAAAGCCGCAGCCCTGACAGGCTCATCGCACGCACGATCGGGCGCAACTGCTCTGATCTCTCGGCAAGTGTTGGCAGGCCGGCCAAAAGCACCGCATCGTCAGCGTCGATCAAGGCCACCGTTTCATCCAGAAAGGCGGCAATAGCATCCAGATGCGCGCTGGAAATTTCGTTTGCCCGGAGTTCCGCAAAGACCGCCGCACGGTTCACCATGCCGATACGGCTGTAGAAGATATCAAACCTTTCGCGCAACTGCCCAAGATCGACCGGGTCGGCCTCAATCTGATTTTGGAGCGCGAGAAACTCGACTTCGGTCTGGGTCAGCGACCATTGCACATTATCAGAGCTTGCTGATCCAAGAAGGCGAATTTTTCGCGCCACATCATACGAGAGAAATCCAATCGCGATAAACGCAACAAGACCAGCCAGAACCGCAAGGGTTCTGCTGATCATGGGTAACTTGAACTTGGGTTTCCGCATGTCGGCCCCCTCAGAACGCGATGTCCGTGTCGCTCTTAGGGGTTACTTTACCACTTCGATCCTGTCGAGTTGCCAGATACTGCGGGAATAAATCACTTCCGAACGGTAATCGGCCGACATATCGTAAGGATAAACGACCCAGAGCGGTCCCTTGTCGCGCACTGACATCGTTTCTCCGTCCATCTTGAAGGCGATGATCGGACCATCCGCGACCGCATCAGAAACGGGAATTTCAACCGTATAGTCATTGATTGCGGTTGCCAGAAGCGTGCCCTCCTGCGCCCCGATCAAATCCGTTAGCGTCTTAAGCGACACCCCTTCAAACCGGTGCAGGCCTTCGGTCCAGATCGTGGTGGTTTCAAATTCCTCGGTGCCTAGGGCTGCCAGCGTTTCGCGGTCAAAGATCAACGTGCCATCAGCATTCGCGACGTCAATTTCGCCTGTTACGGTCAAGACGACCGCACCTTGCGGCAAGGCGATGTCTTGCGCGCTCGCCGCGGCGGCGATACCGATCACGGCGACCAAACCAAAAGTCGTTTTTACAATCTGAGCAAGCACGGCATTCTCCTTATGCGTTTGTGTCTCTATGCCATGCTCTTTTCGCTGACGCATGCGCGCATCGGGATAGGGTCCTATCCTTTCGGATAGGAGTCCCGTTTCAGGCCGCCATTTGCTGCCGGCTCAGCCTGTTTGACAGAAACATTTCAAAGGCACCTGACAGCTCTGGACGGTCCAGTGCATAGGCGGCAGTCGCCTGGACAAAGCCTTGAACCGATCCGCAGTCAAACCGCTCGCCCTCGAAACTGAAGCCAGTCACGCCAACTGTTGGGACATCGGCATTGATCGCATCTGTCAGTTGCAACTCGCCGCCGGCACCGGGGCGCAGAGCGCTAAGACGGTCGAAAATGGCTGCATCCAGAATATAGCGACCGATGACAGCTTTTGTGGATGGGGCCACGTCAGCGCGCGGTTTTTCGACCATGCCGCGGGCATAGGCAATGCGCCCCGATTCGCTTGCGATGTCCAGCACACCATATGCACTGGTTGCGGCGCGCGGGACATCCATCGTCGCGACCATATGGCCACCAACCTTTGCATGGGCCTGCACCATCTGCTTGAGCGCGCCCGGCTGTCCCTTGATCACATCATCAGGCAGCAAGACCGCAAAAGGCTCGTTTCCGATCAGTTGGCGGGCCTGCCGTACTGCGTGACCCAGACCCAAAGGGTTTGCCTGACGCAAGATTGTCAGCGCACCTTCAGGCATCCGCGCCCGCTCGAGCGCGGCAAGCGCATCTTTCTTGCCAGCGGCCTCCAGGCGGTTTTCCAGCGCCGCTGCGGTGTCGAAATAGTCTTCCAAAGCGCCTTTGCCGGCAGCAGAGACAAAGATGAACTGCTCGATCCCTGCTTCGCGGGCCTCATCGACCGCATATTGGATCAATGGGCGATCCACGAGCGGCAGCATCTCTTTGGGGACGGATTTGGTTGCTGGTAGGAAACGTGTACCCATGCCAGCGACAGGGAAAACGGCTTTGCGGATATGTGTCATGTGATTATTCCTTTTGTCTTGGATGTTGTGTTAGTGCGCGCCGCGGCCGGTGATGACGGCGCGAAAGGTCATTGCGATCAGGATGATGTCGAGCATCACGTTGCGCGACGCGGCATAGGCGAGATCCATGTCGATCATCTGGTCAAAACCGATCTCGGCCCGGCCAGAGACTTGCCAGACACCCGTGATCCCCGGCTTCACGGCCAAGCGACCATAGGCGCGCGCAGGGTAAGCTGCGACTTCCGAAGGCAGCGCCGGACGCGGACCGACGATGGCCATTTCGCCGCGCAGGACATTAAGAACCTGCGGCAATTCATCAATCGACAAGCGGCGGATGATTCGGCCAACGCGGGTGATCCGCGGATCGGTGCGGGACTTGAAACAGATGCCTTCCCGATCTGATGTTGCCAAGATAGCGGCGCGGCGCTTTTCGGCGTCCGTCACCATCGAGCGGAACTTATACATCGAGAACGGTTTGCCATCCTTGCCGATGCGGGTCTGCTTAAAGAATACCGGTCCCTTGCTTTCGACCTTGATGGCGATGGCCGTCGCAAGAAAGACAGGGGCCAGCGCAACGACTGCCGCAGTTGCGACTGTGACATCAAGCGCCTTGCTCGCAACCGAAGCCGTCTTGACCTGCTTGAGCGTGTTCATTCCCGCATGTGCAAGAAACGTGACGTTGCCAAGAAGATAGCGCTTGGCCATCCTGCGTGGCTCCATGGCGAGGCGCCAAACCCATTCGGATTTGACCTTGCGCACGATCTTGGGCGCACGAACCACGTTACCGGCCAGAAAATCAAGCGCGGCGCCAACACCCATTGTCAGGTCTGCATTGATGCGGCGCACGTTACGCTGCAACCACAATTCCTGCATCGGCACCCCAAGGGCGACCAGAACGATATCAGCTTTGCGCGCGTTGATGTCTGCAACCACAGCCTCTTCGTCAGCGGCCTCGTCATAGCCATTGCGCGTGCCAGCAACGATCAAGTTCGGGATCTGTTGCAGCAACGTCTGGGCGGCACGTTCGGCGGTGCCCGGCTTGCCACCGAAAAGATAGACCGATTTGCCCATCTTGGCTGCTTCCGCCAGCAAGGCAGGTACAAGGTCAGTCCCGTTCAGGTTTGCTGTCAGGTCTTGACCTGTCATTTTTGCGGCCAGCGCGACGCCGATCCCGTCAGGCAGCAGCAGATCCGCGCTGCGCACTGCGCTTGCATATTGCGGATGGCTCCGCATCATGTTGCAGCAATGCGCGTTCATGAAATAGACGCGACGGCGGCCGGGGGCCAGAAGATCTGCAATAACGGTGTTGCTGTCAGCATCCACCAGAGCAAGATCGAGTGAGGGAAGATAGTTTCCGGTTAGCTTGCGTGTAATCGGTGTCGGTGCGGTGTCGAAAGTTGCGTGCTTCATCTGCGAAATCCTGTTTGCGTGTTCGATTTGCGTCTTGATCAACGAAAACAGGCATTTGGCTCAACTGAGCAGCAGGATATGCAGCGGTGGCAAGTGGAAGAAATTAACCACGTTCGAACATGGTGAACAGCAACATGGTTAACAACAACTACCCAATTGGGTTAACCAACTAACCATATTTTCACTCATTTACGCCCTTGTACGGCCAAAGTTACAACCTACAGTGATCTCAACAACTAAGGAACACGCGATGCGTATACTGATTGCGGACGATCATGATCTCTTGCGGGATACGCTTGTCCTGTTTCTTGAAGGGGCCGGCGACATTCAGACTGCCGCCGTGGGGACCTTTGGCGAAGCATGTATCGAGATGGAAAAGGGTGAACCCTTTGATCTTGTCCTGCTGGATTACAACATGCCCGGTATGAACGGGCTCGAAGGCCTCAGGACCGCGATTGCCTTGGGCGCCGGCCAGCGTGTTGCCCTTATTTCTGGAGAAGCAACAAAGCAGATCGCCGAACAGGCGCTAGAGGCAGGCGCCGCCGGGTTCGTGCCAAAGTCGCTGCCGGCCAAATCTCTTGTGAACGCGGTCAAGTTCATGGCGATGGGCGAGCAATACGCCCCCATTGATTTCATGACTGCCGTCGAAGAGGTTCATCAGAACCCGCTGGCCGAAAAATTGACGGACCGCGAGATGCAAGTCTTGAAGGGCCTGACAGAGGGCAAGTCCAATAAGGAAATTGCCCGCGATCTGGACATCCAAGAGCCAACGGTCAAACTGCATATGAAGACGCTCTATCGCAAGGTTGGTGCCGCCAACCGGACCCAAGCCGCACTGATTGCGCGCGAAGCGGGACTTTTTTGATCTATCCGATCGGATAGGGTCCGTCCCGAATGCTTTAACCAGTTAACCATCCGCGCGGATGATGGGATCGGCCTGTTTCGCTAAGACATCGGCAAAGGAGATTTCCGATGCGGATTGAAGCGACACTGCCAATTGCGGCACCCAGAACCAAAAAGCCCCGTGGCGGCTTCGTGCGTCGCGCCCTGATGGGTGGGCGACTAAGCGATTTGGGACGCTTGCCGCGCTACATGGCTTTCGCGCTTCTTGGCTGCGGACTGATCTGGGCACCGATCACCGGATATCTCAAGACAGCCCCGCTGAGCTATAAATCAAGCACCTCATTGATCTTGCCGGGCTCCGGTGCGTCAGCCTCGTTGAACCTGAGCGGGATCGGACAGGCCTCGTCTTATGCAAGTTCGGCCTTTGCCAGCAGTGCGGTCAGCCCCACAGAAACCTACAAGCGGCTTCTGAACGCAGACCGTATTCTGGCAGCTGCAGCGCAATCGCTTGGTATCGAACAGTATCAGCTGGGATCACCACGGGTTCAACTGGTGGATCAAACCAGCCTGATCCATGTCGAAATGACGGGACGCAGCCCTGTTGAAGCCCAAGCCCGAGCCAATGCCATTCTGGATGCATTCTTTACCGAACTTGACGCCCTGCGCTCTGACGAGGTCAGCACGCGCGAATACAGTGGCTTGCAAGCGATCGCCGATTATCGCGATTCCGTGGCCAGTACCCGCAGCGAGATCGCCAGTCTGCAAAATGAAAGCGGGCTGTTGTCCGTCGCCCAATACGCGGCCTTGGTTGACCGTCACCTGATGCTTGAGGCGCAAGTTCTGGACCGCGCAGCCTTGCTGAGCGAAAAGTCCGCCGCCGTCGCGCGCCTTGAGGCAAAACTGGGTCTCGACGTGCAAATCGCAGCGGCGACGCTGAAACTCTTTGCTGACAGCGGCTATCTGGCCTTGCTTGCTGAAACGTCCCGTTTCGAAGCGGAACTGGCCGAGGCAACCGCCCACTATGGCACGCGGCACCCCGAAGTGCAGGCCGCCCAAGACAGCCGTGACACGGCTTTGCACGCAGCATTGGGCCTGGCGCAAAGGATTACGGGCCTGCCCGCCGACAGGGTAGCACAGCTTGATCTCGCGCCACAGGGCGCGCGCGCAGAGCTTTTGGCAGAATTGCTCCGCATGGACGCCGAACGCGCGGGCGCTGCGGAAGAACACGCCACTTTGCTGGACAGACTGGAGAACAGTCAGGCCGATCTGAATGCAAAAGCGGCAGCGGCATCCGAATTGCAAGACCTGGAACGCGACTTTTCCGTGGCCGAAGCGGTCTTTGCCTCGGCCATTGCCCGCGCGCAATCCAGCAAGTCTGACGTCTACGCGTCCTATCCGCTTGTGCAGGTGCTGGAAAACCCGTCCTTGCCGGAACGCCCGTCATCACCCAACCGCAAGCTTGCTTTTGCTGCCGGCATCGCCGCGACCTTCATGCTCTTTGTCAGCTTGATCATGGGTTGGGTCCGACTGGCTGTCATCAGCCGCCTTCTGCACCAGCCATCAGGCGCCAAGTGATGGATCACAATCCGATCGAGCGGTTTGTCTACAAGACACTCACCCTGACATGGCCTCTTTATGCGGTGGGCGCACTCTATGTGGTGGGCCCCGTCATCGCCTGGCTTTTGGGCGGTTTGGCCGTCTTGGTCTTGTACCTTGGACCGGCAGTGCGCGCCGATATGCGCGCGACCGGACCAATCCCGCCTGTGGTCTGGGGCTGGATCGCGGGTATGGCTGTCATGTTGGTTGCCTTATGGATTGGACATGCGGACTGGGGATTGGGGCTCAAGCAAACCATCAAATCCTCCATCGGCTGGGCAAAAGGGTGGGCGCTCTTGGCGCTCTTTCCACTTGCAGGGGCGATCCTGCCGATCCGGCGCGAGGTCTTGGTGCGCGCGCAGTGCGTCGTGGGCCTGTGGACATTGATCCTTGCGCCGATTTTGCTGGTTGCGCCCTTTGCCGGGTTGCCCGAACGGATTTTCACCTCGCCGCTCAGAGCCGTCGGTGGTCCGGGGCCAGAGTATTTCACAGTTTATTTTTTCACTTGGGATCCTGCCAGCATGACACCGCGCTGGCAGTTCTTTGCGCCATGGTCGCCCTTTGCCGCCCTGCTTGGCTTGATCATGATCCTGTTCGCGCTGGAAGAGAAATCAATCAAATGGCGCGCAATCGGCGTGACCGCGGGGATGCTGATGATCTTTGCCAGCAAATCGCGGATGGGCCTTGTCGGTCTTGTCGCCTGCACCATCGGTCCGCGCATGATGTCGCTTTTGTTGCGCGGGTGGGCTTGGCAGGTTGGTGCCGGATTGGCGGCCTCTTTGGCGGTGATTGGCGCCAGCTTGGCTACGGCTGCAACAAATGCGGTGGCAACGTTCAAAGGCGCGCGCGCCGATAGCACCCGTGTGCGCGAACTGCTTCAGCGTATCGCCGCCGAACGCTGGGAAAACGACGCCTATTGGTTCGGTCATGGCACTGTCCATCCGGGCTCTCACGCTGTGGAATACATGCCGATCGGCAGCCATCACACGTGGTTTGGTCTGCTATTTGTCAAAGGTCTGGTCGGGCTGTTCAGCCTTCTGGTGCCATTTGTCTGGCAAACGCTGCTTGCGATGAAAGATGCGACACTCTCGCCTCGGGGGTATCTGCCGATGGGGATCATGATGACACTGACCCTCTTGTCCTTTGGCGAGAACATCGAAATCCAAGCGTATCTTCTTTGGCCCGCTTTGTTGATCCTGGGTGTGCATGCAAGAGAATTGCGAGACACACAAGAGACGCCTTAACCCGTCAGGGCAGCGGGCAGCAGCCTTGCGTCGGCCCCTTGCGTTGCACGTTCAACCTGTAGCCGAGCGCATCAGTTTTGCGCGGCAACCTGATATCCTGGCGCAGCCACGGACTGAACTGTGGTGATCGGGTCTTGCCCGATCCACGTGGTGCGCTCGATCACCAGCAATGCGCTTTCGGCACTGGTCGCAAGATATCTGGCACTCTCGCCCTGGGCTATCACGGCATAAAACCGCACATCGACGCGACTGTAAGGTTTGTTGTGGACCAGCCATTCGTTGGCGCTCTGAACCTGTAGATCCACATCCAGTATACCCGGTGTCGATCTGGTATCGACCCAGCGATCCTCGAAGATAAAGGGGCGATTATCTGCCAGATGCAGCGCCTTGACGTGCAACATCGGGACGGGCTGCTGGATACCAAGCCGGGCCATTACCGGAATTGGCGTCTCTTCCATCTCACGGCTGATCAGTTGGTAATCATACTTGCGGCCCTGCTGTTCCACCTCGCGCCGCGTGATCGGAATGTCGAATGTCGCACGGGTCACAGGATCGGCCCTGACATGGGTGCCGCCTTTGCGTTTGCGCTCGACCAGACCCATCTGCGACAGGTCCTGCATCGCGCGATGGACCGTGGTGCGCGCGCAGCCCAGTTCTTGCGCGATATCTTCATCCCGCGGCAGCCTGTCACCGGGCGCATAGGTACGGTCAAGGATACGGGTGCGGATCGTCTCGCGCACATCCATCCACGACAGGCGCAGGGGGGCGGTCAAATCCGTGTCTCCAGCTGGCGCATCGTGGCCTTGAAATCCGCGACAATCGCCGCGCGCCGGACATGCTGCCCGTCTTGCACGACATGACGCCCGGCACTCCAGACATCCCGCACGCAGGACTGCCCGCCGCCACCAAAGATCAAACTATCAAGGGTGGCATCACCGCTGCGGTTGCAGAGCCATTCGTTATCATCATCCAGCCCCAGAAGGTCCGCCCAGGCGCCCGCCGCGATCCGGCCACTGTCGCGCCCGCCCGCCTGTGCGCCGCCTTTGGCCGCAGCCTCGAACAAAACCCGCCCGGTCGAGCGGTCCGGCATCGCCAATGCGGCGCGGGACAGGTCGCGCAGACGTTGCGAATATTCCAGTGTCTTGAGTTCCTCGAAGAGCGAAATATGCACGTTGGAATCAGAGCCGAAACCAATTGTCCCGCCCTGCCCCAAAAAGGTCGTGCCGTTGAATATCCCGTCACCAAGGTTCGCCTCGGTCAGCGGACACAGGCCCGCGACGGCACCCGTTGCTGCGAGCGCCGTGGTTTCGTTGTCGGTCATCTGGGTGCAGTGGATCAGGCACCAGCGGTCATCGACCGCGTGATTATTGAGCAGCCACTCGGTCGGGCGGGCCTGCAGATGGGCCAGCACCTCGTCCACTTCAGCCACCTGCTCGGCCAGATGCATATGGATCGGGCCGGAAGTGGCCTGCGCCAATATCTGGGACAGGCCCGCAGGATCGACGGCGCGCAGCGAATGCGGGGCCATGCCGATATCATAATCCGCAGGGGCAGCAGCGACAGTGGCACGCGCCTGCCCATGCAGCCGCAGAAACCGGTCCGGATCGTTGCCAAAACGCTGCTGCCCGCCGTTGAGCGGACGCAGGTCACAGCCACCAAACTGATACTGCACCGGCAAAAGGGTGAGCCCGATGCCCGCTGTACCCGCAGCCGCCACGATCCGATCAGACATTTCAGCAAGGTTGGCATAAGGCACACCCCCGACACCGTGGTGCAGGTAATGGAATTCGGCGACCGCGCCATAGCCCGCCTCCAGCATCTCCATAAAGACAAGACCGGCAATCGCTTCGACCTGATCCGGGGTCAACTGATCCAGGAATTTGTACATCAACCGCCGCCAGCTCCAGAAGCTGTCGCGCGGGTCAGGGCCACGCGCCTCGGTCAGCCCCGCCATGGCGCGCTGGAACGCATGGCTGTGCAGGTTCAGCGGTGCAGGCAAAAGGACAGGGATGCGGTGATCGGGCGTCCGGCTTTGCGGGGTGACCGCTGCGATTCGACCCAGTCCGTCAATGGTCACCTCAAGATCGCTTTGCCAGCCCTGCGGGGTAAGCACCTGTTTTGCATGGATGATCTGCACCAAGACAACTCCGTTGACTTTATTAAGTATGCACATATTAATAATAAGTAGGTTTATTGCAAGGAATCTCTATGCCCGCCCCCTTTGTCTTGACCGGACTTGCGGCCGCCACGATGGCCCCCGATGCGGGCGGCTATGGGCTGATCCGGGATGCGGCGATTGCCGTGGCGGATGGGCTGATTGCCTGGGTGGGTCCGGCGACTGACCTGCCCGCCGCGTTTGCGGGGATCATGCAGCAGACCTATGACGGGCGGCTGGTGACTCCTGCCTTGATTGATTGCCATACCCATATCGTCCACGGCGGCAACCGCGCCCGCGAATTCGAGATGCGGTTGAACGGGGCAAGCTACGCAGAAATCGCCCGCGCAGGCGGCGGGATCATTTCGACAGTGACCGCGACCCGCAGCGCCAGCATGGAAGACCTGCTGGCCAGCGCCCTGCCCCGTGTGGATGCGCTGATCGCCCAAGGTGTGGGCGTCGTTGAAATCAAATCCGGCTATGGACTGGAGAGCGCGACCGAATTGCGGATGCTGCGCGCCGCGCGCAGACTGGCCGATCTGCGGCCGATCCGCGTTGTGACCAGTTTTCTGGGGGCCCATGCGGTGCCTGTGGGCATGGATGCCGACCACTATATCGACACCGTTTGCATTCCAACACTCGCCGCCGCCCATGCCGAAGGGCTGGTCGATGCGGTCGACGGCTTTTGCGAAGGCATCGCCTTTGACCCAGACCAGATTGCCCGCGTCTTTGACGCAGCAAACGCCCTTGGACTGCCGGTGAAACTCCACGCCGAGCAACTTAGCCACAGCGGCGGCACGGCATTGGCGGCCCGCTACGGTGCCTTGTCCGCTGACCATGTGGAATATGCGACGGCTGCCGATGCCGCAGCCCTTGCCGCCGCCGGCACCGTGGCCGTCCTGCTGCCCGGTGCGTTCTATACCATCCACGAAACGCAGGCCCCGCCGGTTCAGGCGTTCCGCGACCATCGCGTGCCGATGGCCGTGGGGACAGACTGGAACCCCGGATCATCGCCGCTCGGATCGCTTTTGCTGGCGATGAACATGGCCTGCACCCTGTTCCGCATGACCCCCGCCGAGGCGCTTGCCGGCACCACACGCCATGCCGCGCGCGCGCTCGGGCTGACCGATTGCGGTGTGATCGCACCCGGGATGCGGGCCGATCTTGCGATCTGGAACGTCGCTGATCCGGCCGAGCTCTCCTATGGCATCGGCATCACCCCCCTTCATTCCCGCATTTTCGGAGGTGTCGCGTGACACAAACCCTCACTCCCGGCACAACGACACTGGCACAGCTAGAGACACTCTGGCGCGGTGATGGCCCTGTGGCCCTTGATCCCGCAGCCCGCAGCGCGGTTGAAGCTTCTGCAGCACTTGTCGCCAAGGCCGCCAAAGGTGAAGCGCCGGTTTACGGGATCAACACGGGCTTTGGTAAACTCGCCTCTGTGCGGATTGCGCCCGACGACACTGAAACCCTGCAACGCAACCTGATCCTGTCGCATTGCTGTGGCGTGGGCGAACCGCTGGAGCCTGCAACCGTCCGCCTGATGATGGCGCTGAAACTGCTCTCGCTCGGGCGCGGCGCATCGGGCGTGCGTTGGGAAATTTGCGACCAGATCGCCCAAATGCTGACGCGCGGCGTACTGCCAGTGATCCCCGTGCAGGGGTCGGTCGGGGCCTCGGGTGATCTGGCACCGCTGGCGCATATGGCCGCAGTGATGATCGGCGCGGGCGAGGCCGTGTTTCAGGGCCAAACCATGGCGGGCGGCGATGCGCTGCAACAGGCAGGTATGGCACCGATCGTGCTGGGGCCGAAAGAAGGGCTGGCACTCATCAACGGCACCCAGTTTTCAACGGCTGCCGCTCTTGCGGGGCTTTTCGAAGGCTGGCGCGCCGCGCGGGCCGCGATTGTCACCTCGGCCCTGTCCACCGATGCGATCATGGGGTCGACCGCGCCCTTGAACCCGGCCATTCACGCCCTGCGCGGGCATCAAGGCCAGATTGACGTGGCCTCTGCCATGTCGCGCCTGCTGGACGGTAGCATCATCCGCGAAAGCCACCGCGAAGGCGATACCCGCGTGCAAGACCCCTATTGCATCCGCTGCCAACCGCAGGTGACGGGTGCCGCGATAGACCTCTTGCGCTTTGCGGGACGCACCTTGGAGATCGAGGCGAATGCCGTCACCGACAACCCCTTGGTGATCGCTAACACCGGCGAAATCCTGTCGGGGGGCAATTTCCATGCCGAACCCGTGGCCTTTGCTGCCGACCAGATTGCGCTCGCCCTTGCTGAAATCGGTGCAATAGCGCAGCGCCGTGTGGCCCTGATGGTGGACCCGACGCTGTCATTTGATCTGCCGCCGTTTCTGACGCCCGAACCGGGCCTGAACTCTGGCCTGATGATCGCCGAAGTCACCACCGCCGCCTTGATGAGCGAGAACAAGCATCTGGCGAATCCTTGTTCGACCGATAGCACCCCGACATCGGCCAATCAGGAAGATCACGTCAGCATGGCGGCCCATGGTGCGCGGCGTTTGCATCGGATGACCGCCAATCTGTCCGTCATCTTGGGGATCGAGGCGATCTGCGCTGCCCAAGGCATCGAACAACGCGCGCCGCTTGTTACATCGGCACCTTTGCAAGGCGCCATGGCCTGCCTGCGCGCGGTCGTTCCCAGCTTGCAGCAAGACCGCTACCTTGCCCCCGATATCAAGGCCGCCGCCGCCTGCGTGGCCGATGACAGCCTTGCCATGGCCGCAGGCGTGGACATCGTGCTATGATCGCGGTGCGCCAAGGCCGCAGCCCGCTGGTGCTGGCCCTGCCGCATACCGGCACGGACATCCCGCCCGATTGCCTTGCCCGTCTCAATGACACAGGGCGCGCCATGGCCGATACGGATTGGCATATCGAAAGGCTTTATGCGGGGCTGGTCGATGATGTGACGACAGTGCGCACGCCGGTCCATCGCTATGTGATCGACGTCAACCGCGCCCCAACAGGGGAAAGCCTTTATCCCGGTCAAAACACCACGGGGTTATGCCCGTTGACCGATTTTGATGGCCGCCCGCTTTATCTGGCAGGGCAAGAGCCGGATCGCGCCGAGACTGCGCGCAGGACAACCCTCTATCACGCGCCCTATCATGCCGCACTTTCAGCAGAACTTGATCGGGTTAAGGCGATCCACGGATTTGCACTGCTTTATGATTGCCATTCGATCCGGTCGCATATCCCGTTTCTCTTTGACGGCATCTTGCCGGACTTCAACATCGGCACGAACGAAGGCGTCACCTGCGCGCCAGACATCGCGGATGCAATTCAGACTATATGTTCAAAAGCAGAGGGTTACACGTCAATCCTCAACGGTCGCTTCAAGGGCGGCTGGACCACGCGCCACTATGGGCACCCCGCCCAGGGTGTACATGCCATCCAGATGGAACTGGCCCAATCCACCTATATGATCGAGCGCGCGCCTTGGACCTATGTCAGCGACATCGCCGACCGCACGCGCGCCCATCTTCAAACAATCCTCGCAACCCTGTCCGACTGGAGGCCCCAATGACCGACCCCCGCAAGAATGCGCGCGACATCTACCCGCCAACCGGCCCCGAACTGACCGCGAAAAGCTGGCAGACCGAAGCGCCGTTGCGGATGCTGATGAACAACCTGCACCCCGATGTGGCCGAGAACCCGCATGAACTGGTCGTCTACGGCGGCATCGGGCGGGCTGCGCGGACTTGGGCTGATTTCGACTGCATCGTCGCCAGCCTCAAAGACCTTGAGGCCGATGAAACGCTGGTCGTGCAATCAGGCAAGCCGATTGCCATTGTCAAAACCCACACGGACGCGCCGCGCGTCCTGATTGCCAACTCCAACCTCGTCCCGCATTGGGCGACATGGGATCATTTCAACGAACTCGATAAAAAAGGGCTGGCCATGTACGGCCAGATGACCGCCGGATCGTGGATCTATATCGGCAGTCAGGGCATCGTGCAGGGCACCTATGAAACCTTTGTCGAGGCAGGACGCCAGCACTATGGCGGCGATCTGAAAGGTAAGTGGATCCTGACGGGTGGTCTGGGTGGTATGGGCGGTGCGCAGCCTTTGGCGGCGGTCATGGCGGGGGCCTGCTGTCTGGCCGTCGAATGCAACCCTGACAGCATCGATTTCCGCCTGCGCACGCGTTACGTGGACGAACGCGCCGATACGCTGGACGAGGCGCTTGCGATGATCGACCGCTGGACCAAAGCGGGCGAGGCAAAATCCGTGGGGCTTTTGGGCAATGCGGCTGACGTCTTTCCCGAGCTTTACCGGCGCGGTGTGCGCCCTGATATGGTGACAGACCAGACCAGCGCCCATGATCCGCTGCACGGCTATCTGCCGCAGGGTTGGACCATGGGTGAATGGAAAGCCAAACAGGAAAGCGACCCCAAAGCCGTTGAGAAAGCCGCCCGCGCCTCTATGAAAACCCATGTCGCCGCGATGGTCGATTTCTGGAATGCGGGTGTGCCGACGCTGGACTACGGCAACAACATCCGGCAGGTCGCACTTGACGAAGGGTTGGAAAACGCCTTTGCCTTTCCCGGTTTTGTGCCTGCCTATATCCGCCCGCTGTTCTGTCGGGGTATCGGACCGTTCCGCTGGGCGGCCCTGTCCGGCGATCCCGAAGATATCTACAAAACCGACGCCAAGATGAAGGAGCTGTTCCCCGACAATACCCATCTGCACAATTGGCTGGATATGGCGCGCGACCGCATCGCCTTTCAGGGACTGCCTGCGCGGATTTGCTGGATCGGGCTGGGGGACAGGCATCGCGCGGGGCTGGCCTTTAACGACATGGTGGCCAGTGGTGAATTGAAAGCCCCCGTCGTGATCGGGCGCGACCATCTGGACTCGGGCTCTGTCGCCTCGCCCAACCGCGAAACGGAAGCGATGAAGGACGGCTCTGACGCGGTGTCGGATTGGCCGCTTTTGAATGCGCTTGTCAATACAGCTTCAGGGGCCACATGGGTCAGCATCCACCACGGTGGCGGTGTGGGCATGGGGTTCAGCCAGCACTCCGGTGTGGTGATCTGCGCAGACGGTACGCCAGAAGCGGCCAAGCGGATCGCGCGGGTGCTGTGGAACGATCCGGCGTCCGGTGTCTGGCGGCATGCAGATGCGGGCTATGAAGATGCGATCGCTTGCGCGCGCGAAAACGGACTGCGTCTGCCCCGCATACTGGGCAACTGAAGGGGTACGACGATTTGCAAGGACGCGAGCCAGCCGTCGCAAGAGCCTTGCGGTTTTGACAAGAGTGCTTTGGTCTTAGCTGGTGCCATGCGGCATGATCCGCAAAGCCCGCAGTGCATTGAGAATGACAGCCACGTCGATCACCTCTTGCAGCAAGGCGCCCTGCACGGGTGTCAGATAGCCAAAGGCCGCCGCAATCATGCCGGCAACCGACAGGCCGATGCCCGCGATCACACTTTCAACCGCGATCCGGCGGGCGCGGCGCGCGATCTCGATCCCGGGACCCAAGCGGTCGACCCTGTCCACCAGCAAGACCACATCCGCCGCCTCGGCAGAGGCCGCTGCACCGCGCGCACCCATGGCCACGCCCACATCGGCGGCGGCAAGGGCCGGCGCGTCATTCACCCCGTCACCGACCATCATCACCGGGCCATTCTTGCGCTCGCTCAGCACCAGCAGGACTTTTTGGTCCGGCGTCAGCCCAGCGCGCAGACCGTCAAGCCCAAGACCTTCGGTGACGCGCTCTGCCACATCGGGACGGTCGCCGGTGGCCAGCAGAATACGGCTGATCCCTTCGCGGCGCAGGCCGGCCAGCATCTCGCGGGTTCCTTCGCGCAGTGGGTCCGCCATGACAAGATGCCCCACCATCTGCCCGTCAACCGCGACAGCGACCATGACAGCACCTGCCGAAAGTGCCGGTTGCGCGTTCGCCCCTAGCCCGGACCGCTCTGCGACAAACCCGTTACCGCCAACGATGACCGCCTGTCCTTCGACGCGCCCCAAAACCCCTTCGCCGGGGATTTCTTCAACCTCGGTCGGCACCGGCAAGACAAGGTCGCGCTGCTTTGCTGCGGCAACGACGGCTTGCGCCACCGGATGCTTTGACGCCTGATCCAGTGCTGCGGCAAGGCGCAGAAGCTCAGTCTCGGTGATGTCCCCCAAAGTCTCGATCGACACGATCTGCGGACGTCCGTCTGTCAGCGTGCCGGTCTTGTCGAGGATCAGCGTCCGGATCCGCGCCATCGCTTCGAGCGGGCCTGCGCCTTTGACCAGCACACCAAAATGCGCCGCCCGCGACAGACCGGCCACCAGCGCGACAGGCACCGCAAGGATCAGCGGACAAGGCGTCGCAACGACCAGCACCGCCACGGCGCGGATCGGATCGCCGGTGAACCACCACGCCGCAAAAGCGATCGTGACGGTGACCAACAGAAAACCCAAGGACCAGCGATCCGCCAAGCGCGCCATCGGCGCTTTGGAGTGCTGTGCTTCTTCGACCAGCCGGACGATGCCCGCATAGGTGCTTTCTGCCGCAAGCCGCGTTGCGGTCAGGTCAAAAGGGGCGCCCGCATTGGTGGATCCGCTCATCGCCTCTGCCCCTTGGGACAGGCGCGCAGGCAGGGATTCACCCGTCAGGGCCGCGGTATCGAGAAACGCCGCGTCAGATGCGATTGTACCATCCACCGGGACCACATCCCCTTGGCGGATCAGCAGCCGGTCCCCCGGTGCGATTTCGTCCAGCGGGACATCTTCCAGTCCGCCGTTCTTGTGCCGGGTGGCGGTGCGCGGCACACGCGACAACAGGTCGTGCATCTCGCGTCTTGCGCGGCCTTCGGCAAAGCTTTCCAGAAAGGTGCCACCGGAATACATGACCGCCACAACCGCAGCCGCCAGCGTTTCGCCAAAGGCGAGGGCGGCCGTCATCGACAGTGCCGCCACAATATCAAGACCCACTTCGCCCTGCCGCAGACTGCGCAAAATCTCGACCACAAGGGCCGCCAAAACCGGCGTTACACCGACAAACCAGACCGTACTGGCCAGATCAGCCCTGCCCGCCAGATAAAGCGCCAGCCCGCCCAGAAGGCCGCCGACGGAAAGCAGCAAGAGCGCTTTTTTCAGACGATCCGTGCCAGCATGCTCCATGTCTGTTCACACTTTCATAGCAGTGGTGCTTTTGGTCTGCTCAGATGAAAACAACGGCCCGACCCCCATGCTGCGCAGCGTTCCCGCATCATCGCGTATCATGAAAAGCACCTGAAGTCCGTGCTGGTCTGCCAGTGTCGCGCCGGCATCTGCGCCCAAGACCATCAGTGCAGTGGCCCAAGCGTCTGCTTCGGCACAGGTTCTTGCGACGACCGTCACCGACGCGGGCGATGATAAAAGCGGCGCACCCCGCTGCGGATCCATCGTATGCGATAGGCGGCGCCCCCCTACAGTGACCCAGTGACGATAATCGCCCGAAGTCGCCACAGCCGCATCATGCAGTGCAAGCACCGAATGTGGCGCACGGCGGTCGGGGTCCGGCGCTTCTACCGCGATGGTCCATGGGCTGCCATCAGGCCGCAAGCCCAGCGCACGCATTTCGCCGTCGATGCCGACCAAACCGGCGGCAATTCCAAAAGCCGTCAGCGTATCGGCAAGCAGATCAACGCCGTAGCCCTTGGCGATCCCGTTGAGGTCCAGTGTGACAGGGGCAGTCTTTCGCAGACGCCCGCCCGCCACATCAAGCGTCAAGCGTGTCGAAATCGGCACCGGCGGTCCAGCGATGGCACGACTGATCTGCGCGGGGTCAGCGGCGTCAGGCCCGAAGCCCCATGCGGTGACCGCGTCTCCCATGCCGATATCAAAGGCCCCATGCGACGCCTCACCGATTTTGCAGCCCAGCGCGATCACCTCCAACAGAGGCATGGGAACGGCCTGCCACGCGCCAACAGGGGCGGCGTTCAGGCGCATCAGATCGCTGAGCGGTTTCCACGTCGACATTTGCCCGTCAACCTCGTCCGCCGCCGCCTGCAGTGCCGCGTGCAGAGGGGCTGTATCGAAATGAGGTGCGCTGTGAAAGATCGCCGACCAGCGGGTGCCCATCGTGGGGCCGTTCAAGGCAAAACGTGTCGGATCAGTAGACATCTTCGACATACCTTCCTTCTGTCTTGAGCTTGAGAGTGGTCAGCCCCATGGGGGCCAGAATATCCGTGAACGCCTCTGCGACCCCGCTGGCCATGCCACGCCCGCCGCAGACCATCACGCGCGCGCCGTTGCGGATCAGGCGGGTGATTTCTGCGTGCTCGGCGCGCAAGGCGTCCTGCACGTAGTTCGGTTTGTTACCGCGCGAGATGGCTGTGTCCAGCTTGGTCAATTGGCCATCTTGCTGCCAAGCTGCGAGGTCTTCACCATACAGAAAGTCATTTTGCGGATGGCGCATCCCGAAGAAAAGATGGATCGCCCTTTGTCTTTTGTTGCTGCGAATGAACCCCGCCAAAGGGCCGATCCCTGTACCGGCCCCGATCAGGATCAGCGGCGCGCGGCCTTTGCCCGGTTTGAACCCGGGGTTTGGCCGCACAAAGCCGGTCGCGGTATCGCCCGGCGCAAGCTGGGTCAGTTGCGCCGAGCACAATCCGCTTGGCTGGCGCTTTACGACAATCTCGACAAAGCCGTCGCGCCGATCCGAGGCCAGCGAATAAAGGCGCGGGATCGCAGAGCCCTTGGGCACAATCCCCAGCAGATCGCCCGCCGCGAACCGGGCAAACCCCTGCCCCGTCAACCGCTGCCAGACTGTCACCTTCGGCAGCGCAAACCGCAGGATGGCTGTCGGGGCCTGCATTTCAGCCCCATAGTCCCGACGCGACACCAAGGTCAGCGTTTCGACCTTTGGCAGCACCGGCTCATGGGTCAGTTCCAGATCAAAGCCAAGGACCTGACCAAGCAAGCGCCCCCAGCGCGCGAAATCCTGCGGCGACTGGCGGTCGATTGTGTCGAAAGGCAAAAGCATCCGCCACCCTTTGGCTTTGGCCGCTGTCTCGACCTGTTGCGCAAAACCGCAATAGTCGGGATAGCTGCGGTCACCGAAGCCCAGCACCGCTAGGGGCGCATCCGGCGCGGACTTGAGCGCCGCGATGCGTTCCAGAAACCCAGTGGCAGAGGACGGCGCATCGCCATCACCGTAGGTCGCTGCAAGTACGACGAACTGCTGCGCCTTGGCAAAGCGGGCCGGATCGAAACCCGTCATTGGCGCAACATGCACACTATGCCCGCGCGCGCTCAGCGCCTTGTGGAGCGTCGCAGCAAAACCCCAGGTGCTGCCGCCCTCGCTTCCGACAAGGAGGATGGTATCCGCGCGCGCCGCCGCTTGATTGCCGGGTATCCGGGGCCTGCCACGGCGTCCGGCCAGCCACACCAGCGTTCCGGTGACACCCAGGACCGGCACGCCCAGTGCCATGAACCCCAGAACCAGCCCCAACAGGGCAGCGCCCTGCCCCGTATGCAGCATGTAGATCGTTTCAAACAGACGCTCCGAACCCGCCAGATCGGCCCAATCCAAGACCGCGCCGGTCCCTTGATCCAGATATCCGGTGCCCTGATCGGTCTTGAGCGTAAAAACGTCCGTCGCATCGCCGGGATAAGGGAAATTCAGCGCGCGCAGGTCCTCGACCGGGGTCTGTAACAACGGTTCGATCGTGCCGACCGCCACCCCTGTCTCGCCACTCACGTCGGCCGGAAAGGCGGGCATCGATTCAGTCACGGGCAAAAGTTCGAAGGTGACCGCAGACATCCACAGCGCCGTCATAGCCGACAAGGCAAGTCCCACGACCGCGACCCGCGCGATCTCGACATGCAGACGGCCGGACAGCGGGCCGCGCAACGGCGCGAACCAGCGCCGCCAGCCACCGGCCCGACGCGCGACAAGCAAAGCGCCCGATACCGCAAGAACAAGCATTGCTGCAGCACCCACCGCCATGGCGATCCGACCGCCGTCGCCCAGAAAAAGCGACCTGTGCAGATTGGTCAGCCATCGCTCGACCGGGTTTGGATCGGCAGAACCCACCCCTTCGCCCGTCGCAGGATCAATCACAGCCGACCCTGGCGTGCCATCGACAAACCAGTAGGCCGTGATCTTTCCCGATGGCGATTGCTTGATCTGTTCGACACCGGGATAGACCGACTGGATGCGCGCTGCGAGCACTGCAACACTCAGCCCGGCTTCTGCCTGCGGGGCTGAAAGACGCTCTGCCGCCGGAAAGACAGACAAGGCTGCACCGCTGAGCGTCACAACAACAAGGAGAACGGCAGCCAGAAGACCCGGCCAACGGTGCAGACTGCGGATCATGGCCGTCGCTCCTTACATGTCGTAGGTAAAGTTGGCGACATAGCGACGCCCATTGACCGGCGTGCCGGCACCCGCCGTCGTCAGCGGCACCGCCACCTCGTTTGGACTGTCACGCATGTCTTCGACCGCCGCATCGATGTGCAGCGTGTAGCCTGCATCAAACAGGGCGTCGGCCAGATCAAGCGTGATCTCGAGCGTCCGGCCCGACCCGACGCTGGCCCCGGTGATGCCATTGATTTCAGCCGTACTGCCGCCGGTTGCACGATCCCAATCGGTCAGGTGCTTGTAATACTTCGACTTTCCACCAGCCATCCACAGACTGCCGACATAGTCACCCGCGGTGTCAGTGACATAGAAGGCAAGATAAGCGCCATCGCCGCCATAGCTGTTCAACGTGGTTGTGAGAGTGACGGGACGTGCCATTGCAAGTCCTGGCATGGTCAGCGCGGTCGTCAGCGCAAGTGTTGCAAGAAGTGATTTCATCTGTGCGTACCTCAGTTAAGGAATTTGACTGCGAGGGGTGAGCCTCAGTTCATCTTGACCGTCGGCTGCGCGCCGCTGCCGAAAAGACCGTTTTGCGGCGGTGCGACAGTGCCTGACGGGGCTGCGTTCTGTGCCGTCCCGATGCAATCATCGTCATCGTCGTCATCATGATCGTCGTCGTCATCATCATCGTCGTCGCAATCGTCATCCTCATAACGCGCGCCCGTCCGATATCCGTCGTCGTCATCATCATCGTCGCTCACAAGAACCAGCGGGACAGCGCTGCGGGCCGTATCAAAGGCCGCCGCATAGGACTGGCCAATCGTCTCATCTGCATTGCGCATCGCACTCCATGCCGGAAGGCCAAGGACAGCGACCAGCGATGTCGTCGCGGCAAGAACGGTGAGGGTCTTTTTCATGGCAGGAACTCCTTTTTGTCTGCTGAGACGAATATGGTGCGCGCACCTGAGCGCTTCCTGACGCAGCACCACTTTCTGCTTCAGCTTGCGTTCAGGTGAAACCACCGGGGGTAAGGTCTTGGACCGGATGCCATTCAGACGACATCGTCCGGTCCGGCTGCGCGCTTGTCGCCCGTGACCATCGCCCTTGCGAGGTTTTCATGATGGCGCACAGAGGCAAGAATGACGCCGCCCACATGCACCGCAATCAAGAAAAGCATCAGGTTGGCAAGCACCTCATGCACGTCTTTGATCGCCCCACCATCGCCTTCGCGAAGGGTTTCCGCCACGCCATCCTCGTCCGCAAATGCGGGCGACACGATCTGCGGCATCTGGGGCAGCATCGCGACGCGGCTGGTGTCTTCCAAGAGCCATCCGGTAAAGGCGGTGCCCGAAAGCGCCAAAAGCAAAGCCACGATCATCGCGGCTCCTGCGGGGTTGTGGCCAAGATACCGGCGTTCCGTCCCGCGCACCATGTCGCTGACATAGGCCAGTGCCTTTGACGGGCCGGTCAAGAATTGGCGAAAGCGCGCGTATTTTCCGCCCACGAGCCCCCAGACCAGCCGAAAGGCGACCAGTCCTGCCACCACATAGCCTGCAACCTCATGGACCGTATCCAGTTCCTCGGCGGTCAAATAGGCCACGGCAAATGCGACAACCAGCGACCAGTGAAAAATGCGGATCATCGGGTCCCAGACACGCAGCGTTGCAGCGCCTTTATCTCCGGCTGTCGTGGTCGTCTTCATCGTCTTGATCCTCTTGCTCATGCTCGTATTCAAATTCAATCACCGCCAAGGTCTGGGGATGCAGCATGACCTCGATCCAGCGGCCCGCAGCGTCGCGGCCATGGATTTTATAGCATCCGTCATCAATCTTGATCCGGGTCACGGTCCAGCCATTGTCGGCAATCAACTGCGCGACCGCTTCACGCGGTTGCCAATCGGCCATCGGTACAAAGCAATGGTTGTCATCGGCAAGCGCGGCAGCCGTCGGCAGCACGCATATCAAAGCCAGCATTGTCAGTATCTTCTTCATACGGCACACTCCGGGCTGCGATCCTATTTGCAAACCTTGCCCGTTCCACCTGACAGGTTCCTGAAGCGCGGGGGCTGATGCACGTCAGCTTTGCGTAAGCTTGGCTGGTAAAGAAGGATCACCTGACAAAGGAGCCAAACCGCGATGCGTGTCCTGCTGATCGAGGATGATACTGTTCTAGGCGCTGCGGTGCGCGACCAGATCGTGGCCGACGGCCAGTCGGTGGACTGGGTGACGCGCCTTGATGCGGCAGCCGAGGCGATGGCCGTTGCCGCCTATGATCTGGTCTTGCTTGACCTCATGCTGCCCGATGGCCGTGGGATCGGCTTTCTGAAGGGACTGCGGCAAAGGGGCGATGTCACCGCAGTGATTATCCTGACCGCCCTTGACCAGATTTCGGACCGGATCGAGGGGCTGAATGCTGGCGCGGATGATTATCTTGTCAAACCCTTCGACCTTTCGGAACTCTCTGCCCGGATCGGATCGGTGGCGCGGCGCTACTCTGGCAATCCGAACCCGATCATCACCCATGGCGCGCTTGAGGTCGATCTTGCGTCTCGCAGCATCTTCCGGGATGGCAAGCCCGTGCAACTGACCGCACGCGAATGGGCCTTGTTCGAGGCGTTCCTGTCCCGCCCCGGTCAGCTTTTGTCAAAGGCGCAGCTTGAGGACAAACTCTATGCCTTCGGGGTCGAAATCGACAGCAACACGATCGAAGTCCACATCAGCCGCCTGCGCAAGAAACTGGGCGCTGATGTTGTGCTGACAGAGCGCGGGATGGGCTACCGATTGGGCGCGCCATGAGGCTGGCGCGTAGCCTTCAGGCCCGTCTGGGGCTGTCGCTGGGTTTTGTGCTGACATGCCTTTGGGTCGGCACCGCGTCGGTCACGGGTGTCAACCTGCGACATGAAATGGACGAGGTTTTTGATTCCGCGTTGCAGGAAACCGCGCAGCGCCTGCTTCCTCTTGCGGTCCAAGAGATTGTCAATCGTGACGATGACGGCGTCACCCAACGCCTTGGCGCGGTCCGCGAACATACAGAGTTCTTTACCTATATCGTCAGCGATGCGCGCGGGCGCATCCTGCTCAAGTCACATGACGCCGATCCAGAGGTGTTCCCCCCCTATGACGGGGCAGGTTTCCGACAGACCGCAACCCATCGGCTTTACAATGACGATGCGTTGCAGGGCAGCATTCGCATCACTGTGGCCGAACCGCTTGACCACCGCACAGCGGTGGCACGCGAAATCCAGATGGGTCTTGGCCTGCCACTGCTGATCGTGATCCCGCTGGCCTTGCTTGCCATCGCGCTGGTGGTGCGGGCAAGCTTTGCCTCGGTGCGCCGGTTTCGCGAAAGACTGGGCGCGCGCGACGCAGGCGACCTGTCGCCAGTTCCGGACACTGATATTGCGCTGGAATTCGCCCCCGTGACCGCAGCGCTGAATGGGCTTCTTAGCCGCCTCAAGGGGGCATTCGACGCTGAACGCAGCTTTGCGGCCAACGCCGCCCATGAATTGCGCACGCCCCTTGCAGGCGCCATCGCGCAGGCGCAGCGGCTTCAGTCAGAGACCAAAGAACCTGCCGCCAAAGCGCGCGCCGCCGACATCGAGGCCACGCTCAAACGGTTGACCCGCCTTTCCGAACGCCTGATGCAACTGGCCCGCGCCGAAGGTGGCCGCCTGCGGCTGGATCAGGCTTCGGATTTGCGCGGCATTGCGGATCTGGTCATCACGGAAATGGCGCGGACAACGACGGCTGAAAGGATCACTTTGGCGTTGCCGGATAAACCCGTGATGTCGGATCTGGACCCTGACGCCTTTGGCATCCTGTGTCGCAACCTTGTCGAAAATGCAGTGCGGCACGGGTCAGAAACAGAACCTGTCGCCGTAAGTCTATCACAAGACGGCACATTCCGTGTCGCGAACGCGGGTCCTGTCATCCCCGAAGCGACCCTTGCCAGCCTGACCGCCCGCTTCGAAAGGGCCGGAGCCGAGACAAGTGGCAGCGGACTTGGCCTAGCCATCGTCGCGGCCATAGCGGAACGGATAGGCAGCCGCCTGATCCTGCGCTCTCCGCGCTTGGGCCATGCAGACGGTTTCGAAGCAGTGGTCCAGATTCCCCTATCGGTGTCGGATAGCTGACAGGACGCTGGAACAGGACAGGCAAAAGTACTGTCCAAAGCCGGTATGGTCCCTGGCTCAGGACGCATCTGCGACAGAAATGGCCGCGCTACATCAACGCATAAAGCCGCATGAGAACCGTTTGCTCTTTGCGCGCTCCGACACCGACAAAAAGCGTGCGATTGACCCAAGCATAGCGGTCATCGCCTGTCTCCAAACGCGCATGTGTGCGCATGTAATAGCTGTCGGGTGACACTTCTTCGCCGCGGGCAATCGCCTCGATCACCGCTTTGGGGCCATGCCGATAGCCGTAGTTGATGATTTCGATCGTGGCACCGTCATGGGTTTCCAATGCATAACGGGTATCCAACTCGGCCAGCCCATCGGCAAAAACGGTTTGCCAATCGGCACCTACTGCCAAGATTTTACCCTGCAACTTCGGGCCAGACATGGTTCCGCCCACAATCGGTATGATCCTACGCTCTCCGGCTCTGCCCTGCCCCATAGCGCGGATCGGGTCCAGTGCGACGGTCAGATCCGTGACCAGTTCAAGCTTGGGGACGGGAAGAACCATCGCAATCATCCTTTATGTGCCATCAATGCAAAACTGTTTACCTGATTAACAATACACAGTACACCTGTCGATAGAATAAGGAACATGGTCATGGCACCCCGCACAGTTACAAAAAGCCTCGAATTTGAAATGACAGATGTTGTCTCTGACCTTGAAACTTTGGTCGGCTACAACATGAAACGGGCCTATGTTGCGATCCAGAAAGATTTCCGCGCCGCCTTGGGCGAAGGCGGGCTTTCACCGCGCACGTTCTCGGCGCTTTCGCTTGTGGTGGCCCACCCAAATATCAGCCAGAGCGATCTTGCACGGATGCTGGGCATTGAACGCTCGGGCCTTGTGGCCATCATTGACGATCTGGAAGCCCGGAAGTTCCTGAGCCGCACACTTGTGCCCGGTGATCGCCGCGTGCAGGCTCTGGTCCCCACGAAGGCGGGGATCGCGGCCTATGGTGCAACACTGGTCACGGTTCAGGCCCATGAGGACCGGCTTCTGGCTGACCTTTCCACATCCGAAAAAGACACGCTCATGCAATTGCTGATGAAAATCCGCCTGACCGATAGGGAAAGCTAGAATGCAAGATTGGGCGGGGTACGGCGCAATCGTCACAGGGGCTGCATCGGGGCTCGGGGCCGCCACTGCGGCGCGGCTGGCCCAAAGCGGACTGAAAGTCACGGTTTTTGATCTGAACGCCGACGCGGGACAGGCGCATGCCCAAAGCATCGGCGGCGCCTTTGCCAAGGTCGATGTCGCGGACCCGCAATCGGTGGCAGCGGGCATTGCAACAGCCGCAGCGGCCCATGGTCCGACGCGCATTCTGGTCAACTGCGCTGGCATTGGCGGCGCGGCCAAGACCGTGTCGCGCGGCGCACCCCATGATCCAGCGCTTTTTGAACGGGTGATCCGCGTCAATCTGCTGGGCAGTTTCAACTGCGCCAGTCAAGCCGCCGCAGGCATGGTGGCCGCCGATCCCGTTGATGCGGACGGCGCACGCGGGGTGATTATCAACACAGCTTCGGTCGCGGCCTATGACGGGCAAATCGGGCAGCTGGCCTATGCGGCAAGTAAAGGCGGGATTGTGGGGATGACCCTGCCTATGGCCCGTGATCTGGCCGACAAGGGCATTCGTGTTTGCACCATCGCGCCCGGTCTGTTTCTGACGCCGCTGCTCCATGAACTCCCCCCCGAGGTGCAGGCTTCGTTGGGCGCGCAGGTCCCTTTCCCGTCACGACTGGGCGATCCGGCCGAATACGGCGAAATGGTCGATCACATCACCCGCAACCCGATGCTGAACGGCGAAGTCATCCGCTTGGATGGCGCTATTCGCATGGCACCCCGCTAAAACAGAGCCCAAGATCATGACCCAAGACACCGCAGCCACTTCGGGCGATTTCTGGAACCCGACATTCCTTTACGACCAGCGCGATGATGGATCGCTCGTCATGCGCCAGGACGGCGTACTGCCGGACTATCCTCCATTGCTGGCCGACTACATGGACAAATGGGCCGATGCGACGCCCGAGGCCACATGGATCGCCCGCCGCAAGGATGGTGGGGACTGGCAGCATATCAGCTACGGCCAAGGGCGGATGCAGGCCCGCGCGATTGGTGCGGCCTTGCTGGGTATGGGGCTGGGCCCAGAACGTCCTTTGCTGATCCTGTCGGAAAACAGCCTTGAACACGCGCTCCTGGGGATGGCCTGCGCCTATGTCGGCGTCCCTTATGCGCCGCTGTCCCCCGCCTATTCGCTGGTTTCGACCGACCATGCCAAGCTGCGCGATATTGCGGCGTTGCTGAAACCCGGTGCCATTTTCGCCGATGACGGGGGCAAATTCGCCAATGCGATTGCGGCAATCAGCAGTCATGGCACCGCGGTTATCAACCTCACCAACCCGATCAGTGGTGCGGTCCCCTTTGCGGACCTGCTTGCGACCGATCCCGCCCCTGCCGCTGCCGCGCGGGCCAGACTGACGCCAGAGTCCGTGGTCAAATACCTGTTTACGTCAGGCTCTACAGGCTCTCCGAAGGCTGTGATCAACACCAACCGGATGATCTGCGCGATGCAGGCGATCGTGCGCGATTGCTACAGGTTCTTGACCAAACAACCGCCCGTCGTGCTGGATTGGGGCCCGTGGAACCACACCGCTGCAGGCAACAAGGTCTTTTACCTCGTTATGACAAACGGCGGTAGCTATTACATCGACGATGGCCGTCCCGTGCCGGGCAAATTCGACGAGACCCTGCGCAATCTGCGCGACATTTCCTGTACGTGGTATTTCAACGTGCCGATGGGTTACGATTTGCTGGTCGAGCAGCTCGAGGCGGACCCCGCACTGGCAGCGACCTTTTTCAATAAATTGGGCATGATGTTTTATGCGGGCGCCGGAATGGCGCAGCGCACATGGGACAGGCTGCGCGCCGCAGGGCGTGCCGCGACGGGCCACGAGGTGCTGCTGGCCACTGGACTGGGTGCCACAGAAACCGCGCCCTTCGCCTTGGCCTGCACCGAACCGCAAGAAAAGTCCGGCAATGTGGGTGTGCCTTCTTTGGGACTTGCGCTCAAGCTGGTGCCGAACGGGGGCAAGTTGGAGGCACGGATCAAGGGGCCAACCATCTTTCCCGGCTACTACGGCGACCCTGAGCAAACCGCCAAGGCCTTCGACGCGGATGGCTATTACTGCATGGGCGACGCGTTGCGCCCTGCGGACCCTGATGACTTTACCAAGGGTTTCTTCTTTGACGGGCGGATCGCCGAGAATTTCAAGCTCTCGACCGGCACATGGGTTGCGGTCGGCGCAGTGCGTGCGGGTCTGGTCGATGCTATGGACGGGCTGATCCGCGATGCGGTGATCACCGGCGAAGACGAAGCGGAACTGGGTGCGATGGTCCTGCTATCACAAGAAGCCCAGAAAATGCCCCAGACCGATTTGCGCGCAGCACTTTCAGAAAAGCTGGCCGCCGCGGCAAAGGCCGCGACAGGCTCTGCCAGCCGCGTGCGGCGGATCATTGTGCTGGAGGAGGCCCCCAGTTTCGACAAGGGTGAAGTGACCGAGAAAGGGTCCCTGAACCAGCGCGCGCTGCGGGCTCAACGTGCCGACACCCTTGCACAGCTTTATAGCGACGACCCCGCGGTCATCGCGGTCTGATTGCCTAGCCAAAACCGTCGATAAACCAGACCAGCCAGAGCGTGATGGCAGGAAAGGACGCCAAGATGACGACGCGGATCAGGTCGGTGACCACGAAGGGCAAGGCACCCTTGTAGGTTTCCTTGATCGGCGTGTCCTTGGCCATCCCGTTGATGATGAAGAGGTTCATCCCCACGGGCGGCGTAATTAATCCCACCTCGACCACGATCAGCACCAGAATACCGAACCAGAGGCCAAAGTCCTGCGGTGACATGCCGAAATCCAGAACGATCATGATCGGATAGATGATCGGCACCGTCAAAAGCACCATAGACAGACTGTCCATCACGCAACCGAAGACCAGATACATGAACAAGACAATCGCCAGTACGACCCACGGCGAAAGGCCCGCATCGCCAACCCATGCGGCGGCAGTCTGGGGCAACTGGCTGAGGGCCAGAAAGCTGTTGTAGAACCCCGCGCCCAAAATAATCAGATAGATCATGGCCGAGGCGCTGGCGGTCGCAAGGATCGCTTGCCTGAGGCGCGCCCAAGTCATCTGCCCCGAAAGAATGCTGATCAGCCCTGTACCTGCGGCACCGACAGCCGCCGCCTCTGTGGGTGTAAAGACACCGATATAGATACCGCCCACCACAACCACAAAGATCGTCAGAACCGGCCAGACCTTGGCCAAGGCGACAAAGCGCTCTGCCCATGGCACACGGTCCTTGACCATCGCGGCATTCGGGGACACCCGCACCCAGATCGAAATCGCAAGGATATATCCAAGCGCGGCCAAAATCCCCGGGATCAGCGCAGCCACAAACAGTTTTTCAATGTTCTGCTCGGCCAGAATGGCGTAGATTACAAGGATGACCGAAGGCGGGATCAAGATGCCCAATGTCCCACCCGCCGCCAAGGTCCCGGTCGCAAGCGACCCGGGATAGCCGTAGCGGCGCAATTCGGGCAAGGCCACCTGCCCCATTGTGGCCGCCGTCGCCAAGGAACTCCCGCAGATCGCGCCAAATCCGGCGCAGGCCCCAATCGCCGACATCGCCACGCCACCGCGGCGATGGCCCAGAAAACTTTCTGCGGCACGGAACAACGAGGCAGACATCCCCGAAAGGGTCGCGAATTGCCCCATGAGCAGAAACAGCGGAATGATCGAGAACGAATAATTGGAGAAAGTCCCATAGGTGACATTCTTGAAGGCGTTCAGGACAGGCAGTGCTGTGCCATAGACCAGATAGGCCCCGCCAATGCCTACGCTCATCATCGCCAGAGCGATCGGGACGCGCAGAAAAACAAGCAGCAAAAGAACCGGGAATGACCAAAGTGCAAGGGCCAGATCACTCATGTCTGGTGCTCCACGACCGGCTCTTGCCAGATCAGGCTCCGGACCGAGCGCAGCACACAAAAGGCGGCGACCAGCACAAAACCGACTGCACCGACCAGACAGGCGGCATAGCCGATCCAGACCGGGACTTGAGCGATCAGGGTTGTTTCGCCAAAGCGCTGTTTATCCAACATGCCAAGCCAGAGCCGGTGCGCGATCAGGGACGCCAAGACCAGCATCGCCGCATCAATAACGAGGTTCAGCAGGCGGTTCACGAGATCGGGCAAAGCGGGTTTAAACAAATCGACAGCGGCATGGGCTGTCAGGTATTGGCACCAGGGCAAGAAGGCAAAGATCGCGGCGCCCACGGCGATTTCCGTGTAATCATAGATGCCGCGGATCGGTCCACAGCAGATGCCTGCAGAAAACAAGGCCCTGCCCATGATCGAGACGCATGTCAGGACAACGATCACCACGAGCAATAGTCCGCCCGCAAGCGCCAACATGCGCGCGACGGCCCCCGCAGACCGTGAGAGCATCTCATACATCGCTATCCCCAGTGCATCTAAACAAAGCGTAAAGATCCGGGCGCCTCGCAGGGCGCCCGGATCATTGTGAAGAGGTGTTAGACGCCAAGCATCTCTGATTTTTCGTCGATCAACGCTTTGGCGCGGTCGATCAATGCCTGACCATCAATACCCTGAGACGCCATGTCGGCAATCCAGCGGTCGATAACCGGCTGTGCGGCCGCTTTCCAACGCGCAACTTCGGTTTCATCCAGCGTGATGATGTTGTTGCCTGCATCCACCGCGATCTGACGACCCGGTGCATCATAGTCCAACATGACCTGCGAGAAGGCCTGCGCCATTGCAGCACCGCTTTCCGCGTCAAGGATTTCGCGCAGATCGTCCGGCAGCGCATTATAGGCGTCCTTGTTCATCACCATGATGATCGTCGCCGTATACAGTGCTTCTGGACCGCCGAACTCGGTGTGGTTCGAAACCAGCTCTGCCAAACGGATGGACGGTGTGACCTCCCACGGGATCACTGTGCCGTTGATGACGCCTTTGGACAGCGCCTCTGGAATGGCAGGCAGCGGCATGCCGACAGGTTCGGCACCCAGTTCCGACAACAGATCGTTGATGATCCGGGTCGGACCACGCAAGGTTTTACCCGCCATATCTTCGAGCTTTTCAATCGGCTCTTCCGAGTGGATCAGGCCCGCTCCGTGGACCCAACCGGCCAATACCTTGAAGTCCCCGTATTCGCTTTCGGCAAAGTCGTCTTCGATCATCTGTTGGAACGCCAAAGAGGTGGCAATCGAATTCTTCATGATGAATGGCAGTTCGAACACTTCGGTCCGTGGGTAGCGGCCCGGTGTGTAACCCACAACGGACATCGCGATGTCCACAACACCGTCACGTGCCTGATCGAGCAGTTCAGGTGGACGCCCACCCAATGCCATGGCGTCAAAATGCTGAATGCGCAAACGGCCACCGGAGGCTGCCTCTAGGCGCTCGCCCCAAGGTTTGAACGCAAAGGCAGGGAGCGGTGCGACAGGTGGCAAGAACTGATGGAACCGCAGGGTCGCGTCCTGCGCAAAAGCCATATTCGGCCCGACACCGGCGGCAAATGCACCAGCGGCAGTGGTTTTCAGAAAGTCTCTTCTTTTCATGGTAACTCCTCCCAAAGATTTCCAGTTAGATGCGCAAGGGTTATTCACTCTGCGCGTTGATTTTGCCTCTTGTCACCTGAATTTAGGCTCCCGCTTCTCAAGAAAGGCACGCAGACCTTCCTTTGCCCCGTCAGATGACTGCGACATCGCTGCCGCAAGGCTCTCGGTGAACATCCCATCGCTTCGTGACATGTCCCCAATTCGTGAAATCGCATTGATCATCAGATAGTTGGAGAACGGCGCGTTGTCCGCAATGCGGCGCGCCAGTGTCCGCGCCAGCGGGACCCCCTCGCCCTCGGCTACCGCATAATGGGTCAAGCCCATCGCCAACCCGTCCTCAGCGCCATAACTGCGCCCTGTCAGCATCATTTCCCGCATCCGGTCGGCCCCCAGGATACGGCCCACGCGCACGGTCGCACCGCCACCGACAAAAATCCCGCGTCGCCCTTCAGGCAGTTGAAACCGCACAGAAGGTTCGGCAATCCGCACATGAGTCGAGGTCGCGATCTCGAGCCCGCCACCAATGACCGCACCTGTCAGCACAGAGATCACGGGCAGCCCTCCGAATTCGATCAACTCGGATACACGGTGCCAGTTGCGCGAATGGTAAACGCCCGGGATCGGCTTTCTGCATTCATGCTCGGCCAAATCAAGGCCGGAACAAAAATGCCCGCCCTCGCCACGCAGAATAACAGCATTCACGCCTTCGGGTGGCTTGGAAAAGAACACATCAAGCGCATCGACCAGCGCATCATTCATGGCGTTGCGCTTTTCAGGACGATTGAAGATGATTGTCGCAATATCCCCGTCCACTTCAACGCGCGTGACAGAAGTATCGAGGTCCGTGGACTGCATCTTTTTCTCCGCAAAGGGTCGTTCTTGAAAACTGTTGTATATGGTTAACAGTTTTGCTGTATATCTTTTTTTGCATGATGCACACAAAAGGGAGGTTCGCATGGTCGATTTCACCAAGGTCAAGGCCATTGATTTCCACACGCACGCCGAAGAACCCTGCTGTGATCATCGCGATGATGGTTACAATGAATTTCAAGCAGGCATGGCCGCTTACTTCAATAATCCTGCAGGCGCGCAGGGAATGTTGCCCACTGTGCAGGACACCGCCAACTATTACCGCGAACGCAATATCGCCGCTGTGATCTTTCCCGTGGATGCCGAACGCGAAACCGGATTTCGACGCTACTCCAACGAGGAAGTCGCCAAAATCTGTGCCGAGAATGACGATATCCTGATTCCTTTTGCCTCGGTCGATCCCCACAAAGGCAAGGCAGGTGCGCGCGAAGTCCGGCGTCTGGTCCGCGACTTTGGCGTGCGCGGGTTCAAGTTTCACCCCACCATGCAGGGGTTTTACCCCAATGATCGCGAAACGGCCTATACCGTGCTTGAAGCCTGCGCCGAGGAAGGGGCTATCACGCTCTTTCATACCGGCCAGACCGGTGTGGGATCGGGTATGCGCGGTGGCATGGGGATGCGGCTGAAATACTCTAATCCGATGTACCTTGATGACGTGGCCGTTGATTTTCCCGATATGCCGATCGTATTGGCCCATCCGTCGTTCCCATGGACCGAGGAAGGTCTGGCCGTCGCCCAGCACAAGCCCAATGTCTACTACGATATGTCCGGCTGGTCGCCCAAATACTTCCCCGAGACCTTCATCCGCTACGCAAACTCGATCCTGAAAAAGAAGATGCTGTTCGGCTCCGACTGGCCCGCGATCACGCCGGACCGCTGGTTGGCCGACTTTGAGAACGCAGCATTCAAAGACGAAGTCCGGCCTTTGATCCTGAAAGAAAACGCATTGCGGATTTTGGGCGAAACCACGGCTTAGGGCGGGACGAACGGGAGGGTAAACCACATGGCAGAGCAAGCACCACAGGATGACCAGATCACGCTGGACCAATTGGACCGCGACCCGTTTCCGATCTATCGCCGCCTGCGCGCCCAGACCCCCGTGCTGCGGGTAAAATCCGCAGGCCGCACCCTGCTGACCAAGGCCGTCGATACAAAATACGTCAAGGACAACCCCGCCATTTTCAGCTCTGACGACCCCAATACCCCGATGAAACGCGCCTTTCGCGCCCATACGCTGATGCGCAAGGACGGCGAAGCGCACCGCCGCGAACGCATGGCGATGGCCCCCGCCTTTGCGGCCAAGGTGATCCAGAATGACTGGATGCCCAAATACGAGCAAATCGCCCGCGACTACGTGGGCCGCCTGCCCCGTGGCGAGGTCGTCGACCTCTTTGCGATCCTGTCAGGCGCCTATGCCGCCCGCGGCCTTGCGATCTTGCTTGGCATGGAAGAGGCCAGCGACGCGGACATGCTGGAATGGTCCCAAGCCCTGATCGAAGGCGCTGGCAACTTCGGTTGGCGGGATGAACCCTTTGCCCGCAGCGACCGCGCCAATGACGCCATTGATGCGCTGCTGGACCGCATTCAGGATCGCCACCGCGCCGCCCCGAACAATTCGGCCTTTTCAGTGATGATCAATGCCGATGATCCGATCCCCATGTCGCAAATCTATGCGAACATCAAAATCGCGATCGGCGGCGGGATCAACGAACCGCGCGATGCGCTGAATACGATCCTTTACGGGCTGCTGACCAACCCTGACCAACTGGCCGAAGTGAAGCGCAATGATGACTGGGACAAAGCATTCGAAGAAGGCGTGCGCTGGGTCGCACCCATCTCTGCCTCTTCCCGTTTGGTGACAGAAGACACCGAAATTCGCGGCTATCTGATCCCCAAAGGCGATACGGTCATGACCATTCAGGCCAGTGCCAACCGCGACGAAGACCTGTTTGACGATGGCGAGGTCTTTCAGGTCTATCGTGACAAGAACCCGCATCAATCCTTTGGCAACGGCCCGCACTTCTGCCAGGGCACTCATGTGGCACGGCGCGCGGTGGGCAAGGTGATGTTGCCGATCCTGTTTGACCGTTTTCCCAATATGGAAATTCCCGATACCGATGCGGTGATCTGGCGCGGCTTTGGCTTTCGCGGGGCTGTTCAGATCCCTGTCCTGTTGAAGTAGCCGCTGTTTTGACCGCCTTTATTGCCCCGACCGAAGATATCCTGTTCTCGCTGCACCATGTGGCGGGGGCCAGCAGCCTTGCAAGTTGGGACCCTGAGTTGGCAGGCGACATCTTGGGCCACTTTGCCGGTTTTGCCGAAGGTGTCATTGCGCCGCTCAATGCGGTCGGCGACCGCCAGCATGCGCAACTGGTCAACGGACGCGTGCGGATGCCCGACGGCTTTGTCGCTGCCTATGCCCAAATGGCCGAGGACGGCTGGCAAGGGCTGACAGCCCCCGAAGCCTTTGGCGGCATGGGAGCCTCGCCCTTGATCGCGGCAGGGGTATCCGAGGTATTTTCCGGCGCGAACCACGCGCTGCAAATGGTCTGCAATCTGGTGCCCGGTGCGATTGCGACGCTGATGAAATACGGCACGCTGGCCCAGCAAAGCGAGTGGATTGCGAAACTTGCCTCTGGCGCTGCCCTCTCGACCATGTGCCTGACCGAAGCGCAGGCGGGATCGGATCTCTCGGCGATCCGGTGCCGCGCTGAAAACTCTGATGAGGGATGGCGGATTACGGGCGAGAAAATCTTTATCTCCGGCGGCGATCAGGACATGACTGCCGAAATCCTGCATCTGGTACTGGCGCGCAGCGGCCCCGCAGACTCTGGCATGAAAGGGCTGTCTTTGTACCTTTGCCCAGCCCAGCCCGGAGTCAGTGTTACACGGATCGAAGAAAAGATGGGGCTGCATGCCTCGCCCACCTGCCAGTTGCGTTTTGACGGGGCCAAGGCAGAATTGATCGGGACCGAGGGGCAAGGGTTGCAAGCGATGTTCACCCTGATGAACCACGCCCGCATCGATGTCGCCCTGCAAGGGGTGGCCCACGCAAGCCGCGCCGCCGATATCGCCGCGGCCTATGCGGCCGAGCGCGTGCAAGGTCGCCTTTCTGACGGATCGCCCGCCCTGCTGCACCACCACGCAGATGTGCAGCGCATGTTGGACGACCAACGCCGCCTTGCCTTGGGCGCACGCGCGATGTGCCATATAGCCCTTGTGGCGCTCGAGACAGGTGACAGCCCCGCCCTTTGTGATTTCCTGACCCCGCTGTGCAAAGTCTTTGGCTCCCAGGCGGGTATCCGCGCCGCCGACCTCGGCATCCAGATCCTTGGCGGCTATGGCTATCTGACTGAATACGGCCTTGACCAGATTTGGCGCGATGCGCGGATCTGCGCAATCTACGAAGGCGCCAACGGCATCCATGAACGCAATATCGCCACCCGGGGGCTGCGGCCGGGCGGCGGCGCGGATGAGTTTGCGGGCCTCGTCACAGAACTGGCTGGTGGGTCCAAGACTGTGCTGGAGCGTTTGGCCGACTGGCAGATCTGGCGCAGCGCGATGACCCAGGCATCCGATCCACTGCCGCAAGCACACGCTTTCGCGCAGGAAACGGCCAATCTGTTTTTTGCCGCCGCTTGGGCGCGCATTGACGCTGTCGCGGATAATCATCAAACACCTCAAGAGCTCAAGCGCCTCGCGCTGGCGTTGATCTAGTCAAAAGGCACTCCATTCATGACACACCCTGATGTTCTGATCGCCGGTGGCGGCATTGGCGGGCTGACCTTGGCGCTGACATTGCACCAGATCGGGGTCAGCTGCCGCGTGATCGAAAGCTCGGCTGTGATGCAGCCTTTGGGGGTTGGCATCAACATCCAGCCCAATGCCGTGCGCGAATTGTTTGATCTTGGTTTCACCGCGCAGGACTTGGACAGCGTGGGGGTCCCCGCCCGCGAATGGGCCTTGGTCGGACTGAACGGCAAAGAAGTTTATGCCGAGCCGCGCGGGCTGGAGGCCGGCTATAAATGGCCGCAGTACGCCGCCCACCGCGGGGCCTTTCATATGCTGCTTTACCGCAAAGTCATCGCACGACTGGGCGCAGATGCCGTGCTTTTGGGATCGCGTGTGACGGGTTATCGTCAGTCTGGCACTGGTGTCACAGCTTTGGTGACACGGCCCGATGGCCGCACAGAAGAACAAGGCGCGCAACTCCTGATCGGGGCCGATGGCATCCATTCCGCCATCCGCGCCCAGATGCACCCAGACCAGCCGCCTATTCATTGGGGTGGTGCTGTGATGTGGCGCGGCACGGTCCGCGCCAAGCCGATGCGGACCGGATCATCCTTTGTCGGGCTTGGGACCCATGAACACCGCATGGTGATCTATCCGATCTCGGCCCCCGATAGCGAAGGCTATGCGCAAATCAACTGGATTGCCGAAGTGACCCGTGACAACGCAGGGGGCTGGCAGGAACAAGGCTGGTTCCGGCCCGTAGAGGTTGCCGATTTCGCGCATCATTTCGATCAGTTCCGCTATGACTGGCTGAATGTGCCAGAGATGCTGGCGCAAACCGATTGCGCCTATGAAAACCCGATGATCGACCGCGACCCGATCCCGACATGGGTCGACGGACCTGTTGCTTTGATGGGCGATGCCGCCCACGCGATGTATCCGACAGGGTCCAATGGCGCGAGCCAAGCCATCGTCGATGCCCGCGTGATCGGGGCGCAGATGCTCGCACACGGGGTGACGGCCACAGCACTTGCGGCCTATGACGCACAGCTTTGCGCACCGATCTCGGCGCTTGTCTTGCGCAATCGCGGGGCTGGGCCGTTCGGGTTGCTCAATCTTTTGGATGATCGCTGCGGCGGTGTGTTCGAGGACATCGAAGATGTTATCCCCGCGCAGGAGCGTGCGGAGTTTATGGCAACCTACAAGGCGGCGGCGGGCTTTGCGATTGACCGGTTGAATGCCGCGCCGCCAACGGTGCCGGTCGGAATGACTGTGCCCTAACCTTGGGCGATCGCATCCGGTGCTGCACGCAAAAGCGCACTGATGAAGGCACGCGCCGCGACAGAGCGGACTTCCTCTGACCGTGACATGATGCCGACCGCGCCGGTGGTGGCCGAGGTGTCCAGATCAAGCGCCACCAATCGCCCTTCGGCAAGGTCGCCCGCCACGACGCCATAGCTGATGACCCAGACCGTTTGCAGATCCGCCAAAGTCACGGCACGCCCGAAGGCAGAGGATGCAGACTCGATCCGATGTGTGAAAAGCGGCACGCCCTGGGAAATCAGCAGCCGCGCCACAAGTGACCGGATCGCGGAATCTTGCGGCGGATAAAGCACGCGGAACCGGTCCAGATCCTGAAACTGGCGGACCGATACCGCCGGACTGTCGGGGTGCGCCACCACAACAACCTGTTCCGTATAAAGCTGCAGGAACTCCAATCCCGTCATCGTTTCGGGCCGCCCCAGACGACCCACCACCAGATCAAGCCCGCCGCTGCGCAAACGTGTCGTCAAATCCTGATGCGGGCCTTCGTGAAGCTCCAGCAGGGTATCGGGGTTTGTTGCACCAAAATCGGATACGGCTTGCGGCAGAAGATGCGATGCGACACTCGGCAGCGCCCCGATGCGCAACTTGCCCGCAGACAGACCTGTGGCGCGCACATTGCGCAACCCGTGGCGCAGGGCAGAGGTGCTTTGTTCCGCAAATTGCAGGAAAATGTCACCTTCGGCGGTCAGTTGAACGCCCGCTCTGCTCCGCTCGAGCAGGACAACCCCGATAATCTCTTCCAGCTCCTTGAGCGCCTTGGAAATCGCCGGTTGCGTCAGGTTCATCTGTTCCGCGGCGCGCTTGAGACTGCCGGCACGGGCAATGGCGCTGAACGCATTGAGATGTCGAAACTTGATCCTGCGATCCATATAGTTTCCAAAAATAGCAATCAAAATGGTCAATTAGTTTATTTTCATCACCATTTCAACATGCCATTCCTGTTCAGCAAGAGGAGTAGAGCTGCATGAAAACCCAAGTCGCAATCATCGGTGGCGGGCCGTCGGGGCTTTTGTTGGCGCAACTTCTGCACACACGCGGCATCGAAAGCGTCGTTCTGGAACGCAAGACAAAGGACTATGTGCTGGGCCGAATCCGTGCAGGCGTTCTGGAACAGGGTCTTGTCAAACTCATGGAAGAGGCCGGATGCGCAGACCGCCTGCATGCCGAAGGCTATGTGCATGATGGCACGCTGATTTCCTACGGCGACGAGATGTTCCGCATCGACTTTACCGAACACACTGGAACCCCTGTGATCGTCTACGGGCAGACCGAAGTGACCCGCGATCTTTACGCTGCGCGGGAAAAAGCAGGCGGGCGCATTGATTTCAATGTCGACGATGTCGTGATCCACGGTGCCGATACCGATGCACCCTTTGTCACCTATACCGTCGCTGGTGAGCACCGGCGGCTGGAGTGTGATTTCATCGCCGGGTGCGACGGGTTTCATGGAGTCAGCCGCCAGACGATCCCGCTGGATGTGCGCCGCGAATACGAAAAAGTCTATCCTTTCGGCTGGCTTGGCATCCTGTCCGAAACCCCGCCGGTGAACCACGAATTGATCTATGCCAATTCGCCGCGCGGCTTTGCGTTGTGTTCGATGCGCAATGAGAACCTCAGCCGCTATTACATCCAGTGTTCGCTTAGCGACAAGCCAGAGGATTGGACGGACGAGGCGTTCTGGCAGGAACTCAAGCGGCGGATCCCGGCGGATCAGGCCGCCAATCTGGTGACAGGCCCGTCGATCGAAAAATCCATAGCACCCTTGCGGTCTTTCGTGACCGAACCAATGCGCTGGGGCCGGTTGTTCTTGTGCGGGGATGCCGCCCATATCGTGCCACCGACGGGGGCCAAAGGGCTGAACACGGCCGCCTCTGATGTGCATTATCTCTACAATGGGCTGCGCGATTTCTACGAGAAAAACAGCACGCAAGAGATTGATTTATATTCGCAAAAGGCGCTTGCGCGGGTCTGGAAAGCGGAACGGTTTAGCTGGTGGTTCTCATCCATGATGCACCGCTACCCCGACCAGTCCGCATTCGACCTCAAAATGCAGGTGGCCGATCTGGAATTTCTGCGCTCGAACAAATCCGCCCAAAAGGCGATGGCCGAAAACTATGTGGGCTTGCCGTATTGATTTGCGCAGCCCAATCGCATTCACTGCAAACGGAGGATCACGATGGCTGATCACTATGACACAGGCATGACCACACGGCGCGCCGTCTTGGGTGACGCCCATGTGGACAGGGCAGAGGCGGCCAAGACCGACTTTGACACCCCCTTTCAATCGCTGATTACGCAAAGCGCATGGGGCACGGTTTGGGCATCAGATGCGATCACGCTGCGCGAGCGGTCGATGATCACGCTGGCCTTGCTGGCCGCAACGAAGAACTTTGACGAAATCCCGATGCATATCCGTGCCACCGCCAATACCGGTGCCAGCAAACAGGACGTGATCGAGGTCTTTCAACACGTCGCGATCTATGCGGGCGTGCCTGCAGCAAACCATGCGATCAAACTGGCCAAACAGACCTATGCCGAAATGGAAGGGGAACAGACATGACCGCAGAGCTTTACCAACGCGACCGCGAGTGGCACCCCCCTGCGCTGGTCCAGAACTACAAGACCAGCCTGCCCCGTTCCCCGCGCAACGCCCTTTTGTCGCTGCAAGGCTCTGCAAGCGAACTGACCGGCCCGACCTTCGGGCACAATGACATTGACGCCATCGACAATGATTTGCTGCGCAACTACGCCAAATCAGGTGATCCGATCGGTGAACGCATCATCGTGCATGGCCGCGTGCTGGATGAAAACGGCCGCCCGGTGCGCAATACACTGGTTG
This sequence comes from Yoonia sp., assembly GCF_030731595.1. GTDB lineage: Bacteria > Pseudomonadota > Alphaproteobacteria > Rhodobacterales > Rhodobacteraceae > Yoonia. Next base: position 57,295 of record NZ_JANQTS010000082.1, read on the forward strand.
AAATCTGGCAAGCCAATGCGGGCGGGCGCTATCGTCACAAGAAAGACACCTATCTCGCGGCGATTGACCCCAACTTTGGCGGCTGCGGGCGGACCCTGACCGATGACAACGGCTATTACAGCTTCCGCACCGTGAAACCCGGTGCCTATCCGTGGCGCAACTGGATCAATAGCTGGCGGCCTGCGCATATCCACTTTTCCGTATTCGGAACAGCCTTTGCCCAGCGCCTGATCACCCAGATGTATTTCGAAGGTGACCCGCTGATCGCAAAATGCCCCATCGTGCAGGCGATCCCCGACCAGCGGGCCGTTGACCAGCTTGTGGCCGCCCTTGACCTGAACGCCACGATCCCGCTCGACAGCATCGCCTACAAGTTCGACATCGTGCTGCGCGGCAGCCGGTCAACTTTCTTTGAAAACCGCCCCGAGGGGAACTGATCATGACGCAATCGCTTGACTACCTCAAAGAAACTGCGTCCCAGACCGCAGGCCCCTATGTGCACATCGGTCTTGCACCGGGTGATGCGGGCTTTGACATCTACCGTCAGGAACTGGGGCATGACATCACAGGCCCGAACGCCAAAGGCCAGCAGATCACCGTGACAGGGATCGTCACTGACGGCACCGGCGCGCCGGTCAAGGACGTGCTCATCGAAATCTGGCAGGCCAATGCCGCAGGCACCTATGCCGGACACGGCGAGGTCGAAGACGGGTTTCGCGGTTGGGGGCGCGTGATCCCCGACTTTGAAACGGGCGAGTTCAGCTTTGAAACCATTAAGCCGGGTGCTGTGACGGGTCGCGATGGCCGTCCTATGGCACCGCATCTGAACCTGTGGCTGGTGGCACGCGGTATCAATGTCGGCCTGAACACGCGGATGTATTTCGCGGACGAAAGTGCCGCGAATGCCGCCGATTCCGTGTTGAACCTGATTGAACAGGCCCACCGCCGCGCGACGCTGATTGCGCAGGGCGACGGGACCAATTATCGTTTCGACATCAGCCTTCAGGGCGAGCATGAAACCGTTTTCCTTGATGTATGAGTGACCCCATGACAAACCCCTGCATCATCTGTGTCGCCATCACCGGATCACTGCCCACCAAGGCCGATAATCCGGCAGTTCCCGTCACAATTGCCGAACAGATCGAAAGCACCCACGAGGCTTTTGAGGCAGGCGCAAGCATTGCCCATTGCCATGTGCGCGATGACGCAGGCAAACCCACCTCTGACCCGGACCGCTTTGCGCGGTTGAAGGAAGGGTTGGAAAAACACTGCCCGGGTATGATCGTGCAACTATCGACCGGTGGGCGGTCAGGCTCGGGACGCGAGCGCGGCGGCATGTTGCCGCTTTCACCCGATATGGCGTCCCTCTCGGTCGGCTCGAACAATTTTCCGACCCGCGTTTATGAAAATAGCCCCGATCTGGTGGATTGGCTGGCCGCTGAGATGATCGCCAACGACGTGAAGCCCGAGATCGAGGCCTTCGACCTCAGCCATATCGTGCAGGCCACGCGCATGGCTGGCGACGGACGGCTCAAAGCCCCGCTTTACGTCCAATTCGTCATGGGGGTGAAAAACGCGATGCCGGCGGACGAGCCGATCTTTGATTTCTATATCGAAACGCTCAGGCGGCTGGCCCCCGACGCGCAATGGTGTGCCGCGGGTATTGGCCCTGCGCAACTGGTTGTGAACGAATGGGCGATCTCCAAAGGGGGCCATACACGGACCGGGCTGGAGGATAACGTGCGGCTTGACCGCAACACGCTGGCCCCGTCGAATGCAGCGCTTGTGCGCCGTGCGGTGGAGCTTTGCGATAAATACGAGCGCCCCGTAGCCACTTGGCAAGAAGCCCGCGACATCCTTGGCCTGCGCAAGGTGGCTGCATGAATGACGCCGCAGGGCAAGACAGGACCCGATGATGGGGCCTTTTGATCATCCTTGGCTTGGCTGCCTGTTGGGCGATGCACAAGCGGCATCCATCTGGGGACCTGACCAGCAAATCCGGCATATGCTGACGTTCGAGGCGAGCTTTACACGGGCCTTGGGTGCCGTGGGGGCGATCCCTTTGGAGCAAGCCAATCGGGTTGCAGAGCTGATAGATGGTTTTCAACCCGATCTTGTGGCTCTGAATACAGCGACCGCACGCGACGGTGTCCCTGTCCCCGAACTGGTCGCACAATTGCGCAAAGCTGCGGGCTCAGATGCCCAAGCCGTCCATCATGGAGCGACCTCTCAGGATGTGATGGATACGGCGCTAGCGCTGACGATACGGTCGTTCAATGACCTTGCTGCTGACCGCCTGACCACAGTTGCGACAGGCTTTGATGCGCTCTTGGATCGCTTTGGCGCGCGCACGATCATGGGGCGCACCCGGATGCAGGCAGCGCTGCCGATCCGCTTTGCCGACCGTTTGGACACATGGGCCCTGCCCTTGCAGCGCCATGCACACAGGCTTGCCCAGATGCGCCCTGCTCTGGAGGCGCTGCAATTGGGTGGTGCTGTGGGCGATCGCGCGGGCCTTGCTCCGCATGGCGATGCGATTGCGGCCCGGATGGCCACCCTTCTTGGCCTCAGCAACCCCGCCAAAGCCACCCACGCCATGCGCGACCATATCGCCGATTATGCCAGCCTCTTGTCGCTGATCACAGGCAGTTTGGGCAAGATGGGGCAGGATATCTGCCTGATGGCGCAACAGGGCATCGAAGACATCGGGCTGGACGGCGGTGGCGGATCATCGGCGATGCCCCATAAACAAAACCCCGTTCTGGCCGAACTTCTGGTCAGCAACGCTGCGTTCAATGCAACCCAACTGTCCGGCATGCATCATGCACTGGTGCATGAGCAGGAACGCTCTGGCGCCGCTTGGGTTCTGGAATGGATGATCCTGCCGCAAATGGCGCAAGTCACCGCCCGCAGTCTTTCTGCTGCAATTGACCTGATCGGCCGCATTCACCGGATCGGCTGAGCCTTATCTTGCCGCAGCGCGCGCGGCCTCCAGCGCTTGGCGCAGAACGCCCTGATCCCCAATGTGATTTGCAAGGATCAGCACAAGGCGCGCATTCAGCGCATGCATCGCAGCCTCGGACAGCCCCTCGTGCGCCGCGAGCAGTTCAGCGTAGAAATCATCGGTGTTTTCAAGATTGGGTGCGAGGATCAGATCCGCCATTGTTCACGCCTTTCCAAGCGCGCGGTGCAGCGCGCTCTCTATTTCCGCAAGATCAAGGCGATCCCAGCGTGCCACGACATGCTGATCCGGGCGGATGAGATACACAGCCGCAGGGCAAGTGCCGAGGTATCGCGCGGCCAATGGTCCTGAGGGATCATCCTCTGTCGAGACCGCGATCACCGGAATCTCTTTGCCCGCAATGGTCAAAGCAGCGGGGCACCCTGTGTTGATCGTCAGAACGGTGAAGTCACCGCGCAGATGGTCCAGCAGGAAACTATCCCCGCAAGGTGCATCGCTGCAAGGGCTGCCCGGGCGTGACCGCGCAGGGCCCTCGGGCAAGGCATCAGGTCCGTTCAGCGGCCCCGCGTCGTAGGTGCAAGGGACGGATAACCGCCCCGAGTTCACCATCGGGCGCGCAAAGGGGAAGTGTTCGACCAGATCCAGCACCGCATCGCGGAAAAGCGCATGCGCCGGATTGCGCGGGGTCAGGAAATCCGCAGAGCGCGACGAATTCTTGATGTTTTCCATCGCCCCGTGCTTGCGCTCGGCGTGATAGGTATCAAGTAGCGCATCAGGGGCTTGCCCGGTGATCACGGCGGCCAGTTTCCAGCCAAGGTTGTCGATATCCTGCATACCGCCATTGGCCCCGCGCGCCCCAAAGGGGCTGACCTGATGGGCGCTGTCGCCTGCAAAAAAGACGCGCCCGTGGCGGTAGTCTTTCATCGTGCAGCAGCGGAAAGTGTAGATCGAGGTCCAGACCAGTTCAAACGGGATATCCGCCCCGATCATGGCCGCCACGCGGCCGCGGATGCGGTCAGGGTCAAGTTCGGCCTTACGGTCAATGTTCCAGCCCAGCTGAAAATCGAGCCGCCAGACATCATCAGGCTGCTTGTGCAACAGCGCTGTTTCACCACGATTGAAGGGCGGATCGAACCAGAACCGCCGTTCAACAGGAAAATCGGCCTCCATGCGAATATCGGCGATCAGAAAGTTGTCCTCGAACACGCGGCCCTCGAAATCGAGGCCCATCATGGCGCGAACGGGGGAATTGGCCCCGTCACAGGCCACCAGATAGTCCGCTTCGATCTGGTAAGGGCCGTCAGGCGTGTCCACATCAAGACGCACATGATCGCCCATCTGCACCATCGCTGTCACACAGTTCTGGCCACGAATTTCGATAGGTGCCCCTGCGGCCTGCTGACGGCGGATTTCTTCCACAATGAATTGTTCAAAATACGGTTGCTGCAGGTTGATAAAGGCGGGGCGCTTGTGCCCCTCTTCCGGCAAAAGGTTGAAGGAATAGATTTCCTTCTCGTCGCGGTAGACCCGGCCAAGGTTCCAGACGACCCCTTTTTCCACCATCGGGTCAGCACATCCCAAACGGTCACAAATTTCCAGCGTACGCTTGGCGAAACAAATGGCGCGGCTGCCCTTGCCCACCCCGTCATGATCATCCAGCACAAGGCAGGCGATCCCCCTCTTGCCCAGATCAAGCGCAAGGCCCATGCCGATCGGACCACCGCCCACGATGACAACGGGGTGACGCCTCGGGGCCGTGGCCTCCTGATCCGGGACCTTGGCATAGGGATACAGGCGGAACGCTGTTTGATATCTGACCGCGACCATAGCGTTTACCCTTGCAGAGCCTCCCACATTTCAAGATCGCGGGCGGCGGTCCAGATGCGCGGATGCCAGATCCCGCGGGCCTCGTCATAGGCGCGGGAAACATTGAACGGCAGGCAGTGTTCATAGATCGCGTAGTCCTTGAACTTGGGATCACAGACATCGCGCACCGCATCCCAAGCCTCTTTGAGCGTGCCGCCTTTCATGGCCACACGGGCCGCAGGCTGATAGGTGCTGTTGACAAAGTCACGGGTGCTTTCGATGGCGCGTTCCACGGCATCCTTGCCCACAAGTGCGCCACCCCGACCGGGGGCAATGGCATCCACATCATAGGCCTTGATCGCATCAAGCGTCTTGCCCCAATCGGCAAAATGCCCGTCCCCGCAATAACAAGCAGAGTGATCCTCCACGATGTCACCTGTGAACATCACGTTCTGGTCAGGCACATGGATGACCGTATCACCCGCCGTATGGGCGCGGCCGATCTGCTTGATATCCACACGGCGGTTGCCCAGATAGACCGTCATGGCGTCGCTGAATGTCGTGGTGGGCCATGTCAGACCGGGGATGCTTTCATGCCCTTCAAACAGGCGCGGAAAGCGTTGAAATTCGCTGTCCCAGTCCTCTTGTCCGCGTTCCGCGACCATGGCGCGGGTGATATCGGACATGATGACCTGCGGCGCATCAAAGGCAGAGGCGCCCAGAACGCGCACGGCGTGGTAATGGGTCAAGACCACATGGCTGATCGGTTTGTCGGTCACCGTGCGGACCTTCTCGATCACCTTATGGGCCAGTCGGGGCGTCGCCTGCGCCTCGACGATCATGACGCTGTCGTCACCGATGATGACGCCGGAGTTCGGATCACCTTCGGCGGTAAAGGCATAAAGCCCCTGACCGATCTCATCGAAAGTGATCTTTTTCTCGGTCATATCCCCTTGGGATGCGAATGCTTTTGCCATTGTTTGCTGTCCTTATGCGCAGGATATTCTTGCGGCACGGTGGGCGACTGTAAAGGGACAGTTGCGCCATACCAGACGCCAAGGGGCAATATCCTCACACAATCAGCAATACTCTTGCCGGGCTGAGCACCTGGAGGCAGTACCTTCGCTCGGGCGCGAAACAGCAAGCCAGTTGCCGCCGCGCCAAAGGGCAACAGCCGCAGGCCATCGCCCTTTGGCATCCGCATCAGTCGTAGCGCAGATCAAAGGTAATCAGGGTGCCGTCGCCCCGCGTCAGGTTGCGCGCATAGATTTCCCGAGGACCCGGATCGTCATCGACAAAGCCGTTGACGGTCACGTTCTCGCCCACATCGACGGGCACCCAGTTCGGGCCCACATAGATGCGGATCTCGCCGCTCGCGTCGGCAAGGCGGAATTCATCCTCGTCTGTGATCCGTTCGACCGTGCCTTGGACGGTGACCATTGTGCCGCGCGCGGCATCAGCAATCGGGGTAATGGTCTCGGCCTGCGCCGCAGTGGCGGTTATCGCGGCGAACAGCGCGGCAGTTGCAAGATATCTCATCGGTTTGCTCCTATGGATATGAAGGGAATGGATCAGTCGAAGGCGATGATCAGCAGCACAACAAGTGCAATGCCGCCAGCGACCAACCATAGCTTGGGCATCCGGATTTCGACCTCGCCTGACAGCCAGGTACCCGCTTGCTTGAGATTGAATTTCTGCACGTCGTTCATGTCTTTCTCCTGTGTTTGTCTGGATCATGTCTTGATCCGATGACAGGAGGAATGCAGGCTGAGTCTGACAGTAGTCTGACCGGCTGTCAGGATTTCGCCGGGCGATAACCAAGGGTGAATTCTGTGCCGCCACCGGCCGGTGACTGCACATCAACCGAGCCGCCCTGACCACGCTGCACCCGGTCCACAATCGCCAGCCCCAGCCCAGCGCCGCCGGGCAGCGCCCCCTGTCCGCGCCAGAAAGGTTTGAACATAGAGGCCTTGCCTCCGTGTGGCAGACCCGGCCCATAATCGCGCACCCGGATCACCGGACCGGGGCCCACTGTGATCTCCACGCTGCCGGCGCCGCCGTGCAGAATGGCATTCTCGACAAGATTGGCCAGCGCCACCTCGATCCCTTCGACATCGGCCTGCGCCAGAACCGGCTGATCGGGCGTTTCCAACGCCAGTTCCACACCTTTGTCATAGGCAAAAGGGGCAAGAGCGGCCGTGACGGCCGTTGCCGCAACACGCAGATCAACTGCGGTATCCTCGGCCACCGTCATCCGGTCGGCGCGGGACGAGGCCAGCACCTGCTTGACCGTGCGCGATAGCGAGGCGAGGTCTGCGCGCAAAAGCTCGGTCGACGCACTGGGCGGCAGCGCGTCCAGCCGGGCCACCAGCACCGCAACGGGGGTGCGCAGGGCATGGGCGGCCTCGGCGGCATGGCGGGTTTCAGCCTCCAAGGCCGCGGCCAGACCATCAAGGGATCGTTGCGTCGCCTTAACCAGATCAGCCACCTCGGCAGGCAGGCCCGCGACCGGCGGCGGCGGCACAGCCACACCGGGGCGCAGGCTTCGCGCCCAAGCCGCCGCCTGCGCCAAAGGTGCAAGCCCCTTGCGGATCAGCAGTGCGTTGGTCCCGATCAGCAACAACACCACAGGCAGCATCGGCAGCCCGACATGGCGGTAGAATTCTGTCAGGAAAGCGCCGCGCAGCAGGCCCGCAGGATCGTCGGCCATGACGAAGACCATCCGCAGCCCGTCAGCCCGTCCTGCAAATTCATGCCCTGCAACAATCAGCGGAGCACCCGACAGATCAAGCCGCGTAACCCAGTCGTCGGCAAAGATATCCGCCGCCAGCGGCGGGATCAGAGCGGGGTTCATCACATCCACGACCTCGCCGCCCCGATCGACCAGCGCAAAGGCATAGGCCTCGGGGTATGCGGCAAAGATATCGCGCAGGGGCGCATCGGCAGGCAGCGCAGCGCCCTCCAAGGCTTGTTCGATCCGTTCACGCATCTGTTCGATGGCCTCGGTCTCTAGCTCGCGCCGGTCCGAACCGTAGTAAAGCCCGACCGCCGCCACATTGAGCAGCACAACGACACCGGCCATCACCGCCAGCTGCCGCGTCAGGACTTGTGCAAGTGGCCGCGCGCTCATCGGGCGGCCTCGCGCGGGAGCATCCAGCCGATGCCGCGCACGGTCACGATCGGCAGCGGGCAACCTGCCGCCTCGAGCGCGCGGCGCAGGCGCGAGACCGCCGCATCAAGCGCATTCGGCGTCACCGCGTCATCCAGCGTATAGATCGCCTCTTCCAGCACTGCGCGGGGGGCGACGCGCCCGGCGCTGCGCATCAGTTGTTCCAGAACGCCCAATTCGCGGCGGCCCAATTTCAGCGGGGTCGCCCCCATATGCGCATGACGCGCGACCGTATCCAGTGACAAAGGCCCCACGCGCAGCAGCATGGCAGACCTGTCGCCGGGCCTGCGCAGGACCGCCCGGCAGCGCGCGATCAGCTCCGGCATCTCGACCGGTTTGACCACATAGTCATCCGCCCCGCCATCCAGTCCAGCCAACCGGTCGGCCAGTTGATCGCGGGCCGTGAGCACGATCACCGGCACCTGCCCTTCGCGCCGCAGATCGGGCAAAAGCCGCAGCCCATCCCCATCGGGCAGACCCAAATCAAGGATCACAAGCGCCAAATCAGCGATCTGGGCGATCTCGCGGGCCTCAGCCGCCGTGCCTGCGTGATCAACACTGAACCCCGCGCGACGCAGGGCATCCATGACTGCCTGGGCCAATGGAGGGTGATCTTCTACAAGAAGGACGCGCATATTGTTAACTTCTGTTCAGGTTGGCACCGCGGGCCAAGCCCAGTGGGTCGTGCGGATTATGTTACGGGACGCGCTGGCGATCCCCAAGGCAAAACCCGACAGGCGGCGGCGCAACGGTGGCGTCTTTGGGCGTCTTTTCTGACAGCTGTCTGACGAATTCACAGCACTGTGGCGGAGTTGCGTTTCGATGAATTGTCGCGCCCATCTCATCCCGATACCCTGACAGGGCAAGGACGCAATCAGGCAGTGAGGGAATCATGACAGGCGACCTATCGGGAACACGGATCGCTATCGTCGGATGTGGGCTTATCGGTCTGAGTTGGGCTGCGTTGTTTCGGCACTACGGTGCGGATGTTACCCTTTGGGACCCGGATGCGGCAGCCAGAGCTGCGGCTGAAGACCGCATGATACACCCCCTTGCGCAACTGCGGGAACTCACCCAAGGCCCGGAAAACGCCGGCAGCGTCAGCGTCACAGCAGATCTGGCAGAGGCCTTGAAGGGTGCTGCGCTCATTCAGGAGAACGCACCAGAGGATCTGTCGCTCAAGCGGGGCCTTTATCGCGAGATCGAGGCTTTGGCCGATCCGCAGGCAGTGCTTGCCTCTTCCACCTCGGCGCTGACGTGGTCGGATCTGGCACCGGGCCTTGCGGACCCCGGCCGCCTGATCACGGCCCATCCGTTCAATCCGCCCCACCTTGTGCCTCTGGTCGAGCTATATGGAACCGATCCAGCCGGTTTGGACCGTGCAGAGGGGATTTATCGGGCCGCGGACCGTGTGCCCGTCCGCCTGAAGAAAGACGCAACCGGACACATTGCCAACCGTCTTGCCTCGGCGCTTTGGCGCGAGGCGGTGCATATCGTCGCCGAAGGCATCGCCGATGTGGCAGAGGTCGACATGGCACTGGTGCACGGACCCGGGCTGCGATGGTCGGTTCTGGGGGCGCATATGGCCTATCACCTTGGCGGCGGCAGCGGTGGCATAGAAGGCTATCTTGCCCATCTGGGGCCGAGTCAGGAAAGGCGCTGGTCCACCTTGGGCACCCCGTCCCTGACCGACGCGGTGCAGGCCGCACTGATCGAAGGGGTCTTGCGCGCGGCAGAGGGCCGCGACATCCTGACATTGGAAGCCGCACGCGACGCGGGCCTGATTGCCGCCCTGAAAGCACGCCGCATGTCAGAAGACATCTAGAATAGAACACCAAGACCACGTCTTGACCCGTAACAGCCCAGCGACCGCAGGTCGTCAACCAAAGGACCCCAAGAATGAATGACCGCACAAACATCTCGCTCGCCGATCTGGATCGCGCGGCACATTTCCATCCCGTCACATCGATCCATGATCTGGAGAAGAACGGGCCGGTCATCTATACCAACGCGCAAGGCGTCGAGGTCACGCGCGACAACGGCCAAACCTTGATCGACATGGGTGCGGGCTTGTGGTGCGTGAATGTGGGCTATGGCCGTCAGGAATTGGTCCAGGCGGGCGCACAGGCGATGCAAACACTGAGCTTTCAGCATTTCTTTGGCGGGGCCGCAGCGGAACCCACGATCCGTCTGGCGGACCGTCTGTTAACCCTGTTTCGTGAAACTGTGCCGGGATCGGACATGGCGCGGGTCTTCTTTGGTTGCTCTGGCTCTGACGCCAATGACACGGCATTCAAATTAGTGCGCTATTACAACAACCTGCGGGGGTTACCGCAGAAGAAAAAGGTGATCTCGCGGCTTGGGGCCTATCACGGCCTGACCTATGCGTCAGGCAGCCTGACCGGGATCGAGGGCTATCACAAGGCCTTTGACATGCCGATTGCGGGCGTGTTGCACACCGGCTGCGCGCACCACTATGCCTTTGCCAAGGACGGCGAAAGCGAAGCGGATTTCTCCGACCGCCTGATTGCGGAACTGGAACAGATGATCGACCAGGAGGGCGGCGAAACGATTGCGGCCTTCATCGCCGAACCCGTGATGGGCACAGGCGGTGTCTTCACCCCGCCCGCAGGCTATTTTGCCAAGCTGCAAGACCTGCTGGACCGCCATGATATCCTACTGATCGCTGACGAGGTCATCACCGGTTTCGGCCGGACTGGCCAGTGGTTCGGCTGCGGGACTTACGGCATCAGGCCTGATATCGTGTCACTGGCAAAGGGATTGACCTCTGCCTATTTCCCGATGTCAGCCTCCATCATCTCGCGCCGCATCTGGGATGTACTGGAACGCGCTTCCCCCGAGATGGGGCCGGTGATGCATGGTTTCACCTATTCCGGTCATCCGGTCGGCAGCGCGATCGCAATGGCAAATCTTGATATCATGGAACGCGAAGACCTGCCCGGCCGCGCCGCCCGTTTGGGGCCGGTGCTGCTTGATGCACTAAAGTCCAAAGTCGGGGACCATCCCTTTGTTGGCGAGGTACGCGGCGTCGGCCTGATGGCCGCAATCGAGTTTGTGGCCGACAAATCAACAAGAGCCCGCCTGCCCTACGGTGCGCACAAGATCGTCGCGGCCAAGGCATTGGAACATGGCGTGCTCAGCCGTGGCCTGCCCTTCTTGCCGGTGAACTCGATGTCGCCACCACTGAGCATCACAGAGGCCGAGATCGACGAAGCCACAACCCGCTATGCCGCGGCATTGCGGGCGGCCACACCTGAAATCGAGGCGATGAGATAACATCGCCCGACAGCCTTGCGCGCAAGCTGCGCAAGCGGGATCAGGCGCGGGCCAAGACCCAATCGGTCATCGCGGGCATCAGGCTGTCCACAACGGTCTGGAATGCCGCCACAATTGCTGCGGGGTCGTCCCCCGCAGCCTCGGCCGATTGCGCAAAATTGCGACTGCCGATGACGCGCTGGTCACGGTCATTCAGCACAGTCAGCGTACATGCGATCCCCGCGACCAGCCGGCCATCGGGCGTCACATCGACCTGAAACACATCGATCCGCACAAGCAGCACACGATCCGGCACCGGCCCGCCATCGCTGCGCCCGACATAGCCAAGACGGCCCGCAGCCGAAAGGCTGCGGATCAGTAGCGCCTGCAAGACCAAAGGGGCCTCATCGCTCCAGCGCGCATCGGGCAGATAGGTGATAGAGGCCGGATCGGGCTTGATCATGATCCGGTCCGTGGCAAGGGCGGCAGGTGCTTCGGGGCGCGCGACCAAAAGTGTGCGGGCGCTGCCTCCACCACTTTGCCCACCGACCGCCGGTGACAGATCATAGGTATCAAGCGGCTGCGCAGAGGCGTTCAGTGCCGAGACGGCACTGCATCCGCCAAGCATGGCAGAGGCCCCCAAAAGGGCAACCCGGCGCGTCAGGTTTGCGGTGGACATGGCTTCATCTCCTATATTCAGGGACACGGTCGTCGAGCAAGAAGCGCGCCGGATCGCGATCAATACGGCGCGCAAGACTGTCCAGCGTGCTGACCAGATTGCGGGCTTCGATACTCAGACGGTTCAATTCAGGCAGTCCGGTCTGGGCGAAATCGCTGATCCCCGGCGCACTGTTGGCCACAGCCGTTTGCACCTGTGCCACAACGGCGTCACTTCGGGCAATCAGGGCTCTGAGTTCTGCGGTGATGTCGGGCATGTCGCGGGTCACGTCTTCGACGGCGACACTGATCCGGTCCGATGCGGCGCGGATGTCGGTCAAAACCGGACCAAGGTCCGTTTCAAGAATGTCTGATGCGGAATCAAACGCCGTTTCGGCAGACAAGAGTGCACCGCTTGCATCAGCAAGCGTCGCGTCAAACGTGGTCAGACTGCCCTGCGCCTGCGCAAAAAACGCATTTGCCGTCGCCAGCGTTTGCGCGGTCTCTTCGGCCAATGGATCAAACCGGCCCGTCAGCCCGGTCACATCGGCCGCGACCTGATCGACCGCGGTTGCGGCTGTGGCGACAGCGGCGCGGATGTCGGCCAAGATTGCCGGGACCTGGTCGATCACGACAGCATCGATATTGCCGATGGCGGTCTTGGCCAGCGCCAGCACATCACGCGCCTCGACCACCATCAGCGCACCGTCACCATTGACCAATGTATCAAAACCGTCCGACGCTTGGGTGACTGCAACAAAGGCGGTATTGGCGTCCAGCAAGGTCTGTTCGAGTTCGGTCAATCGCATGTTAAGCAGTTGGGCCGTCTCTCCAAAGCCGTCCAGCGCCTGTTCCGAGCGCTGCTGGATATTGGCAACGGCCGTGTTCAATCCGGCCACACCCTCTGAAACCTGCCGCAGGATATCGGGCACCTGTTCGCGCATGAGCAGGTCCGCTTGGTCAAAGGCGCTGCCCGCGCTGTCAATGGCGCTTGCGGTGGTCGCCAGCGTGCGATCCGCTGCATCAAACGCCCCCTGAGCGGACAAGAGCGCGGCATCTGTCCGCTCCAGCGTCGCCTCCACCGCTGTGCCGATGTTATCCATCCTTGCTGTAAACTCTGCGATCTGGGCGGTTGCATCGCTGACCGTGCCGGTGATGGCCGAGAAGTCGGAGAGTGCTTGTTCAAGTTGTCCCGACGCGGTGTCCAGATTGCGCAAGAGACTTGTCACATGCAGGCGGTTTTCTTCACTCACGAGCCCTTGGAGTTGCTCCAGCAGCAGTGCCGCATCGGCGATCAGGTCGGGCGCATCTTCGACAAGTGTCTGCACGGTCGAGCGGCGCGAAGGAATGATCGGAATCCCGTTTCTTTCCGTAACCAAAGGCGCAGCCTCCGGGGTCCCGCCCGACAAAGAGATAGAGGCGACACCGGTCACACCTTGCGATTGCAGTTGTGCGACGGTGTCGGACCGCACAGGTGTTGCAGCGCTGATTTCCACCGTCGTCAGGACGCGCGAAGGGTCCTGGCTGTCGATTTCAATACCAATGACGCGCCCCACGGAAATCCCGTTGAAAAAGACGTCGCCAGACGGATCCAGCCCCGAGACATCATCGAACAGTATCCCGTAGGTCGCATATTGCCGGTCGATCTGGACACTGGCCAGCCAGACAAAGAAACCCAACGTGCCAATCATCGCAAGAAGAGTGAAGGCCCCGATCAGGATATAGTTGGCGCGGGTTTCCATTATGTTGTCCCTTCCGCTGATACCATGGCTGCGCGCGCACGCGGGCCTGCGAAATACTCGCGCACCCAAGGGTGATCGACCTCCAGCATATCCTGCATCGTCCCCACTGCGATCACACGTTTGTCTGCCAGCACCGCCACCCGATCACAGATCGCATACAAGCTGTCCAGATCATGCGTGACCAGAAAGACCGTCAGTCCAAGTGCAGCCTGCAACTTCCTGATCAGAATATCAAAGGCCGCAGCCCCGATCGGGTCAAGACCCGCTGTGGGTTCGTCCAGAAACACGATTTCAGGGTCCAATGCGATGGCACGCGCGAACCCCGCACGTTTGCGCATACCGCCAGAAAGCTCTGACGGATAGTTGCCCAGCGCATTTTCTGGCAAACCCACCATGCGCACTTTGATGCCCGCAAGCATGGCGCGCAGATCATCATCCAGATCCAGTTGTTCGCGCATGGGCGCCTCGACATTCTGGCGCACCGTCAGCGATGAAAACAGCGCGCCATCCTGAAACATCACTCCCCACCGACGGCGCAATTCCCTGTAGTCTTGCTCTGACGTGTCCCGGACGCTTTGCCCGAAGACCTCGATCTGGCCTTCAGCGGGTTTGAGCAGGCCCACAATCGCGCGCAACAGCACCGATTTGCCAGAGCCGGAGCCACCCACGACCCCGATAATCTCGCCGCGCTTGACATCAAGGTCCAGCCCATCGTGGACCGTATGGTCCCCGAACCGGGTCACAAGACCGCGGACACGGATGATATGATCATCGGACTCAGCGCGCATCATACCCCCACCACGGCAAAGAAGATCGAAAACATTGCATCCATGACGATCACCAGAAAGATCGACAGCACGACCGAGATAGAGGTCCGCCGCCCCAGCGATTCCGCATCGCCGCCGACCATCATGCCCTCGTAACAGCCGACGATTCCGATGATCAGGGCAAAGAACGGTGCTTTGATCATCCCGACCGAGAAATGCCAGACATCGGTATTGCTGACCAAGCGTGACTGGAACACGGCAGGCGAGACGCCCAATTCGATCCACGACATAACCGCCCCGCCGACCAAACCAGAGATGTCGGCGATAAACCCCAAGGCGGGCAGCATGATGATCAGCGCCAAGACCCGTGGCACCACAAGAATCGTCACCGGATCAAGCCCGATCGTACGCATCGCATCGATCTCTTCTCGCATCTTCATCGTGCCAATAGCGGCTGTAAAGGCCGACCCCGAGCGCCCCGCGACGATAATCGCGGTCAACAGGATTCCAAGTTCGCGCAAGACCGAAATCGCGATCAGATCAACGACAAAGACCTCGGCCCCGAACTGGCGCAACTGTGCTGCCCCCTGAAATGCGAGGACCACGCCGATCAAAAAGGCCATAAGGGCTACAATGGGGACAGCATCAAACCCAACTTGCTGGCAATGATGCACCAGTGAGGTCAGGCGCAAACGGCTTGGATGGCGGATGATCGTCGCTATGGTGGCAACGACCTGACCCAGAAAAGCGATCAGATCGACGGCCTTACCCAAAGAGGTGACGACCAGTTCACCAAATGCCGCAAGCCGGTCGGGCAGCGTTTTGGCCTGTGGTACCTTTGTATCCTGTGGGGGCATGTTCTGGCGCACGACGTCAATCAACTGCGCCTGCGCATCACCTGCCCCCTCGATTGTAAGCTCATGCCCATTCAAACTGGCCCGCCGTTGCAGGTCAACGAGAACCCAGGCCCCGGCCGTGTCGATCCGTGTGAGCCCTTTGATATCAATCACCAAAGCCTGCTCTGCCATGCGCCAAAGTTCGCCAAGGTCAAGGCGCTGCAAGGCGTCGATATGCAGATCGCCTGTGACCTCTAACCGTGACCCCGAGACGATGAATGCGGCGGGAGCGGATGAGGCAGAACCATGCATCTTGTCGTGTCCGGTCAAGACGCGCACCTTTTCGTTCAGTCCCGTTTATCGTAGGCCAAGTATCTGGCAAGTACAAATGCTGCGGTAAACGCTATGATTGAACCCGCCTCCGCCATATCCGCCTGAGGTGGGGTGACGGCGGCCTGATCCGGTGTAGTCGCAGGGGTTCGTGATGCACCTCTTTTGGACAAAGCCAAAAGCAGCCCCCCCAGGACCAGCAAGACAAAGCCCAAGCAAAGTGCCGCTGTTTGCGCACCCAATACGGTGCTGAGTGCCATGAACGCTGACGCGATCATGAACCCAAAGCCCGCGACCGCAAGAAGACAGCAGGCCAAACCCAGATAGATGTGCCACAAGACCCTGTGCACCCTGTCTCGGCCAGCTGTTTCGAGATCGCTGATCAATTGCGCGAAAAAACGTTTCAACGCCGCGACATAGCACCGACTAGCAGACCTGCGCCCGCGGCAAGGCCTACTGCAAGCAAAGGATGCGCGGCCACGGATACCTCAAGCTGGTGTTCCGCGGACTTGCCGGTGCTTGCTGCATAGTTTTTGGCTTCGTCAAATCCTTCTGCGATGTCGGACACCAGATGGTCCCGGCGGCGTCCTGCGATCCCGGTCACTGTTTCCGCAAGCCGCGACATATCTTCCCGCAGCGCTGCCAACTGCTGGCTGACCGCTTCGAAATCACCGCTGGCCGCGCCACTGGTGGTCGTTTTGTGATCTAGTGACATTTTGTGTCCATTCTCTGAAAAAATGTGGGTGTTACCGCGCCAGTTGCCCATCGGGACCGCGCCGCAAGACACCAGATCGAAACCTGACATCACACAGCGCCACCTGACCAGTAACAAGCCCAACCCTGTCTCTTTGCGAAGCGGCCTGCACTGATCTAGGTCAATTACTGTTGACAAAAAACATGGTCAAATGGGTCGATCGCAGCGTTGGGCTCGTGTGCTCTGGCTGCGACAGAACTTGAATTGAGGAGAAACCATCATGTCCACAAATGTTGGAACGACAGACAAAGTCATTCGCATTGTCGTGGGGCTTGCTTTGTTGCTGACCCCGTTTGTCGCGAACCTGTCCATCTTCGACAATAGCTTTGCGGTCTATGTATCGCTCGCCGTCGGGGCGGTTCTGGTGCTGACGGCTTTGATGGGCAGTTGCCCGCTTTACAGCATCTTCGGCATCAAGACCAACAAGGTCTGAACCCTGCCCACGGGCGCGGCGGACTGCCCCGCAGCGCAGTTCAAAGCTGCCTGAGCGAAATGCCAAGGCGTGCCCGCACATCAGCGGGCAGCCTTTCTATTGCCAGCGCCATCGCGGCAAGGTCTTGCCGCGCGGCGTGCAACTGGTCGAGAAGCGAGACAACGATGCCAAGCGCGGTCTGATCCAGATCAAGATCCTGCGACAAATCACACAAAAGTTCGAGCCGCGCGATGTCGATCGGGCGAAACAGGTAGCCGCTTGGTCCGCGCTCTGGCTTGACAAAGGCGTCTTCGATGAACTGCGTCAACTGACTGCGGGTCAATCGCGTGACTGTCACGACGACGTCGTCTTCAGAGAAAAGCTGTGTCATGTCTGTGCCCCTTTCAGCAGATCGGCCCTTGGATCAAAGGCGTGGGCCTTGCGCCACTCGGCCAGAAAATCGCGCAATTGCGCGTCCGGATCGGACGGCACAACAATCTTGAGGTCCACAAGCTGGTCGCCTTTGGCCTTTTGGCCTGCCCGCGTCACACCGCGACCTCGTAGCCGCAAAACGCGGCCGGAACTGGCACCCGGTGGCACGGTCAGGCCGACGGGGCCATCAATGGTGGGCGCGGTCACCTTTGCGCCCAGAACAGCCTCGTCGATCGTAATGGGAAGGGTAACGAAAATATCGTCCCCCTCCCGCCGAAACACCGGATGGGCGCGCACGAGGATGGTGATCAACGCATCCCCGGACGGACCGCCGCCAAAGCCGGGTGATCCTTTGCCGCGCAGGCGCAGGGTCTGGCCATCCTCTGTGCCGCGCGGAATCTTGACCGCCAGGCTATTGCCATCAGGCAAAGTGATCGAGACCTCATTGCCGCGCACCGCATCGAGAAAGGACACTTCCAGCCGATAGCGCAGATCCGCCCCACCGGCCTGATACCCGCTTGCAAAGTCATCTCTGGCACTCTGACGGCCCCTGTTTCGCAAAATCTCGGCAAAGATGTCGGCCGGATCGACATTGGGGCCAAAGCCCTGTCGTTGTTGATAGCTATTGTCGGGAGCGTCCGAGAAATCGCGGTAATACTGGCGTTGCGGCCGCTCTGCGCCAAGTCCGTCGATCTCTCCGGCATCAAAGCGGGCGCGGGTCTTTGGGTCCTTCAGCAGCTCATAGGCATTGGCGACTGCCTTGAACCGGGCTTCTGCACCGGCATCATCTGGATGCAGATCAGGGTGATTCTTGCGCACATGCTCACGGTAGGCCTTCTTGATCTCGGCTGCGGTCGCCGACTTGGTCAGGCCCAGCACGTCATAAGGGTCGTTGGACATCCCGCCTCCTTCTTGCGCCGCGCGCATGGTCTTTGAAGAAACCATCGGGTTCGCACGGCTCTGCCTTTGGAATGACATGTCCTTTCCGGTGTCGTCATTGATCCATGTCAGTACATGGAAAATGAGTGGGGCTAATATGACCCAAAGGAAATCGGCTGGCGCGCATTGCGTACCCGGTCGCTGCCGTCATGAGGAAAGGGCACTATATTGACCGCAGTTCAACAGGCTTCACAAAAAGGGAGCGCCACAGAGGCAGAGTCGCGCCAACCTGCCTCGGAACCGCCTCTCCCTGCCCTGCGCCATGCGCAGCCTGACAGCAAACCAAAGCGGCGGTTATGGCTTTGGGGCGCTACAGGTGTCGGTGTCATCGCCCTGTCCGCCCTTGCCTATACGCAATTCTGGATGGCAGGTCCGCTGCCGGTTGCGGTCGAGGTGGCCGCCCTCGCCCCGGTCACACGGGTGCTTGCGGTCAATGGCCGGATCGCTGCGGTGGACTCTGTCGAAATTCGGCCTGTTGTCACCGGCAGGCTCATCACCCTTGCGGTGGACGAAGGCGATGTGGTGACTGTGGATCAAGTGCTGGCGCGGGTGGACGCGGAAGCGCAAAACACCATCGTCCGGCAAGCATTGGCCGGGCTTGATGCCGCGCTGATCGGCCAGCAGCAAGCACAAGAGGTTTATGATCGGGCGTTGTCCTTGGGCCCGAACATCACCAGAACCGAACTGGAAAGCAATGCCCATGCTGTCGAAATCGCGGCACAGGACGTGGCCATTCAAACTGCAGCACTCGATCAGGCCCGAGTCGCACTGGCCAATTACACAGTGCGTGCGCCCATCGCGGGCACCGTGCTTGTTCTTGATGCCGAAGTCGGGCAGTTGACCGGACCCACCACCGCTTTGATGACACTTGCGGATCTGACCGATCTGGTGGTCGAGGCCGATGTGGATGAAGCCTATGCCACCCAGATCGCGCGCAACCAACCAGCGGTGCTGCAACTGGCGGGCGAAACCGTCAAGCGCGATGGTCACGTGGGATTTGTCTCGGCGAGGGTCGATGCCGCCACCGGCGGGCTTGCCGTGAAAATTGCTTTTGATGCACCGGTCACAGCCCCGATCGGACTGACCGTCGCCACCAATATCATCGTCGAGCAACGCGCAGCCGCACTGACCATTCCACGCACCGCCCTGCAAACCGATGCGGGCGAGACAGGCATTTTTGTGCTCAAGGACGGGAGCGCGGTGTTCCAACCGGTCACAGTCGTGGATTGGCCTGCTGCCCGGCTGATCGTGTCGTCTGGCCTGTCGGAAGGGGACATGGTCATTGCCGATGCCAATGGCATCATCGCCGGGCAGGCCGTTGCGGCGGACCAACCCTGATGCTTTATGCCTTCAAGATTTCGGCCCGATACCTGACCGCAAACAAGGGGCAGACGGTGCTTTTGGTCACGGGCGTCGCCGTGGGTGTCTTTATTTTCATCTTCATGTCGGCCCTGATCGGCGGACTGGCCGAATTCATATTGTCGCGCACCGTCGGCGATCTATCCCATATCACGATCGCGGCCGAAAGTGATGATCCGGCCATCTTGGTCACGGCGGACGGGCATATGCTGGTGGTCACGGAACGTGGACAAACACGCACCGCAACTTTGGCCGAGGCGGCAACCTGGCTTCCCCTGATCGCCGCAGTACCCGGGGTCAAAGCCGTATCGCCGCAGATCAATGGTGCCGGTTTCCTGACACGGGGCGGGCAGGTTTCGCAGGTCAGCGTGACCGGCGTGGAACCGGGGCGCGAATCCGCGATCCTCGACCTTGAAAGCTATATGATCGAAGGCTCTGCACGGCTTGGCTCTGGGCTGATCGTGCTAGGGACAGATCTGGCCGACGATCTGGCCTTGTCGCTTGGGCAAACGCTGCGCCTGCAAAGTTCCCAAGGCGTGAGTGCGGCCCTGACGCTCAGCGGCATCTTTGAAACCGGCAACGGCGGCATGGATGGCGCGCGCGCCTTTGTCAGCCTTTCGACCGCACGCACCCTATTTGCCATGCCGCAAGGGGTGACGCAGATCGAGATCAAGCTGGACGATCTGAATATGGCAGATGCCACGGCCCGCCATATCGTGAGCCTGACTGGTCTGGATGCGGTGCCTTGGACAGACGGTGCCGAGCAGCTCATGGAGGCGCTGAACGCGCAGGCGCAGACGGGCTATTTTCTGAAAACCTTTGCGCTGATCACCATCGTGATCGGGGTTGCCTCTGCGCTTTTGCTGTCGACGTACCGCAGGCGTCCCGAGATCGGGATCATGCGCGCAATGGGTGCCGGGCGGGGATTTGTAGTCTTCGTCTTTGTGACACAAGGTGCATTGGTCGGATTGATGGGCGGGCTTATGGGTGCCTCATTGGGCTATCTGGCCCTATTGCCATTTCCATCCCGCGATGCATTTCGGGCAGGCACGCTGCCGATGGACATCACACAGGGGTCTTATGGACTCGCGATCACCCTGACCGTGATCGGCGCAATCTTTGCCTCGATCCTGCCCGCGCGCGCTGCGGCGAATGTCGATCCGGTTACGGCGATCGGGCAATGACGGCGCTGCTTGACGTCAAGGATCTGGTCAAGACCTTCGGGACCGGCGATGTCGCAACGCAGGTTCTGCGCGGCTTGTCGCTGGACCTTGCAAAGGGCGAGATGGCCGCTTTGCTGGGGCCTTCGGGGTCCGGCAAAAGCACCTTGCTCACGATCCTTGGGACATTGATGAAGCCCACATCGGGCCGCTATCACATGCTGGGGCAGGATCTGATCGCAGCACAGGACAAGGAACTGACGGCCTTTCGCAATCTGCATATCGGTTTTGTGTTCCAGTTTCACAATCTGCTGCCCGATTTTACGGCGCTGGAGAATGTGATCTTTCCCACCGCTGTGCGCGAAGGACGCGAGAGCCCCGCCGCCCGCGCGCGCGGTCGCGATCTTTTGGTCCGCATGGGACTGCAAGAGCGGATCGACTTTCCTTCGACGAAACTCTCGGGCGGGCAAAAGCAGCGCGTCGCGGTTGCGCGTGCATTGATGAACAGCCCCGAACTGGTCTTGGCAGATGAACCCACCGGCAATCTGGACCGCGCCTCGGCGATGCAGGTCATGGAGCTTATTGCCCAGATCAATCGCGAGGAAGGGACGACCTTTCTGATTTCGACCCATGACGAGAAGATCGCTAACCTGTGCCGACGCCAGTTGATGGTCGGGGATGGGGTTTTGACGGGATAAGGCATGTTGAAGGGCGGCACGGGACGATGCAAAGCTGCTGATGAACCTTGGTCTGCCTTGATCACGGCTGATTGCGTTTCCGCGCCAAAAGGTAAGGTCTGTCCATGAAGCCGAAAATCCTGACCACACTGCCAACATATACCCGCGCGCAATTTGCCAGCGACCTTGTTGCGGGTGTGACCGTCGCGATGGTCGCCTTGCCCCTGAGCCTTGCGATTGCCATCGCCTCGGGAGCTGCCCCTGAAAAAGGAATCGTCACCGCAATCGTCGCGGGGTTCCTGATCTCGCTTCTTGGCGGCAGCCGCGTGCAGATCGGCGGGCCGACAGGCGCGTTTATCGTCGTCGTCTTTGGTGTCATTTCCGAACATGGCTATGACGGGCTTGTGCTTGCGACATTCATGGCTGGCATCATCATGCTGATCGCCGGGTATCTCAAAGCGGGCAATCTCGTGGCCTATGTGCCTGAACCAGTCATTAATGGCTTTACCATCGGGATTGCGGTCATCATTGCCGTCAGCCAGATCAAGGACCTGCTTGGCCTGTCGATGGCGGCAGTACCGGCAGACTTTATCGCGAAAATCGAAGCCCTTTGGCTGGCGCGCCAAAGCGTCAGTGCCTTTGCCCTTGGGATCGGTCTGGCGACGATGGTCCTGATCATCGTGCTGCGCCGTCTGTGGCCAAAGTTTCCCGGTCTGATCGTTGCGGTCGGTCTGACATCAACTTTGGTCGCCGTGGCTGCCCTGCCGGTCGAAACGATCTTTTCCCAGTTCGGCCCCTTGCCGCGGACGCTTCCGGTTCCGGCCTTTCCGCAGATCAGCGTGGAACGGATGCAGGAATTGCTGCCCTCGGCGCTGGTCATCGCCTTTCTTGCCAGCATTGAATCGCTACTCTCGGCGATGGTTGCGGACAAGATGATCGGAGGGCACCACAGGCCGAACGCCGAAGTCCTCGCGCAGGGCTTTGCCAATATCGGTTCCGCTCTGTTTGGTGGTCTGCCCGCGACCGGCGCCATTGCCCGCACCGCCACGAATGTCCGCGCTGGCGGCAAGACCCCCATCGCAGGTATTGTGCACGCCTTGACCATTCTTCTGATCATGCTGCTGGCGGCCCCTCTTGCGGGCTATCTTGCGATGCCTGCGCTGGCCGGATTGTTGATCCTGACCGCGTGGAACATGAGCGAGCCGCACAAATGGCGCAGCTATATGCAAACCCCGACCGCGGACCGGATCTTGCTTTTGTTGACCCTGTTCCTGACGGTCTTTGCTGATCTGACAGTCGCCATTGGTGTGGGCGTCTTTGTCGGCCTTGCTTTGCGGCTGCGTCGCAACAAGGCGGGCATCACGTCGGACTGGACGCCACCTGACCGTTAGGCAGGCAGCGATGGGTCTTGCGCGCGCCTCATTAGACCCGCACGACCTCTGCGGCCGGTTCGGTGGCTTGGCCGCCAAATGATTCGTCGGATGCATCCGCTTCGGCCTTGGTCTTTTGGACCAGTTGATCCTGGTGATGCGCGGGGCCATAGATCGTATAAAGCTTGAGAGGACGATGGCCCGTGCAGATCACATTGTGATGTGCGCCTGCCGGCACAACAATGCCGTCACCCGCTGCGATCTTGTGGGTCTTTCCATCAATGACACAGCGTCCCTCACCCTCTTCAATCCGGAAGAACTGATCCGTCTCTGCGTGGATCTCGCCACCGATTTCTTCTCCCGGAGCCAGTGCCATCAGCACCAGTTGCAACTTGGTGCCGGAATAGAGGACCTGCCGAAAGTTGCTGTTCTGCTCTGTCAGATCTTCAATATTTGCGAAATACCCAATCATGTCGAACCTCCTTTGGTGGCGCTGCCATTACTGGCCATGTGCCGCGAGTCTGGATCAAAGCAGCACTTTGCACACTGATCGGGGTTAGCATGGGGGACATCGGGCTGTCTTTTGCGGCGGGCAGATCAACGACATGCAGCTGCGCACTAACACCGATCAGCACAGACGCCGCTCCCTTCACCTAGGCTGAAGGACGCAGTTACCCGCTCCCGCTGGAAAGACCCCAAACAGATGCAAAAACCCGATACCCAAGCCGATACACCACAGAACGGCTGCGGCATTGTGCATGCGGTCAGGGGTGCGGTTGTGGATGTGGTCTTTGCCGATCAGGTACTGCCACCGATCAACACGGCGCTCGATGTTGTCTGGGATCAGCCGACACAACTGACTTTGGAAGTGCACAGTCACCTTGACGAGAATGGCATGTCTATC
Organism: Yoonia sp.; assembly: GCF_030731595.1. Classification (GTDB taxonomy): domain Bacteria; phylum Pseudomonadota; class Alphaproteobacteria; order Rhodobacterales; family Rhodobacteraceae; genus Yoonia. The sequence goes on from NZ_JANQTS010000082.1 coordinate 80,847, forward strand.
GAAGGAAATTAATTGCTGCGGCCATAGGCCAGAAGCATTTGCATGGGCCGACAGCGTCTTTGACGCCACGCCTTTTTACAGGAGAATACATCATGTCACTTGGCACCATTCTGTTAATCATTGTGATTATCGCCCTTCTGGGTGGCTTTAGCGGGCGCATCGGTGGTTATGGCTACGGCTTTGGCAACTCTGGTGTCGGCGTTCTTGGTGCCGTGCTGATCATTGTGGTTGTGCTGATGCTGCTTGGCAGGCTTTGAGCCGTCGCCAGGGTCATGCAAGAAGCGGTCCGATCTGATCCAGATAGGTCGGATCGAAATCTGCAAACTCTGTCAACCGCTCGTAGTTGTCGAACGTCACATGACCATCCCGGAATGTGACCAAACCCGCCTCGCGCAGCTGCCGCAGCACCCGATTGACGTGAACGGCACTCAGCCCCATGGCGTCCGCCAAAAGGTACTGGGTCAACGGACAATCATACCCCGCCTTGCTGCCCATGCCGACCAGAGTGAGCCGTGAGCCAAGTTCCAGCAGGAAATGCCCCATCCGTTCAGCAGCGTCCCTGCGCCCGATGTCGACAAGATGTTCGACCACCATCGCCTCGTCACGCGACGCGGCCCAAAGTACGGCGGTCGCCAATCGGGGCGTCTGCGCAAAGGCCCCCAAAAGATCAGACACATGGACTTCAGTCACCTCGATATCCGTGACCGGCTCGATACTATGATCAGACATATGGAGCAGCACGCTGCGGAGCCCCAGAAAATCACCGGGGATCTGGAAATCGACTATCTGACGCTGGCCATCCTGCAAGATCTTGTAAGAGCAGGCCCACCCCGACATCAGGATATATGCAGCCTGATCCGACTGCCCCTGATGCACCAGATCGCGTCCGGCAACAAAAGTCCTGCGGCGCTTGTGAAGCCGATCAATCACGCTGATCTCAGCCTCGGACAAAGCAACAAAGGCACCCAGTTTGCGGAGAAGAGGCTCGTTCTTCATATGTTTCCCTAATTGGACGAAAAAATTTATGACTTACCAAACAAAAACCGACCTCAACTGATGTCGATCAGTACACGGCGCCACATTATTTGAGAGTTTGGATCAAGGCGATGAAGCGTCCTTCCCAAGCAATTAATCCAGAGAGGCAAATACCTGATGTCGGATCATAACATATATTCTGGCATCGCGGCGCTTTCTATTTGCGAAGCCCTGTTACTGGCGCTGAACGACGCAAATATCTTGCCCGAACGCGAGATCATGGGCATTCTTGAAGATGCAGCCGCCTCGCACGAGAATGCCGGTGGGTCCGAGGCTGAAATCGCAAGCCATAAGGCTGTCGCCACACTGATCAACAAGATTGTTGCGGGTGGCAATTCTGTTCGCCGAACATGATATTTGGTGCGTCCGGGCACTGCGGACGCTCCGTCCTGTTTGACCACCTCAAGTCCTGCTTTGCACAGGTGTTGCTGCGCGACCGGCGGGACGAAAGCCCTTGCGGTCAAAGCCCGCCAATCCACCTGAGCGACTGGCCCTGCGCGATAGGCGCTCGATCCTCAATTTCATTTATCTAATATATATATCAGGGGCTTGCGCACCATGAACTATGAAATCAACCGTCCACCAATGGCCGTCATCCTTGCCGCTGATGCCGGTGCACAGCTTGGCCCGCTGACGGATAGCAGTGCCACCTGCATGTTGCATGTCGGCGGGACCGTTATTCTGGAACGTATGATCCGCAACTGCCTCAGCTGCGGCATATCGCAATTTGTTCTTGTCCTTGGTCCCAGGGCGGACGAGATCAGGCAGGTTCTCAACAAGACCTTTCGCGGTATTCGCATCACCTATGTGATCAACACACGATACCGCGAGACCGATACAGCTTATGCATTGATGCTGGCCGCCTCTGCCGTCGGAACGGCGGCCTTCGTCACCTTCGATGCCGACTTGGTTTTCGAGGTCAAAATCCTGCGCCAGCTTGTCGACATGGAACTGCCCAATGTCCTGTGCGTCACGCGCGATCTGTCCCTTGCAGAGGGGGCATTGCAGGTTCTCGTGGATGAGGACATGCATGTGATCGATGTCGCGCGCGCCATTGATCCCAAGCTGGCGTTGGGCCGTGCAGTGGGGATCGAAAAGATCAGCGCGCGGACCGGCCCCCTCGTTTTCGCGGAGCTTGCCCTGATGATGGAAAACCCCGGCAACCTGAAAGCACCCAATGAAGCCGCTTATGCGCGGCTGGTGGACAAGGGCACGGTCGTGGATGTTCTGGATATCACCGGTTTGCAGTGGACCGCCATCAAGTCGACCGAAGACCTTGGAACCGCAAACAGGATGTTTCAGTCACCGATCACAACTGTTTCGCGTGGCCAGCAACGGGCGTTGGATGAAGACGCCAAAAAGGACACTCATCCGACTTAGCGCACGACGACATTCCGCTGGCTGTCATTGACTGGCAGCCAGTGCCTACCGCAGCCAACCCCTGCCATTCCGGCATCGGATCGTTGCATTTTGAAAGGACAGACCATGGCCAAAGGCAAAAACAGCAACAAAGAGAGCAAGAAACCCAAGCAAGAGAAACCAAAGGTTTCTGCCACCGCCAACGCCCTCTCGGCCAAGCCCGCAGTGGCGATTGCAGGAAAGAAGATCAAGTAAGGCGTACAAACCAGACAACGGGTCGCCGCGGTTTTGAACAAATGCCGGCGTGCGAGTATGGGCAGCGACCCGTTGTCACGACAGATAGGCCCGGCCGCCTTTTTGGGGATCGCGACAGATATGTCTGGCCATAAACCACCTAGAGGGCTTTTCCCGAACACTATTTGTTTGCTGAAAAGGGTCAGAAAACAGTTTCAAACGCGCGTGCACTTCTATATTATTCAATAATTAGAATATGAAGGATCGTCATGTTTCTCACACGCAGGCAAACGATGCGATGCGGCTTGGCGGCGGGGCTTTCTGCCGCTCTGCCCGCGCGCATCTGGGCACAAACCACGCTGCAAATGGGCGGCGTCACTCTTGATACCCTAAGCGACGGCAACCTTGTATTGCCCAAAAGCTTTTCACTGGGTGATACGCCACCACAGGGCGCTGACGAAATCTTGGCACGCTACGGGCTGACCGGTGACACGCTGGAACCTGATTGCAACGTGACCTTGTTGCGCTCCGGTGACCGCACGGTGCTGTTTGATGTGGGGGCGGGGCAGGAATTCATGCCCACCGCAGGCAAGCTTCTGGATGCATTCGACGCGCTCGGCCTTGATCCAAGCGAGGTGACAGACGTCGTCTTCACCCATGCCCATCCCGATCACCTTTGGGGTGTTCTGGATGATTTTGGCGACCTGATGTTCCCTGATGCGGCCTATCATATCGGGCGCGCGGAATGGGACTACTGGACCGATCCCGATACCGTTTCGACGATCGATGCTGGCCGTGTAACCTTTGCCGTCGGGGCCAAGAACCGTCTGGCAGAGCTTGAGGCGCAAATCATGCTCTTTGACGACGATCAGGAAATCCTGCCGGGTGTCGCATCGCGTCTGACGCCGGGGCACACGCCGGGCCATATGTCTTTCGAGGTCCGCATGGGCGACGAAAGCCTGATGATCGTGGGCGACAGCATCGTCAACCACCATGTCGCCTTTGAGAAACCCACTTGGCTCTCGGGCTCGGATCAGGATGCGGAGCTGGCCGCCGAGACCCGTGTATCCTTGCTCAACCAACTCAGCGACGCGCAGATGCGCCTGATCGGGTTCCATTTGCCGGGTGGTGGTTTGGGGCGTGCAGACCGCAGCGGCGACGGCTTTGTCTTTGTCGGTGAAGAGCAATGAGACCGCTTGCGGTCTTGGTGACAGCACTCTGGGCCAGCACCGCCTTGGCCAATGAAAACATCGCCGATCAGTACCCCGGCTCCGCGCTCTACAGCGCGCCGGTCGAGTTCATCCCCGGCGTCTTTAGCGCGATCGGGGCCACCGCCCCACCCACCTATGAAAACAGCGGGCATAACAACAACCTGAGCTTCATCATTACCGGCGAAGGCGTTGTGGTGATCAACGGCGGCGGGGCCTATATCCTGGCCCAAGCCCTGCATGAGGAAATCAAGGCGCGGACCGACGAACCCGTTGTTCTGGTGATCAATGAAAACGGTCAAGGCCACGCGATGCTGGGCAACTCCTATTGGGCCGAACAAGGCGTTCCGATCATCGCCCATGAAGACGCCGCAGCGGAATTTGAAGAGAACGGCTTTCAGATTCTCGAAAGCATGAAACAGGTCAATCGCGACAAGGCCGCAGGCACGTTCCTGCAAGGCCCGACCCAGACTTTTGCAGATGAATACATCCTTGAACTGGGCGATTTCCGGATCGAGGTGCGCTATCTTGGCCCTGCCCATAGTGCCGGCGATGTGGTGGTCTGGTTGCCCAATCAAAGCCTTGTGATTTCGGGCGATATGGCCTTTCACGAACGCATGTTGCCGATCTTCGAGGACACCTACACCGCTGATTGGCTCGAGACCTGGGACACGGCATTCGAACCGCTGAATGCCACCTATGTCATCCCCGGCCACGGTCACCCCACGAATATGGATATCGTGCGGCGCGAAACCAAAGGCTATCTGGAATATCTGCGCGGGCAGATCGGCGCGCATATTGATGCCGGTGGCGGTTTGGCTGATGCCTATTATGTGGACCAGTCCCCCTATGCCTATCTTGACACCTTCGAGGAACTGGCCACCAAGAATGCCGGTCGTGTCTATGAGCAGATGGAATTCGAATAGGCTCAGGCGGTGACAAGTGACGCGCGTTGCATCAGCCGGTGGGTCGTCATCGCGCCGATCCACATGCATCCCACCGCGACCCAAGCGGTCAGCGCAAAGATCGCCCCGCCCGACATGCCCGCGCCCACAGCACAGCCTCCGGCCAACATACTGCCGAAGCCCATCAAGACAGCGCCGATCAGGTAACGCTCCATCGGGGTGTCTGCGCCAAAGCGCTGGATCTTGGCCTCTCCCGTCGCCAGCGCCATGGCCCCTGCCCCAAGGAAAACGCCAGGCACCAGCCCGATGCCAAACCCGAATGGGAGTTGGGCACTATTGACCAGCCCCATGAGCGTATCCGTTGACGGACCGGTAAAGGTGACGGATGAAATCGCGACCACCTCGAAAGAGTTGATCGCCACAAAATAGGTCCCCATCCACCCCAGCGCGATCGCCGCTCCAACACACGCGGCTGCAATTGCGTGGCTGGTTTGGACGTTCTGGCGGCGGGCATGGAACAGCGCGATACCAAATGCGATGGCGGCGATGGCTGTTGCCTGCCCTGATGACATACCGATCTGACTAAGCATACTGCGCGTGGCACCACCTTCGACCAGCCACAATGATGCAAGGTTTTCCCGCAAGGGCGACAACACGCCGCGCAATGCGGATTGGGCCACAAGCGTAAGCACCAACCCCGTCATGATCGCGCGCAGGTTTCCGGTGGCAGACAAGACCAGCAACCGGCTGGCGCAACCACGCGCAAGGATCATCCCGACACCGAACATCAGCCCGCCGATAATCGCCCCTGACATGCTGCCGGTTGTCGCCAACTGGCGGCTTTGGCTGACATCCAGCCAGCCTGCTGCAATCGCACCCTGCACCGAAAAGACAGCCGCCGAGAAGGCAATAAACCAGATGGCGACGCGCGGACCAAGCTGGCCGTCTGCCACTTCTGCCGTGGCTGCCCGCAGACAAAATCGGGAGTGTTGCGCCGCCGCGCCAAAAAAGGCGCCGACCAGACCGCCCACGGCCATCAGGACAGCGCCTTCCCCGTAACGCGTGATGAGCTCTTCAAACATAGGTCGGCCTCATTGGATGCTATGGGCTAGTGCTACCCGACCGCGCCTGAAATAGCTTTGACTTGGGTCAAACCCTACTGCGCGGCCATGGGCAGCCGCGCCAGTTGGCACTGGTGCCATAGCAGTTCCAACGTGGACACCAGATGATCGATATCCGCCTCTGAATGCACTGGCGACGGTGTGATCCGCAGACGCTCTGTTCCCTTTGGCACGGTCGGATAATTGATCGGCTGGATATAGATACCGTGGTCGCGCATCAGGATGTCGGACAGGTATTTGCATTTGACCGGATCGCCCACCATCACCGGGATGATATGGCTTTCGTTGTCGAGATGCGGGATACCGATCTCATCAAGACGCGCGCGCACCTGCGCTACTTTTTCTTGCTGCGCGGTGCGTTCCACCTCGCTTTGTTTCAGATGGCGGACCGATGCAGCAGCCCCTGCTGCCACGGCGGGCGGCAAGGCGGTGGTAAAGATAAAGCCGCTGGCAAACGAGCGGACGAAATCACACAGGCTGGCGGATGCAGCGATATAGCCGCCGACGACACCGTAGGCCTTGCCCAGCGTCCCTTCGATAACCGTCAGACGGTCCATCAGTCCTTCGCGTTCGGCAATGCCACCTCCGCGCGGACCGTAAAGGCCAACGGCATGGACCTCATCAAGATAGGTCATGGCGTTGTATTTGTCTGCCAGATCACAAATCGCGGCAATCGGAGAGATATCCCCGTCCATCGAATACACGCTCTCGAAGGCGATCAGCTTGGGCCGCTCCAAAGGCTGTGCCGCCAAGAGCGCTTCAAGATGCTCCACGTCATTGTGTCGCCAGATTTGGCGCTCGGCTTTGGAGTGGCGGATGCCCTCGATCATGCTGGCATGGTTCAGCGCATCGGACAGCACCAGACAGTCCGGGATTTGCGACGCGAGCGTGCCTAAAGCGGCCCAGTTGGATACATAGCCGCTCGTGAACAGCAGCGCCGCTTCCTTGCCGTGCAGATCCGCCAGTTCAGCCTCTAGCAGGACGTGGTGATGGGTTGTTCCGGAAATATTGCGCGTCCCGCCTGCACCGGCACCGACCTTGTCGAGCGCCGTATGCATTGCGGAGATCACGTCAGGATGCTGGCCCATCCCCAGATAGTCGTTGGAACACCAGATCGTCACTTCACGGGTCTTTTCGCCATGATTTGTTGCCTTCGGAAAGGCCCCGCGATGCCGCTCGAGATCAGCGAAAACGCGGTAATTGCCTTCATCGTGCAACTGCGTCAAAGCAGCCGCAAAAAACCCCTGATAATCCATACTCTTCCTTAGCCGCCAATTGCTTCTTGAATGATGTCGTCCAGAAGAGTCTGCACCTTCTGCATCTCGCCCTCCGGGTAGGTGCGGTGACCGATCATGACCGCGCCATCCATCTCGGCCACGAAGATCCCATAGGGGCAATGCGCGATATTCATCGGATCAGCCTCCATGACCTCGCGCGACAGTTGGGCAGAGCAGAACAGAAAGATGTCCGCCGCCTCGAACAGTTGAACATCGCTGCCCACGTCAGCCCCCGTGCGGCTCAGCATCTCGCCTGTATGACTGACATAATCAATCACAAGACCTCTTCCGATGATGGCATTCTCGACCGAGAAGGCGGCATCGCCGAAGCTGCCATCAAAGGGATAGGTGACCGCCTCTTGTGCGACGACAGGCGTTGCCAGCAAACCCATGACCGCGCCGATAATTGTATGTTTCATTTCACATCCTCCATTGGCGAGAGTCTTGCAGATTTCGGGGAAACGGGCCCTGACTTAGATCAAGGCCCGCGTCTGTTCTAGCCGAACATGTCGGCGACAATGCCGTCGTACCAGCCGACCGATTCAAGGTAGGTTGCTTCGCGCAATTCGGCACTTTCGCCGGTCTGGCTGACAAAACCCTCAACCTGCGCGATCTTTTCTGCGGTGGCCTCGTAGGTCGCCCCCACCTTGACGCCATCATTGGTATCGATGAGCGACCAGCAAGTATTTGCAAACCGCGCCGGAAAGATCGTGGAACCGGTAAGCGCGCCGCGCACAGCATTGGCGCAGACCTTGGCCTGACTATTGGCCGAGAAGCCGGACTTAGGCATGTCGCCCTGTGCGGCCGCATCACCCAGAACGTGGATATTCTCATCCATTTTCGAGGACATGTCGGCGGCGTTCACGGGGGCCCAGTTCCCTTCGGTGATGCCTGCGATCTCTGCTATGCGGCCTGCTTTCATGGCGGGGATCACGTTGCAGACATCCACATTGGTGACATCACCGTCAATCGACAAGGTCATGGCATCGGGATCAACCGCGACATCTGCGCCGCCAAAATCTGGCCCGATCCGTTCGATCATGCCATCATAGTGCGTGCTCCAGCCTTCCTGGAACAGTCCCTGCTTTGAGAAGCTTTCCTTGGGATCGGCAATCAGGATCTTGGCGGTTGGATTGTTCTGCTTGAGCAGATGCGCCACCATCGATACCCGTTCGTATGGTCCAGGCGGGCAGCGATAGGGATTGGGTGGTGCGACCATGGCAAAGACACCGCCCTGCGGCATCGCCATGATCTGCGCTTTCAGCAGTTCAGTCTGCGATCCGGCCTTATAGGCATGGGGCATCGCGTTCTGTGCAGAAATATCCCACCCCGGCACGGCCCCATCGACAAAGTCGATACCGGGCGAGAGGATCAGCTTGTCATAAGGCAGGCTGGCACCCCCTGCGAGCGTCACCGTCTTGGCGTCGCGGTCGATACCGATGGCCCAGTCATGGACGACGTTGATGCCATAAGCGGCGGCAAGCGTGCCATAGCTATGGCCCAGTGATCCCATCTCGCGGAATCCGCCCAGATAGAGGTTTGAGAAGAAGCAGGTGTAATAGGTGCGCGATGGTTCGACCAAAGTCACATCAATCGCTCCCGCACTGTCTTTGGCGATATAGCGTGCAGCCGTGGCGCCTCCCGCGCCGCCGCCGATCACAACAACACGGGGTTTGCCTTGCGCGCGCACCATCGGCGCGGATAGCAGGCCGGCAGTGACAACAGCCGTGCCAAGAAACGTCCTTCTGTTAAAAGTCATGTCTTCCTCCCTAAGTTTGAGGCGCCATTCATTTGACGCTCTCGAAATATGCAGCAAGGGCTGCAATCTCTTCGTCCGACAGCCGCCCTGCCATCATCTGCATGACAGGGTTGACGCGGACTCCCACCTTGTAGGCGTGCATGGCGGTCACGAAGTTCTCGGCCGGCCAGTTGGTGATTGATGGGATCCCCCCGCCAGCGCCACTGACCTGATGACAGGATGTACATTCGCCCGACAGATATTCGCCGTAAGCCGGATCCCCTACGATCGCGAGAATTTCAGGGGCGACGGAATGGTCCACCGCGACAGACGTCGGTGCGGCTTCTGGGATGTTTGACGGATTGGCCGAGAAAAGCCGCAGATAGGCCAAGAGATCATCGCGATCCTGCTGGTCCTTCATGCCCCGAAATCCCATGCGGGTGTCGGATACCAAGGCGCGCGGGTTCTCCACATAGGCGTCGAGTGTTTCGAAAGTCCACTTCAGCCCACCGGCCGCAGCCCGGGTCAAACCGGCAGAATAGCGATATCCTTCGGCGGAACCCGGTGACCTGTCGAAGATATTGTTGAGATGCGGACCGACAGTGTCCCGCGCATCTGGCCCGACCTGATGGCAGGCGCTGCATTGGCGAAACAGGTCTTCGCCCCGCTCTGGGTCGCCACCTGCATCGGCATGGGCAGCCCCGGCGAATGTGATCAAAACCAGTGTCAGGAGCCGCGTCACCATCAGTCGTCAAAGCTCTCCATATAAGCGATCAGCGCGGCAATATCCTCTGCGTTGCGCACGCCACGGAACGACATCTTTGTGCCAGACATCGTGCCGCGCGGATCGGCGAGGAAGGCTTCAAGGCTCTCGGCGGTCCAGACATCGCCAGCGGCGGCGGCATTTTGAAACACAGATGAATAGCGGAAGCCTTCGACAGCCCCCATCGTGCTGCCGATCATGCCGTGCAACGCAGGGCCGGTCCGGTTCACCGCACCCTCGCCGATCTGGTGACAGGCAGAACACTGACGGAAAAGACCCTCGCCCGCTGCAATCAAGGCGGGATCAACGGCAGGTGCCGCCGGCTCGACAACTGCGGCCTCTTCCACCACAGCGTCTTGCGTGACAGCCACGTCTTCGGTCTCTGGCGTCACATCCAAGACACTCGCGTGCATCGTGATTTCGGCGCTGTCCTTGCAGTTTTCCATGCAAACCGCAGCAGAGAAGACGGGCAGTTCCGTCTCGGCCCGATCATCCATGAAGAAATTGCCGGCGTTGGGCATTTCCACTTCGAGGAAGTTTTCGTTGCTCAGCTCGAAATCGTCCGGGACCACATCGTTCATGTAAAGCAGATAGGCCGTGATCGAATAGACCTCGTCAGGCTCCAGCGATTGTGCCTCGCCAAAGGGCATTGCGCGGTAGATGTAGTCATAGACCGTCGACAAATAGGGCCAGTAGGACCCGATTGTCTTGACCGGGTCCCTATTGGTCAGAGTCCCTGCACCGCCAGCAAGAACAGGCCAGCGTCCTGTGCCCTCGCCAAAGTCACCGTGACACACGGCGCATTTCTCGACAAAGACCTCTTCGCCGGTAAAGACATCGCCGCTGCCCACAGGCAACCCCAGACCGTCAGGCCGGATGTCGATATCCCATGCCGCGACCTCTTCGGGCAATGCCGCGCGGCCAAGGCCAAGCGTGTCTTGCGCAAACGCAGGCGCAGCAAGCAAGACAGCCGCGCCGATTGGTGCCAGAAATTTAAGAGATTTCGACATTTTCAGCGACCCCCTGTTCGTCCACGGCCCAGGTTTGAATGCCGTTGTTGTGATAGATTGAGTTTTCGCCACGCACGCTGCGCAACTGTTCTTTCGTAGGCTGCACATAGCCGGTGCTGTCATGCGCACGGCTTTGCAAAAGCATCGGTTTGCCGTCCCAGTTGAACTCGTAATAAAAGCGGTGCATCGACTTGTTCAGGCTCGGCCCTGAAATCCGCGCCGCGTGCCAGTTGATGCCGCCGTCGATTGTCACGTCCACACGCGGGATCGTACCGCGACCGGACCACGCAACGCCTGTCATCACAACCGGACCGGGGCCATGGGTGATCGGCTTTTGCGGGCTGGGGCTGGTGATGACGGATTTCGCATCCATCTCCCACGTAAAGCGGCGCGCCTGACCATTGGCCAGAAGATCGGTGTATTTGCTGGTTTCTTCGCGGTGGTGCCAGGGTTCATCGCCGACTTCGATGCGGCGCAGCCACTTGACCCACATATTGCCTTCCCAACCGGGAACGACCAAGCGCACAGGATAGCCCTGCTCGGGACGCAGAGCCTCGCCGTTCATCTTGAAGGCGACAAGACAGTCATCCATCGCCTTTTCCATCGGGATCGAACGGGTCATCGCTGATGCATCGGCACCTTCAGGCAGCAACCATTTGCCTGTGGTCTTGACACCGGCCTCTTGCAGGATCAGCCGCAGCGGGACGCCAGTGTACATCACGTTATGGATCATGCCGTGGGTGAACTGGCAGCCGTTCAACTGCGCGCCTGCCCATTCCATGCCGGTATTGGCTGCACATTCAAGGAAATAGACGTGGTTTTCGCGTGGAAAGCGCATCAGGTCTTCCATGGTAAAGACCAGAGGTCGGTCCACCAGACCGTTGATCATCAAGCGGTATTCGCCGGGATCGACCTCTGCCACACCCGCATGGTGGCGCTCGAAGCACAGACCGTTGGGCGTGATGATCCCGTCCAATTCATGCAGCGGCGTAAAGTTGATGGAACTGACCGGATCGGCGGTCAGCCACGGCACGTTCTGACGGCGCACATGCGCCTCGAACTTTGACGGCATCCCGTATGGGGCCTCGTCCACACCGGCGCCCAGGAACTGTGCCCAAGGCTGTTTTTCCAAAATCGCGGGGTCACCTTCGGCGCGGGCCATGCCTGCACCACCCACCAAGGCCGCACCACCCGCTGCGGCACCGCGCAGAAAGTTCCGGCGCGACGGCTTCATACCTTTGTAAATCTCGCTCATCTCTGGTCCTCTTTTCTTATGCGCCAACGACTTGCACGGAGGTGTTGGGTTCAACCGACACCGTGCCTTGCTTGCGAATGTAATCTTCAACAACGTCCCAAATCGGCGGGCCTTCGGTGCCTTCGTTGACAGAGGCCCAACCGGCGACAACATAGGTCTTGGCGGGATCAATCGCCTCGCCCGTGCGTGTCAGGGTCATATCGGAAATGCGGCTGCCAATCGGCTGATTGATATCGATCCGGTAGCCCATCCCGCCTATGCGGACCATGTCACCGCCCTGCTGGTAATAAGGGTCGGTATTGAACAGATTGTCGGCCACATCTTCCAGAATGGTATGGATGAATTCGCCAGTCATTTCCGTGCGGTACGCATTGGGATAGGTCATCGAGGTCACGTTAAAGATATCCTCGCGCGTGATCTCTTGGCCCGGCATGATCGACGGCCCCCAGCGCACGCCCGGCGACATCGAGATATCGGCGTCGCGTTCCTGAATCAGGGCTTCGCAGATCAGGTCATCCCATGATCCGTTGAAGTTGCCGCGCCGGTAAAGCAGCGTGTCGTCTGCCGTCTTGCCAATCACTTCGGTCAGGTCGGCAAGGAAGGGCGCGCGTTCCGCGTCAATCGCGGCGCTCACGTCGGCATCGGGCGTGATGACGTCCGAGAAGATCGGGATCAGCTTGTGACGGAAACCCATCATCCGGCCGTCCCGCACATCCAGATCGACGCGGCTGACGAATTTGCCGTTAGAGCCCGAGGCGATGATGATCGTCTCGCCGATCAAAACCGGCTCTGGCAGCGCGTCATGGGTGTGACCGGCAAGGATCACGTCGATCCCCGTCACGCGCTCTGCCATCTTCTTGTCCACGTCAAAGCCGTTATGCGACAGACAGACCACCAGTTCGGCACCCTGCCCACGCACCTCGTCCACCATTTCCTGCATGCGCTGGTCGCGGATACCGAAGGAGTATTCAGGGAACATCCAGCCGGGGTTTGCGATCGGCATATAGGGAAAGGCCTGACCGATCACGGCAACCTTGACGCCACCTGTTTCGTAGAATTGGTAAGGCGCGAAGTCCTCGGCCGGTTCGTCCCATTCCACATCAAAGATGTTCTGGCCCAGTGCCGCGAAAGGCAAATCGCCCACAATCTCGCGGACCCGGTCGGACCCCAGCGTGAATTCCCAGTGGAAGGTCATCGCATCAGGCTTGAGAAGATTCATGACGTTTACAACGTCTTGCCCTGCGGTCTTGTGGCAGGTGTAAGAGCCGTGCCATGTATCGCCGCCATCCAGCAGCAGGGCATCGGGGCGATCCGCGCGGATGCTGTTCACGACGGTCGCAACACGGTCCATACCGCCCATCTTGCCATAGGTCTGACCAAGGGCAGCAAAGTCGTCATAGCTCAGCGCGTAATGGGACGCGCTGCCATCGTCGATCCCATAAAGCTTGCGGAAGTCGGCACCGGTGATGTGGGGCACCTGCCCCTTGTTGCTGCCGACACCCAGATTGATCTCGGGCTCGCGGAACCAGATCGGTTTGAGTTGGGCGTGAATGTCGGTGATATGGATCAACGAGACATTTCCGAAGGTGTCAAACTGGAGCAGATCACTTTGGCTCAGCGCCTGCTGCGCGGCCAGTTTGCCCCAGTTGCCGAACCCCGAAGCACCGACAATCGCCGAAGCGGCCATGCTGGCTTGCAAAAAATCACGCCGAGAAATCATTTCTATTGTCCAGTTCTCGATTTTCACATTCGGTATTTTGAATGTTTAAGGAAAAAGAAAGGCCGCCCCCGGTTACCCGGACGCGGCCAGTTCAGGGAGGTTAGTTGCGGACAGACGGTCCTTCGACCGACAGCCCGTTGCCGCGTGAAGCCACGTAAAGCTCTAGAGCAATCAGTTCTTCAACGCCGACGCCATAAGTCTCGCCGCGCGTGTCACGAATACAACCACGGAAGCGGGATTGTACTCCGTTAAGCTGCGCATTCTTCAGACGATAGGTTGGAAAGCCGTTGATCTGACCTTGGCTCAAATGGTCCGAACGGATGTTGTTGCCATAGTTGTCTTCGTGGCAGTTCGCACAGGACAGATCCAGTTGACCAAAGCGGGTATAGTAGATCTCGCGGCCCAGTTCCCACATGGACTGTGCAGGACCATCAATGGCCACATCAACAGGCATCCCGCGCGAAACCGATGCGATCAGGGCTTCCATGTTGATCATTTCTTTGCCGTCGTATTTCCAAGCCTCGGCGCCCATCCGTTCGGTACGGCAGCCGTTGACCTGCATCGCGATGGTGCGCACTTCTTCGGCCTCGTCGTTCCACTTGGGATAAACAGCACGTACACCGGCCAAGCTCTCTGGCTCTCCGTGACAGGCGGCGCATGAATTTCCTGCAGTGCCATCCACGGTGTTCCAGGCATCAATAGCGTCATCGACAAAAATCATGCCTGGATTTTCGAAGTCATCCATCTGCAACGACTGTGTCTCGTCAGACCGGAACACCCAGCCTGAATAGATCGTGCCAAGTTGCGCGACATGCTCGGGCGCGTCGGTGCGCACAGTGATCTCGATATCACCGTTGATCACCAGATTTGCTTCTTCATCGGCCTGCGCCGCCAGAGCCGCAAAAAGTGCGCCCGCGACAACCCCACCTCTAAACAGTAATTTCATGGATATTGGCCCTCCCTGGCGCATACACTGTCGTTACCCGACGGTGATCTCTTTGCTGTCGGTGTAGACAGACCCATCGTCGTCGTACCATGTGAACTCAAATGTTCCGCTTTCGGGAACAATTGCCTGGAACTCGAAATACGGGTTCGTCGAAATCGCTGGCTCCATCGTCACATCAATGACGGGTTCGCCGTTGAAGGTGCAGGTGAAGCGGTTGATGATCGACCGCGGGATCGGGTTGCCGTCGCCATCTTTGCGCTGGCCCGATTCCATCGTGTGGCTGATCAGTGTCTTGATCGTGATTTCTTCGCCGGCTGTTGCGTCACTGGGAACGCGCACGCGGGGTTTTACATTATCTGCCATTTTATCTTTCCCTCACTCAGCCGCCGCAGCCGCCGATGGTGACTTTTACTTCCTGACTGGCTTGCACAAAGCTGCCGTCAGGCATCCGCGCAATTGCAATAACGTCCTGTGTTCCGGCAAGCCGGATACGGGTGGACGCGGATTGCTGGGCCGCAAGCGGGCCAAAGTTGAATGTTGCAACGTCTGGCGTCGGGTTGCCTGCCGCGAAAACGATGATCGCTTCGGCACCGGGAGCGCTGACTTCGATCGGCACGGTATTGCCGTTCTCTGCAATCTCCGGGGCAATCAAAGTGATACCGCCGGTTCCGACAGCTGCACCGCCGGTAAAGGCTGTGATATTGTCCTCAACAGCGGCGAAGGCCCGGAACGGTAAAATCGCTGCGACAGCGGACCCAAACGCCATCAAGAGCGTATGTCTGCGTGTAAGTTTCATAGTATCTCCTGTGTGTATGCTGGTCACAGATCAGTCTTGCAAAGTCTGAAGGTAAGCCACGACATCTTCGATTTCCTGCGCGGTCAGCAGTGGGGCCAGTTCGCCCTCTGCCGCCTTGCCGGTAAAAGCATTGCCCGGACGGTTAAAACCGCTGGTGCGGTAAAAGGCTGGCATGATGGTGCCTTCGAACGTCATTTTTGGATTGGCCAGGATGCCGCGCAGTTCTTCGGCTGTCCGATAGCCGCCGACGCCGTCCAAGATCGGCCCAACGTCACCGTGGAACGGATATTCTTGCAATGCCGTAACCTGATGGCAGGCAATGCAGTTGCCCTTGCCCCGCGATACCATGATTTGCAGACCGGCAGCCGGATCACCAGCCTGCCCTGAAAGGGACGCTTCGACTTCTCCGTATTCACTGAAAACCACGTTGTCTGGCGCGACATCCTCGGCGAATGCGAGCGTCGCTGCGACTGTGAAAGCGCTGGCTGTTATTATACGCTTCATGTTCCCTCCCTGGATCACAAATACCTCTTGTATACCGTAGACTACGAAACCCAAGAGTCGCAACATCAAAATCAACTATTTGAATGTTTATATATAAAAAGCTGATTTTACTCAGAAATTCCCTGCTCCTGAATGATCCGCGCATGATACTTCTGGAAGGATTCATCGCCCAGATAGCCCTCTGCGGTGATCCAGTTGAGCAAATTCAGCGTCGTCCAGCGACCGAACGCGCCCGGCATGACCGCAACTGCGGCCTGCGTAGCCGTGACATCCTCGGGAACCTCTTGCGGGAAGAACATCATCGTGGGCGTGAACAGCGCGTTCCAGCGCCGCACCATGTCTTTTTCCGGCAATGTCGTGCCGTCAAAGTCGGTGACTTCCACATCGCCGAACATATTGATCTGGATGACAAAGAACTGGTCATTCAGAGCCGCGTCGATTTCAGGCATCGGGAAAACCTCTTCGTGCATCTTCGTGCAATAGATGCAGCCGCGCTGTTCGATAATGATCAGCAAACGCTTGCCCTCGGCATTCGCCTCTTCCAGATCCTCGCGCAGGTCCTTGAAGGTGTCGCGCATCCAATCGGTCTTGTGCAGCCCGTCGTCCCCCAAAGTGGCGGCGAATGCAGGCAGGGCCAGAACAAGAGCGGCGGCAGTCACAATACGACGTAGAAACATGGTCTTTCCTCCTATCCAAGATTTCCGAATGACGGCATGACCTCGATCATCCATTGGGCGATGTAGTTGACGGAATTGGTGGCGATGAGGATTGCAAAGACGATCAGCATGACACCCATGATTCGTTCCACATGCACCAGATATTTGCGGTTGCGCTGCACCCAGCCCAAGAAGGGCCGCGCGAAAAGGGCGGCGATCACAAAGGGCGCGGTCATCGACAGCCCGTAGACCAGCAGCAACAGCCCGCCCTTCCAGATATCGCCCATCCCGCTGGCGACCATCAGGATCGCGGCCAATGCAGGACCGACGCAAGGGGTCCAGCCAAAGCCAAAGGCGAGGCCCATCAGATAGGCCCCGATGATCGTGGTCGGGGCAGCACTGCTTTCGATCTTGGCTTCACGATACAGAAGCGGGATGCGCATGATCCCCAGGAAATGCAGACCAAAGATCAGCAAGATCCCTGCTGCAACATAGCGCAGCGTATCGCGCCACATCCCGAAGGTCTGGCCAATCGCGGTGGCCCCCATCCCCAGCAAGACAAAGATTGTCGTCACGCCAAGCGCAAAGAAGATCGCCGAGATGACCAGCCGCTTTTGCGCGCCTTGCGGGATCGCCTCGTCCGAGCGGAGCTCGTTCATCGACAAACCGGCCATGTAGCACAGATAGAACGGAACCATCGGCAGGACGCAGGGGGTAAAGAAAGACAACAGACCTGCGAGAGCGGCCCCAAGATAGCTGATATCCAACATCGACAAGCTTCCTTGATTAGATGCATCATTCATATTAAGATAATTGAATGTTTGTAAAGCGCATCATCTCGTTTCTGCAAAAGTCTCTCGCTGCGCCAGTTGCCGTGGTGCTGTTGAGCGGGCCGCTTTGGGCGGAGACAACGCTCTTGATGGCAGAAGAGCCCGGATGCATGTGGTGCGCCCGCTGGAACACCGAGATCAGCGCGATCTATCCAAAGACCGATGAAGGTGCTGCCGCCCCTTTGCGCAGGATGAACATCCAAGACCCTGTACCCGAGGACATCGCACTCGCACGCCGGATAAATTTCACTCCGACCTTTGTCTTGCTCGTCGACGGTGTGGAAAGAAACCGGATGGAAGGCTATCCGGGCGAAGATTTCTTTTGGGGCTTATTAGCGCGCATGCTTGATCAAGAAGGCATCACTTATGCGTCAAAAAGCGAATAATTGGCGCAATATCCGAGATTGCGACTGGCGATTGAGGAAAGACACAGCTAATCAGCCCGCATCTCTTGGGATGGATGAAGAGATCTTGGCAAGAAGACGAAGCGCGAGGCTTGGGTAAATTATGTCACTTCCGGTTTTTGATGAGAACGTCGACGACGCCAAGCTTGACCAAATGATGGACAACGCGACCCTCGCGACCAATTATTTGAAAGCCATCAGCCACGAAGGCCGCCTCATGATCCTGTGCCATCTGGCGACAGGCGAAAAATCCGTGACAGAGCTGGAAACGCTTTTGTCTGCCCGACAGGCCGCCGTCTCACAACAGCTTGGCCGTTTGCGGCTTGAGGGGCTGGTGCGGCCCAGACGCGAGGGCAAGGTGATTTACTATAGCCTTACGGATGAAAGATCGCGCAAGATCATCGGGCTGGTTTACGAGCTGTTTTGCAAGGTCGACTGATCTGCTAGCTTACGCAAAATAGAACGCATCATGACGACTTTGGGAGGAGGCGCCAATGCTGGACGTTTGGGGGGACGCGAATTTCGCGGCAGTCGTTGGGCTGTTCGGGGGTATTTTGCTGGGTCTGGCCGCAAGGCTGGGCCGGTTCTGCACCTTGGGCGCGATCGAAGACTACCTTTACGGCGGCAATGATCTGCGTCTGAGGATGTGGGGGCTGGCGATCGGGACTGCGGTGATCGGCAGTTTCGCCTTGATGGGTTCTGGCCTGTTTGATCCGGCAGCGTCGTTCTACCTCTCGCAACAATGGTCCCCCCTCGCCTCGATCGTCGGTGGTGGGCTTTTTGGCTATGGCATGGCTTTGGCGGGGAACTGCGGCTATGGGGCCATCGCCCGCTTGGGCGGCGGTGATTTGCGATCTTTTGTCATCGTTCTTGTCATGGGCATCACGGCCTATGCCACTATTTCCGGCCCTTTGGCTTGGGCGCGGGTTGCCCTGTTTCCCACGTCACCTGCCGGCCAGGTGCCCAACGGTATTGCCCATGCGATTGGCGACCTCACAGGACTGTCGGTTGCTGCGGTCGGTCTCTTTATCGGGTGTCTGATCTTTGTTGCCGCCCTCGCGGGCAAGAGCCTGCGCAAGCACCCTGCCTCGGTGTTGTGGGCGATGGTCGCGGGTTTTGCTGTGGTCAGCGCCTGGGCTGGCATGCAGTACGTCCAAGACAACGGCTTTGACGATCTGCCCATCGTCTCGCACACGTTTTCCGCCCCCATCGGCGACACCATCCTTTACGGCATGTTGGCATCGGGCCTTTCGCTGTCTTTCGGCATCGGGTCGGTCGCGGGCGTCTGGATCGGTGCGTTCATGGGCAGCTTGATCAAGGGCCACTTCCGCTGGGAAGCCTGCGAGGACCCGCGTGAATTGCGGCGTCAGATCATCGGCGCGGGGCTTATGGGCGTCGGTGCGGTGATCGCGGTTGGATGCAGCATCGGCCAAGGCCTGTCGGCCTTTTCGCTGCTGGCCTTCAGCGCCCCCGTCACTTTTGCTGCGATGTTCGCGGGGGCTGCCTTGGGATTGCGCCAGTTGATCGTCGGTTTTGCACCAGCCATTGACTAGGCATCGCCACTTGGCAAACGCGCCTAGTCCACGACCTTGTCGAACCCGATCAGATAGCTGAGCGGCGCGTAGTCATCGGTCAGAATGCCGGCGTCTTTTTCGCGCAAGATGGCGTCAATAAAGCCGGTATCCAGCACCTGAAACCGCATCACATCCGGCGCGCGCGCATCAATAGCAGAGACCGGACTATCCGTTGCGCTGGCCAAGATGACAAAGGTCCGCCTGTCACCCGGCAGCGGCGGCCCCGCGATGGTCCAAACCTCGACGCTGTCGAAAACCTCGCGCAGGGTCGCAACCACGGCGGCCAGCGCATCCATCCGGTCGATCGTGTCGATCAGGTTCATCGCAAAGACACCCTCAGGTGCAAGCCGGTCCGACACGAGCTGAAAAAACTCAAGCGTCACCAGATGCTCTGGCACGGCGATATCGGTAAAGGCATCGCCGACGATCACATCAAAGCGTTGCGCGCTGTTGCGTAGCGCAAGGCGGGCATCTTCGTGCAGGATCGTGGCGGTGCTGGGATCGAACCAGAAGTCTTGCGCCGCCATATCGGTGATTTCGGGATCAATCTCGGCGATGGTGATGCCGGTAATGCCTCTGTCGGCCCAAGCGCGCGGGACCGAATAGGTGCCGCCGCCGATATGAAACGAGGTGAAATCCCCCCGCCCCATCCGCATCCGCGGCAGCACATCCAGCATCGCTGCATGTTCGGTGTACATCAGGCGCGGCGCGTTCTGGCCGCTGACACCGTGGGCCAGATGATCGACAACCATCAGGGACACGGGATCTTGCGGATCATCCGAAAGCACCACGGTGCGCAGGCAATAATAGCTGCTTTCACGGTCACAGACGGCAGGAAGGCTAAGTGCGCCAAAGCTGGTCAAGAACGCCACTCCGATCCCCGAGACCGATAGCAACACCGTCCCGCGCGACGATTTGCCCAGCCAGAACAGGATCAGCGCGGCGATGGCGTAGATGACCACAATGACAAGCAGCGTCCGGACCGATCCGATCAAGGGCACAAACAGGAACCCCGCAAGCAGCGTCCCGAAAATCGCCCCAATCGCGCCGGATGCAAACATCGCACCCAAAGCGCGTTCCGACTGCGCGCGCCCCCGCATAGCCGCCACGGTCAGGACCGGCGCCGGCACGCCAGCAAAAAGCGAAGGCAGGAAAAACGCCAGCGTGCTGAGCGCCGTGATAGCCACCAGAGGGTGCGGAAAGGCCGCGATGATCGGCCCGGCAAAAGCCCGCAAAAGCAGCGTGGCTGCGGCTGTGGTCAGGGCTGCGGCGACCATCATCCACCCCGTCACCCGCAGGGCGCGGCTGGTATCTTGCGCCGCAATCCGCCCGCCCCACCAATGGCCCACCGAAAAGCCCGCAAGCACAACAGCAATGATCGAGGTCCACGTATAGAGGCTCATACCCACGTAAGGCGCGATCATACGCCCTGCCACGATCTCGACCACAAGGCTGGATGCGGAAATGCCAGCCTGCAGGAAGATGAGCAACCAAAGTGGAATAAGTGCGGGATGAGACTGATTTTGCATTACCCTGCCAGTAACGCTTTGCCAAAAAAGCGGTCAAGGGCCATTCGTACGCCTGAAGCAAACACAACTGTGCAAGTTCTCGGGCAGGTGGACGCGCGACGCCGCCTCTTAGGCACCATCATAGGTCCAGCGATAGTGCGGCGGGGTTGGACCCTTGTTGCGCCCGCCCTGTTCGGTCTGTTCCCAGGCATGGGCCAATATCCCAACCGAACGGGACAGACAGAAAAATCCCCGCGCCAAGGGTGCAGGGCAACCAAGCTCGGCATAGATCACCGCCGTCGCCCCGTCGATATTCATCGGAACAGGGCGGCCCTTTTCGGCGCTCAGATGCGCCTCGATCGCTTGGCCGACCTGTGCGAAATGGCCTGATACGGCCCCTGCGCTTGCCGCGTCTTCCACCAAAGCCATCAGGCGCGGGGCGCGCGGGTCCTTTGGTTTGTGGAACCGATGCCCGAAACCGGGCAGGAACATCCCATTGTCCTTGCGCCATGCATCAAGCGTGTCCGGCAATGCCGCAAGGCCAGCATCGGCGCAACGCTGATACAGCGTAACGGCTTGCTCGCCCGCACCGCCATGCACATCGCCCAGCATGTTCACGCCGGTGGCAATCGCATTATTAAGCCCCACACCGCAGGTCGCGGCCATACGGGCTGCTGCAATCGAGGGCGCTTGCGGCCCGTGGTCCACCGCTGCGACCAAAGCTGCCTCGAACAATTTGGCCCGCGGGCCGTCCAGCGGGGTGCCCATGACCATCAGCCAGATCATCTGGGCAAAACCGGTATTGCCGATCAAGCCTTCAATCGGCTGGCCGCGCAAGGCAATGCGGCCCGGTTCCATGTCGATAATCGCGGTATGCCACCAGTCAGAAACATCGCTCATATCACACCCTCGGCTTTTAGCGTTGCGATATCATCGCCCGACAGACCCAGCCCCGCAAGCACCCGCTCGGTATCGGCGCCCAGAACCGGCGGCGGGTCATCAACTTTGGGCCGCGCGCTATCTATGGCAAAGCCCGTGCGCAAAAGCGCGATATCACGCCCCAGCCCTGCCACGTCGGCGAATTGCGCCACCAGCCCGCGCGCGGCGATCTGTGGATGGGCAAGGATTTGCGGCACACTCAGCACCGGGCCTGCGGGCACGCCGATTTTGTTCAGCCCGTCGACCCAAGTTTGGGCGGGGGCCGTTGTCAGCACGGTTTCCAGCTCGGCTTTCAAGCGCAGGCGGTTGGCCTTGCGGTCCTCGCGGCTGGCAAACTCTGGTCGCGCCAAAAGGTCCGCGCGGCCCAGATGTCGGGCCAGCGCCTCCCATTGTTCGTCTTTATTGGCGGCAATATTGATCAGCCCGTCACTGGCCTGAAACGTGCCTGACGGCGCACTGGTCGGGTTTTCGTTGCCGTGGCGTGCCGGTTCCACACCGCCGATCAGGTAATTCGACACCACCCAGCCCATGGTCGCCAGCGTCGCTTCAAGCATCGAGACATCTATGAAACAGCCTCTCTTGGGCGCGCTGAGCGCTGCCGCGATAGCCATGGCCGCAGTCAGCCCGCCCACCGTGTCCGACAATGGATAACCCACGCGCAACGGTTCCTGATCACCGGTGATGGACATCACACCTGACGCGCCTTGGATTATCTGGTCATAGGCGGGGTTGTCTTTCCACGGTCCGTCCTGCCCAAAGCCGGAAATCGCGCAGTATATCAAAGCGGGGTTTTCGACCTTCAGGGCTTCATAGCCCACCCCCAGCCTGTCCATCACACCGGGGCGAAAGTTCTCTACCAGCACATCGGCCCCGCGCACCAGCTTGCGCAGAATGTCCTTGCCGCGCGGGTCTTTGAGGTTCAGCGTGACAGAGGCTTTGCCCGCATTCTGCGCCAGAAAGCTGATCCCCATCCCCTTGGCCGACAACGCCGGATCAGCGCCCAGATTACGGGCGAGATCGCCGCGCCCGACAGCCTCGATCTTGATCACTTCGGCGCCAAGATGCGCCAGTTGATGACAGGCAAAAGGGCCTGCCAGCACATTGGTCAGATCAAGGACCTTTGTGCCGGCAAGCGGTGCTTCAGTCGCCATCTGCCACGCCTTGGGCGCGCTTGTTGGCACGCAGTCTGCGGTAGCTTGGCAAGATCACCAGCAAGGCGGCCAGCACCAACAGACCCAGCGTCATCGGCCGTTCAGTGATAAAGCTGAACCCGCGATAAAGCTGCATCGCACGGGCAAAGTTATCCTCGAGCATGGTCCCCAGAATAAAGCCGATCAGCAGCGGCGCCAGCGGGTAATCGGCAAAGCGCAAGATCGTGGCCACAACACCAAAACCCACAAGGATCAGCAATTCCGTGGAATTGTTCTGCCCGATGTAAGAGCCCATCATCGTAAAGAACAAAATGAACGGGATCAGGTAGGTGCGCGGAACGGTCAGGATCTTTGCGATATAAGGGATCAAAGGCAGATTCAGGATCAAGAGCACCAGATTGCCGATATACATGGAGATGATGACAGCCCAAAAGACCTCTGGCTGGTCGGTCATCAGCCTCGGGCCAGGTGTGACGTTGAGTGCGATCAGGGCTCCCAGCAGGATCGCTGTGGTGCCAGAGCCGGGAATACCCAGTGTCAGCAGTGGCACGAAAGAGCCTGTACATGCAGCGTTATTGGCGGCCTCTGGCGCGGCCAGACCCTTGATCGAGCCCTTGCCGAATTCCTTTTGCTCGTCGCCCTTGGCGATGTTGCGTTCCACCGCATAACCGAGGAACGACGCGATCGTTGCCCCCGCGCCGGGCAGCACACCGATAAAGAAACCTTGCAGCGATTGCCGTCCGATGACCGGCGCAATCGTGCGGGCCTCTTGGCGGGTGATGCGCAGATTGGTGATCTTGCCGCCGTCCGCACCTTGGGTGCTGCGCGCGGGGTTCATCACCAGAAACATCGCCTCTGGCAGTGCAAACATTGCCATAGCCAGCGTGATAAAGGAAAAGCCCGATTGCAG
Source organism: Yoonia sp. (assembly GCF_030731595.1). GTDB lineage: Bacteria > Pseudomonadota > Alphaproteobacteria > Rhodobacterales > Rhodobacteraceae > Yoonia. The sequence continues at coordinate 104,690 of NZ_JANQTS010000082.1, forward strand.
TTCCATCACCCCGAAGGTGAAGCGCGGCATGTTGGACAAGGCACCCTCGCCCACGGTGCCCATCATCAGCCCCAGTATCGTCATCATCAGCGCTTTGCCCACCTGCCCCGTGCCTGCAAAGGCCGCGATAGCCGAAAGGCCAACAACCATCAGTGCGAAATACTCGGCGGAATGGAACAAGAGCGCGACCGACGACAAAGCAGGCGCAAAGATCATCAACAAGATCGCGCCGATTGTGCCACCTGCAAAAGAGGCAATCGCCGCGATGGTGAGCGCTTTGCCGGCTTGCCCCTTGCGGGCCATGGGGTAGCCGTCAAAAGAGGTGGCAACTGTGCCCGCGACCCCCGGCGCATTCAGCAGGATAGAGGAGGTTGAGCCGCCAAAGATCGCACCATAATAGACCCCCGAAAGCAGGATCAGCGCCGCTGTCGGATCACCCAGCCCGATGGCAACAGGGATCATGATGGCGATAATCGACATCGGTCCCAGCCCCGGCAACATGCCGATCAACGTGCCGATGACACAGCCGAAGACCACCATCATCAGGTTAAAGGGCGTCACCGCGGCGCTGAGCCCGATCAGAATTCCTTCTAGCATCTCACGCGCTCCTTACATAAATCGCGGCAGCGGGCTGAGAAAGATGCCAAGCACCTCCTGCACCAGATACCAGATGACGCCTGTGGCAATGACAGCCACAAGGATCATGATGTGGAATTTGCGCTCGCCCAAGAGCGCGCCACCGGCGACCAGAAAGGCCACGGTCGCAAGCAAGAACCCCAGCGGACGCAACAGCAAGGCATAGGCCACCATTGCCACCAGCAGGGCCACGGCTTGCCAGACGTTGTAGTCACCCAAACGCTTGAGATCGATGACCGCATCATCGGGGGCTTCATCGGCTTCCAAAGGGTCAAGCCCGCGCGCCTTGGCTGCTGCATCGACCTTGGGCGGTTTGGAACCGAAAAGAACGACCAGCCCGACGATCACACCGCAAATCGCAAGGATCTTGGGGAATGTCGAAGGCCAGATCGGATTGCGCTGCAAAATCGGAGGCAGCAATTGGTCCATCGTAAAGAACGCCGCGTAGCCGTAGACGAAACACAGTGCTACGAATATCAACGCGATCCAGCGATCCAGCGCCATGATCTTTCCCTTCGTTCCTGAATTATTCTTGCGGTCTTTTCCACACAGGCATTTGCACTGTTGGACAAAGACCGAAATGTGGGGGCGGATGCCTTAGTTGGCCCACCGCCCCCGCTTTTGTCGCATCAAGACTTAGAGAAAGCCCAACTCGCGCATCAGATCACCGATCTGCTTTTCCTGCGCTTCAAGGAAGGCCTCGAATTCTGCGCCCGGCTTGTAGATGTTGACCAGACCCATACGCGAACGCACGGCTTCCCACTCGGGCGTGTCGTACATCGCAGCCAGCGTTTCCTGATAAAGTGCAACCTTGTCGGCAGCCATACCCGGTGCCGCAAAGAAACCGCGCCAGTTTACGAAGTCCGCGGTGATCCCTTGCTCGGCAAAGGTCGGTGCGGCGTCATAGGCGGGCACGCGCTCTGGCGCTGTGACACCCAGAATACGCACTTCACCTTGTGACGCCAAAGCGATCGCCTCGGAGAAGCCGGTCGACAGCGCGTCAATCTCGCCGGACAGAAGACCAGCCATCGCTTCGCCACCCGCATCATAGCCGATGTAGTTGAACGCAGTCGGGTCTTCGCCCGCACCTTGCATCACGATCGCTGCGACCAGGTGGTCCATGCCGCCGGGAACCGAACCGCCACCGATGGCAAAGTCAGCTGGATTGGTGCGATATTCGGCCAGAGCATCTTCCATCGACTGCCATGGGCTGTCAGCAGAGACAACAAGTGCCGCATAGTCGCCCACAGTCCCTGCAATCAGTGTCAGGTCACGGAAGCTTTGCGAGATTTCGCCGGTCAGCGCGCGGATCACGATCGGGGTCGAGTTGACCATCAAGGTGCCGTCGCTGCTTTGTGCGTTCTCGATCAAGTTCGCGATTGCCACGCCGCCGCCGCCGCCGGACATGTTTTCATAGGTTGCTGTCCCGATCAGGCCCGAGTTGACCAGCGCTTCGCCAGTACCGCGTGCGGTGCCGTCCCAGCCGCCACCTGCGCCACCTGGAACCAGGAAGTGGATTGAATCAAGCTTCTGATGCCCATCGGCCTGCGCCATGCCAGCAAAAGAAATCGAGGCCGCAGCAGCAGCCACCATGACCCGGCGGGTCAGAGTAAAAGTCGTCATTGGTTTCCTCCCATTTGACAGGCGTACAAACGCCGCCCATGGTTCGCAAACGAACACAGAAAACTGACATCGACCTGACACGCACAAAAAAAGGGCAAAATAAAAATGCGGTTCCTTTTGGTTGAGGACAATCTGGAATTGGCCGAAGCCGTGGTGAAACGGCTTGGGCTTGACGGACATGCGGTTGACCATGCCGCTTGCCTTGCCATGGCCGAAGACTGTCTGGCGGCGGCCGACTACGATCTGATCTTGCTCGATGTGATGTTGCCCGACGGCGACGGGCGCGAGTTTCTGGCCCGCAAACGCGCCGCACTCGAAACGCCCGTGATCGTCCTGACCGCACGTTCACAGGTCTCGGACCGCGTTGGGGCGCTGGATCAAGGGGCAGATGACTATATCACGAAACCTTTTGATTTTACAGAACTCGAGGCCCGTTGCCGCGCCGTCTTGCGGCGCCGTGGCGGTTCGGCGCGTAACGAATTCAAACTGGGAACTGCTGTTTTTGACCCCAATTCGGGTACCATCGTGCAGGCGGATCAGACGATTGATCTGCGCAACCGCGAAATCCGTCTGCTCGAGGTCTTCGCCCGCCACCCCGGTCAGATCATGTCCAAATCGCAATTGCTCGACCGGCTGTTTTCCCATGATGCCGAGGTCACGGAAAACGCCATCGAGGTTTATGTGGGCCGACTGCGCAAAAAGCTTGATACGGTCGGAGTGCGGATCGAAACCGTGCGCGGTCTTGGCTACCGGATTTGCCCTTGATCACCCAGACCTTATCCATCGGGCGGCGCTTGACCCTGCTCTTGGGAGCGATTGCAGCGCTCTTGGCGTTCTTGTCTTGGGGGATGGTTTCAAGCTTTTCGGGGCAAGCCGCAGCGCGCACACAAGACAATGTACTGGCCGCTTCGGTGGCCACCATCGCCGAGACCTTGCGCAGCGAACAAGGCACGGTGCGTCTGGAACTGCCCTATTCCGCCTTTGCGATGCTGGGGGCCATTAGCGAGGATCGGGTCTTTTACCGTGTTTCCGTCGCGGGCGAGACCTTGACCGGCTATGACGATTTGCGCGGCGGGCGCATCCCCGAAGCACCGGGCGAAGTGCTGTTCGACACATTGGAGTATCGCGGCGAAACGGTGCGGATGGCCAGCATCTCGCGCGTCGTTCTGGCCGGACGGGAAGGTGCGTCGGTGACCGTTTCCGTCGCCCAGACCCGCAACGGCATTGCTGCTGTAACCGCAGGGTTGTCGCGGACGGCGGCTGTCTTGTCTGTCGCTTTCTTTGTGCTTGCTGCCGCACTTTCGGCAATCGCAGCGCGCGCCTCTCTGCGCCCGCTCAATGAAATTGCACAGTCGGTTTCAAGGCGTGGTCCCTCTGATCTGCGCCCGATCCGCAGGCCCGCCCCCAGCGAACTTGCCCCGCTTATGACAGCGCTGAACCGGCTGATGGACCGTTTGGGCCAATCCATCCGGCGTTCCGAAGACTTTATCACCGAGGCGGCACACCGTGTCCGCACGCCTTTGGCGACCGTGCGCGCACAGGCAGAGATCGCGCTGCATACTGTGACCGGCGAGGAAGAAAAACGATCGCTGCGCCGCGTGATCCGTGCCGTGGACGAAAGCTCGCGCTCGGCCGGACAGCTGCTGGATCACGCGACTGTGGCCTTTCGGGCCGAAGATCTGGACCGCAGCCCTCTGGATCTGTCGGACCTGACCAGAGCGGTGGTCGAAAGCCTGAGCCCGACAGCCGAGATGAAGGACATTTCCTTTGCGGTTACGACCGCGCCTGCGGCCATACGCGGCGATGCCATTCTGCTGCAAACCGCATTGCGCAACATCCTTGACAACGCCATCAAGTACTCGCCCCCTGAAACCACAGTCAGCATCCAAGTCACGCGCGCCAAGGCAGAAGTGCAGGTCGAGATTTGCGACCAAGGCACCGGGCTGGGGGCAGGCCCTGTGGCACATCTCACAGAACGCTTCAAACGTGGGGACAATGTCGAAGGTGTTGTCGGGTCTGGGCTTGGGTTGACGATCGCAGAAGAAGTGATGCGCGCCCATAACGGCAGCCTGACGCTGCGCAACATGACAAAGGGAGGAACCGGTACATGCGTCTTGCTTGTCTTGCCTTCGGCCTAGGCCTTCTGGCCCAGATCGGCCTCGCCCAAGAGATAGAGGTCGAGGCCCACCGATTCTATGAAGGGACATCTGACAGCGTCGTGCGCGTGATCTCGACAGCCGATCTTGATGTTTTCGAGCCCTTTTTGCTGGAGTTCCAGCGCACGCGCCCCGCGATCGGCATCGACTATACAGTAACGTCCAGCACCGAACTGCACCGCGCGATGACACAAGATCATACTTTTGACCTCGCCATCTCATCCGCGATGGATCTGCAATTCAAGCTGGCCAATGACGGGTTTGCGCAAAGCTATCGGTCCTCGGCCACCGATTCGCTGCCCGCGTGGGCCAGTTGGCGGAACCTGATCTTCGCTTTCACTTCGGAACCTGCGGTCGTCGTCATTTCCCGTGATGACTTTGTCAGGCAGCCAAAACCGGTCACACGGCAGGATCTGATCGCACTTTTGCGCGAAAACCCGGCGCGGTTTCAGGGTCGCGTCGGTACATATGATGTCCGCGTGAGCGGACTTGGCTATCTGTTTGCGACACAAGAGGCCCGCGCGTCAGACGCCTATTGGCGGCTTACGGAAGTGATGGGGCGGCTCGATCCCCAGCTTTATTGCTGTTCGGCCCAGATGATCGACGATGTGGCCTCTGGGAAACTTGCCCTCGCCTATAATGTTCTGGGCAGCTACGCCGCACAGCGGATTGCCGAAGATGACAGGTTGGAAATCCTTGTCCTCGAAGACTTCAGCAATGTGATGCTGCGAACAGCCATCATTCCGCAGTCAGCACAGAATGTCGAATACGCCGGCGCATTGCTGGATGATCTCTTGCGCGCGGGTATGCGCGACACACCAAGCGCATGGGTGCTCCCACCGCTCAGCGACAGGCGCGATCCCCTGCCCGCTGCATTTGGCCCGATCAGGCTGGGCCCCGGCCTTATGGTTAATCTCGATCAGCTCAACCGGCGTGCCTTTTTGGACGCATGGGAAAGCGGAATGGAACAGCGTTAATGATCGGCAGGTTTTTACCGGCGGTCTGCGTTGTTCCCGAATCAAGCCCCGTGAAAATGCGGCTGATCACACCAAAGTCACGATTATCCGTCTTTGCGCGGGTTTTGAGTTTCTGGCACACGCGGAAGTGCAAGGGATATGAGGCAATTGTCGCTTGACGCGAGATAGTCAAGCAAACTGCAATTTGCATTAATTAGGCTTGTTCGCGCTAACGCGCCCAAAAATGCCTTAGAAAGAACCATCTTTCGGACACAATTTCCACCAATTCACCTGCTTTGTTTCCATCAGTGATTTGGAACAGTCATGAAGCTTAATACTTCTGTCCGGCGATTTTGCGGTCATCGGTGAAGGGTCCAAACAGGCTTGAAATTTTAGAGAGGAGTGAAGACTTTGGTGTTCAATCTCAAGAGACAACTGAAAACGTCTGCGGCGGCAATCGCTTTGTCCTCCGCAATGCTATTGCCATCTTCAGGTTTTGCGCAGGAAGTCACGCTGAACTCGACCGATGGTACAATCAACATTACCGGTGAGTTCATCGATTTCCGCGATGACAACTATATCATCCGGACAGCACTTGGTGATCTGCGGATCGCGGCCAGCAGCGTTGTATGTAACGGTGCTGCTTGTCCGACTTTTGAAACAGTCACAGCAGATGTTGCGATCGTCGGCTCAGAAGCCATCGGGCTTGGCATGATGCCACTCTTGATGAGCGGTTTTGCTGCTTCGCTGGGTGCAGATGCCGAAGTCAACAACACAGCAGCCGGCCAAACGGTCGTTAGCTTGATCGGTGAAGACGGATTTGGCGACCAGATCGGGTCCTACCTTGTCTCCGCTGTTGGCGATGACAACGCATTCGAGGCACTGCTTGATGGAAGCGCAAAGATCGGCATGTCTGCCCGCCGGATTACACCGGACGAAGCACGTGCATTGCGTGATGCGGGTTCTGGCAGCATGGTCAGCCCCAACCAGGAGCGGATCATCGCGGTTGACAGCATGGTTGTCGTGACACATTCCTCCAACCCAGTGAATGAACTCAGCCAAGAACAACTGGCAGGCATCTTCTCCGGTCAGATCACGAATTGGTCCGAGCTCGGTGGAACCGACCGTCCAATCACCGTCATCTCGCACGAAGAAGGCTCTGCCAGCTACGACTATTTCATGTCGTTCCTTTATGGTGACGAGCGGCCAAGCTTCCGCCCACAGGCGATTGCAGCAGACGATCAGGCGATGTCGAATGTGATGTTCCACGACCAGAACGCCATTGGCTACCTTGGCTACGCCTTCCAGCGTGGTGCGAAGCCGATGACATTGCTGAACGAGTGCGGCATTGCCACGACACCCGATGCATTCTCGGCCAAAACCGAAGAATACACCCTCAGCCGTCGGATGTATCTCTATAACCGCTCCGACAACCTTGACCCGCAAAGCCAAGCGTTTCTTGATTTTGCTGTATCGGACACTGCTGACAGCGTGATCGGGAAGTCAGGCTTTATCGATCTCGGTATCCTGCGCCGTAGCCAGGCTGAAGGTGACGCACGCCGTGCTGCGCTGATCTCCGAAGTTGGACGCTATGATGTCGGCTTCGAAGGTGAAGTGATGGCAGATATGCTCGAAAAGATGGATCAATATGATCGCTTGTCGACAACCTTCCGCTTCCGGACCGGCTCGTCACAGATCGATGAACGCGGCAGATTGGACATGCAGCGCCTTGTTGCGTTCCTCGAAGATGCGCCAGCTGGTACTGAAATCACCTTTGTCGGCTTTACGGACGATGTGGGTGCATTCGAAGGTAACCGTGAGCTTGCAATCAGCCGCGCTGATGCTGTTCTTGACGAAATGCGTGCGGTGGCCGGTGATCGGTTGAACAACATCGAAATGAAGATTGCGGGCTACGGCGAGATCGCGCCATCTGCTTGCAACATCTCAGATCGTGGACGTGGTATCAACCGCCGCGTTGAAGTCTGGATTGCGAACACAGTCGAAGGTTAACGATTTGCGGCGATGCGTGCCCGTAAGGCACGCATCGCTGACAGTAACGATTTTTGTTCTTTACGCCCTGAACACTGTCTTGTGCCTCAAAAGACAACCATAGCTCTCTAGCGCACCAAATTCGATCGCTGGCCACGAAATGCATGCACGCAGGATCGGGGACGGGATCAATTCGGATCACGAGAGGGAAAGATACCCCTTGTCATCGCCAAAGGCGCGACATCGGACGAGGCTTTGGCAAGGGTTACGGGTTTTGACCCAGTGATTACGTCACCGGCAACCCCGGTACAACGAGATAGGAATCATTCCATGAAAATGACGAACAGGACATCTTCCAGCCGCTCAAAGAACCTCCCGCCAAAAATGATCGGCGTATCAAAGACAGTTTGCCTTGCACTCGGCATTGCGGCCCTCCCTCCTGTCGGGGTGTTGACGGCGCAAACAGTCGCGGCGCAAAGCATCGACGAGTCGCTCTACAATGGTGGCAAGGCCCGCGTAAATCGCTCTGCCAGTCTGCGCTCCTTGACCGAGGCGGTCGCATCGGCCAGCTGCCGGGCAAACGGGGGAATTGGCACCGAAGAAGCGCAAAGGCAACTTGCGTCCTGGAGCGCGGAATTCGATACCATCATCGATGGTCTGGTCAATGGCAGCCCCGCACTTGGCATGCCCACGCCCGAGACACGTGCCAAGACACTCAAGGTCCTGAACGACACTGCCATGATGTGGCAGCCATTGGAGATAGCGGCCAATAAGATGTCGGCAGCTTCTGGTTCGAGTGCCGATGCCACCACAATCAGCAGTAGCTATCGGGACCTGTTCGAGCAGACAGAACTCCTCGCCGCGGCCATTTCAGGGCAATACTCCGACCCGCAGCAACTTTTGCAAAGTGACGCGACCGTGTTGAACTTTGCTGTCAGGCAACGCGCGCTGGCCTATCGGATGACCCGCGCGATGTGCGAACTGGCAACAGGGACAGGTACCGCTGAAACACAGCAGGAACTTCAAACGACCGTCGATCTGTTCCAGCAAACACTTTTTGCCTTGCGTGACGGTTTCCCTGCAGCCGGTATCAACCCGCCGCCCAACGATGCAGTGCGTGCAAGCATCGAGGCCACCTTCGCGCTTTGGCAAGAACAGCGTGGCATTTTCGATGCGGCCCTCGCCGGACAATCCCCGTCAGCCGAGAATGTCGTGGCCTCTGCGACCCTTTCTGAAGCACTTTCTGTGGCGATGAACAACACGATCACTCTGTATCTGATCGCGACGCCGGGTCAGGATGACGTGTATCGCGTCCCATTGGAGGCCTACGCACGGGGCGAGTTGACCAACTGGCTGTCAGATCCGGCATTGATTGCGGCGATCAACGCCCAAAACGCCGCACATGCGGACCTTACCGAAGAGGCGGTGATCGCGCTTGATCAGCAATGGCGTGCCGAAGCCGGTAACGGCGGTGGCCCCTTGATCGAGAGCCTGCTGACGGCACCCGTGTCGACATGGTTGCTTGACCAACAAGTGGCCACAGCAGGTTTTGTCACCGAAGTCTTCATCATGGACAACAAAGGCCTGAACGTCGCCCAAAGTGTCGAGACTTCTGACTACTGGCAAGGCGACGAAGCCAAGTGGCAGGAGACCTACTCTGTCGGGCCAAACGCCTTGCACATCAGCGAGGTCGAATTCGACGACAGTACAGGCTTCTATCAGTCGCAAGCCTCACTTTCGATCACCGACCCTGCCACAGGCGAAGTCATCGGTGCCGTCACTTTCGGGATCAACGTACAAAACCTGATGTAAGATCAGTTCAAACCAAAGACAGCGGGCCCATTGCGGCCCGCTTTTTCGTTTCAAACGCTTGATTGCCATGTCCTTTTCTCCAGCCACGTTGAAAAGCATCCCGTTGCTGCCGGCCAATTGGCCTTGTGTAACCAGCAAAAGGATTTGTCGGGCAAGGCTTTGAGGGTGGCTCGTTGGTCCATAGGCCACCACCATCTTGCTGATGACAAGGCAACGGATCTACTGTTCGGCAAAAGAACCTGTCACACGCAGATGAACCGTGTTGCGCCGCGACGGGTGATGATAAGCAGTTGTCCAAGATGAAAGCCCCTGCCCCCACGATCCTTTCCACCGTTTCGATGCCCTTTATCGACGATTGGGTTTTGGCCTTGCGCGGCCTGTGTACCGAGGCGCAGCTGGCCTCGTTTCTGGAAAGGTCCGGCTTGGCGCCTGATCCAAAGCGCCCCATGACGCGGGTGACCTTGGATCAACTGGTGCGCCTTTATCAGATCGCAGCGGTTGAAACCGGAGACGAGATGATGGGCCTATGGAGCAGGCCGATCCGCCCCCGTGCCTTGCAGCATCTGCTGACCTCGGTACGCGAAGCGGCGTCATTGCCCTCAGCACTCTACAGGTTTTCGACCTTCTGGAACCTGCTGCTGGATGACTACCAGTTCAAGCTGACCGAAAGCGGAAATTGTCTGCAACTCGCGCTGCACCCCTGCGGGGAAGTGCCGGTACAGCGGTTCGGACATATGCTGATCCTCAAACTGGCGCATGGGCTATTGTCTTGGCTTGCGGGCCATGAGGTGCCTGTAATCTGCGTCAATTTTGCCTTCGCGCGACCCGATTTTGCGGGGGATTATGCAGTTATTTTTCCGGCACCCGTTCAGTTCGGGACGCCCGTCACCGCAATTTCTTTCGATCCCGCGCGACTTGGTCCACCGCAAGCGCGCAGCGGGTCTGACCTTGCCGATTTCCTCAAGAACGCGCCTCGTGACTGGATTTTCACCAGTTCTTATGAACATACCCAATCGCTCCGCGTGCGGGCGTTTCTGTTGCGGTCGCACTGGGTCGACTGCACTTTGGCAGACGCGGCGCAAGCGCTGAACATGACACCGCGCACGCTGATGCGCAGGCTGGATAGAGACGGCACATCCTTTCAGGCGATCAAGGATGGCTTGCGCCGCGACATTGCGATCCGTGACCTGCAAGCAGGCCACAAAAGCATCGAGGAAATTTCGCAAGATGTCGGGTTTTCTGCTGCCGCGAACTTTCATCGCGCTTTCCTGCGATGGACGGATGCAACGCCGAGCGCCTACAGAAAGCCGCGCGGCTAGCGCCGGTTCTCGTACCATTCAACGTATCGCCGAAGTGCCAACATTTGTCACTTTCTGATAGGGACTTGGCGCAGGATGAGATTTCATCAACCTGCGCAGATTGCTACACCATTTCAAGATACGCCTGAAATAAGGGATTTTGGCCTGTCATACGCTTGCTTTGTAAATGGGCGGTCAAACCACCCGCAACTCTGCAAAACGTCACTTTCCGAAAGTCCCGCAGAACAAGGAACACCCGATGACCAGCACGCTCGACACCATTCTGGCCGCCGCAAAAGACCACGCGGATACCGTAATCAAGCCCAATATCGATGCTTGGAACGCAGGCACCGCATGGCCAAGGGACGCATCCGACAAGGCGGGTGCGGCAGGTCTGACAGGGCTTTATGCGCCTGTGGAACTGGGCGGCCAAGGGTTGCCTTTGTCCGAGGGCATTCAGGTCTATGAACAACTGGGGATGGGCGACGGGGCCTATGCCTTTGCCCTTTCGATGCACAATATCTGCACTTTCGCAGGATGCGGTTATGGCACCGAAGCCTTCAAGGAAAAATGGGCGCGCGAACTGACCTCGGGGCGCAAATTGGCAAATTTCGCGCTGACAGAACCGCAGTCGGGATCGGACCCGATGACAATGTATACGCGCGCGACGATCAACGGCGATGGCACTTGGACGATCAGCGGATCCAAAGCCTGGGTCAGTCTCGCGGGCGAGGCCGATATCTATTTCACCGTGGTTAAGACCTCTGACGCGCCGGGGCACAAGGATATGGCGATGATTGCCATTCCGGCCGACGCCAAGGGGCTGAGCTTTGGGCCCCGTTATGACACGCCTTCCTATAACTTCCTGCCCATGTCCGAAATGTATCTGGACAAGGTAGAGGTCAGTGAGGACAACATCATCCTGCCCATCGGTCAGGGGCTGCAAGGCTCGCTGATGGCGATCGATATCGCACGGGTGTCGATCGCGTCGGGCTGCTGTGGCCTGATGCAAACCGCACTTGATACCGCACTTTCCTATTCGAAGAACCGCAAGATGTTCGGCGGCAAGAACCTTGATCTTGATGGTATTCAATGGATGCTGGGAGAGGTTGCAACAGATCTGGAAGTCTCGCGCCTGCTTTATCGCAAGGCCGCAGCGGCGCTTGGCACGGCCGAAGGGCCACTGATGGCAGCCCATGCCAAACGCTTTGTGCCTGACGCGGCGGTAAAGGCCGCGAATACCTGCACCCAAGTGATGGGCGGGATGGGGTTGTTGCAGCCCTACGGTCTGGACCGCCTGTCACGGCTTGCGCAAATGCTGCGGATTGTGGATGGCACCACCGAGATCAGCCGCGTCGTGATCGGGCGGGCACTGCAGAAACGTGCGGCCACATTGCCGGACCTGCCTGTGCCTCAGGGCTTTGGAGAAGGCCGATAGCGGACCAAGGCGCACACCAAGCAACACATCGCCCGAGGTGACAAAACCCACCTGTGCGCAACGGCGCACGGCATTCACAATCGCCACGGCCAGTTCAACGCCTTTGGTGGTGTTGCCGGAAAAGTCATGCCTTGTGCAAAGCGTGCAAGGCGGGGTTAACTCTGGGCACTCTGTGATGCAGTTACAAAAATGGATGCGGGACGCTGTCGATGACTGAAATCAAACCATATTGGAAAAACTATATCGACGGCGCTTGGGTCGATGGTGGCGCGGGCCGGATCGACGTGATCAACCCCGGTACGGGCGAAAAGCTGGCCGAACATGCGCTGGCGGATGCGGCAGACGTGGACCGCGCTGTCATGGCCGCGCGGCGGGTGCATCTGTCCGGCGCACTCAGCGACTTGCGCCCTGTCGAACGGGGCCGGATGGTGCAGGCCATGGGCCGCTATCTGCTTGACCGTATCGACGAGATCGCGCCGGTTCTGACGCTGGAACAAGGCAAGCCGCTTTGGGAAGCAAAGATCGAGATCAAAGGTGCCGCGCGCTATTTCGAATACTATGGCAATCAGGCCGAAACGGTCGAGGGCCGCTCGATCCCCTTGGGCAAAGGGTATTTCGACTTTACTACCTATGAACCCTTTGGGGTGTCGGCCCAGATCATCCCGTGGAACTATCCCGTCGAGATGACGGCACGGTCGCTTTCTGCGGGTTTGGCGACCGGCAATGCTTGCGTGATCAAAACACCCGAGATGACGCCCCTGACAAACGCCTGGTTCGCCCATGCTGCCGAGGCCGTGGGCCTGCCTGCTGGTGCGGTGAACATCATGTGCGGCTTTGGCCATGAAGCGGGTGCCGCACTTTCAGCGCATCCTTATGTGAATCAGGTCGTCTTTACCGGCTCTGTTCCCACAGGCATCGCCATCGCCACAGCAGCCGCGCAAAACGTCGTGCCTTGTGTGCTGGAACTGGGCGGCAAATCCGCAGCCATTGTGCATGATGACGCCGATCTTGCCGCATTCGAGACAGATGTCCGCCGGGGCATATACTTTAACGCAGGGCAAGTCTGCTCGGCCATGTCCCGCGTCCTCGTCCATGACAGCATCCATGACGCGCTGGTGGAACGGATGGTCGGTGTCGCGCGCAGCCTGACCGTCAAACCGGGGATCGAGCAGCCTGAATTTGGCCCTACGATGGGGGCCATGGTGTCCGAGCGGCAACGCGACCGCGCCTTTGGCATGATCGGCGATGCTGTGGCCGCGGGTGCTACCATCGCCGCAGGCGGGCGCAAACCCAATATTCCGGGGGCTTTTCTCGAACCTACGGTGCTGACCGATGTGACCCCTGACATGACCATCGCCAACGAAGAGGTCTTTGGTCCTGTCGTTTCGGTCATGAAATTCAGCACGGACGCCGAAGCGATCAAGATCGCCAATGGCACCCCCTACGGCCTTGTGGGTGGCGTCTTTACCCGTGATCTGGACCGCGCAACACATGCGGCACGCCACATCAGGGCCGGTCAGGTTTTTGTCAACGAATGGTTTGCCGGCGGGGTCGAAACCCCCTTTGGCGGCTATGGCAAATCCGGTTACGGGCGCGAAAAAGGCCGCGAGGCACTTTGGAATTACGTCCAGACCAAAAACGTCGCCATCAAACTGAAAGGCTAGGCCATAGGCGCATCCGACGAGGACCTCGTCTCTAAAGGGGTGCGAACAGTGCAAGACCACATGCGGCGCGACCTATGCGAAAACGAACCTTGTGGAGGGCCATCCTAAGGCAGCTGTTGCAAAGCCGCCTCTAGCTGGTCAAGCGAGGCCGTCATCTGGCCCAGAAAATCGCCATCCGCGGGGCTGTTGGCCAAAGGCGGAAAGACCACGTCGATCATGCCAAGGCGCGCCATCCGGTCGCGGGATGCGGCTGACGGCTCTGCCTCCCAGATAAAGAGCCCGGCGCCGGTGTCTGCAATCATCGCCTCCAGCGCGGCCCATTGGGCCTCATCGGGGCCCGCTTGCGCATCCCATTCCACGGCTGAAATCGCCAGATCATAGGCCGCACCAAAATACTGATAGCGCGGGTGCGCGGCAATGACCGCCTTGCCCGCTGCCGCGCCGCCGATGACCGCAGCGCGGGCATCAAGTGCGGCAAGGTCCGACAAAAGTGCTTCGGCTTGGGCGGCAATTTCATCTGCCTGCGCAGGCATCTGCCGCGTCATCGCATCGGCCAGCACCTGTGCCTGAGCCATCGCCAAACCGAAATCGAGCCAGGTATAGCTTGCGGTGGCCGTATGCGAATGCTCGCCCCCTTCACCATGAGAATGCGTCACTGTTTCTGTCTTGATCAGACGATCCGCGAAACCCGCCGATGTATCGACAGTGCGCGATCTTGGCAGCGAGGCTTTGGTCGGCCAAGTGGCAAATCCGGCCCCGTTCAACGCAATCACATCCGCCGCCTGAATGGCCGCGATATCGGAAATGCCCGGTCGCCAGAACGACGGGTCAACATCGGCAGGAACCGCAAAGAACACGTCAACCGCACCATTGCCCAGCCGCTCGGCGAAATAGGCCAGCGGATAGTTGGCGACCGCAACGACCGGCCGGTCCTGGGCCGCTGCTGGCATCGCCGCGACGGCACAGATCAAGCCAAGGACGGTCCGGCGCGCAAAGGTGTGAAAAGGCATGGGACTAGCTTCCTGATCCGTTAGCGATGTCTTCGGGGGTCAAAATCCAGTAATCCGAATGGCCTTCGCCCGTGGTGACCTCAATCATCATACCACCTGTTGCGGCCTCCACATCCAGCGGAAAGCGCACCGTCCCATCCGCGGCAAGGGGCAGTGTCAGGATGACCTCGGAACTGGCGTTCAGCACCTGCACTTCGCCCGATACGGGGATCTTGCCGGTTGAAAACTTGGTTTCCACAATGACCGTGCCGTCCTCGACAAAGGCAAAGACATTCAATTGATGGGCCTGCGCGGCAGAGGCAAACGCCACTACCGCCAGTATTGCAAGAAGGCGACGCATCAGTCGTCCCACTCTTCAAAACGGACCCAGATGACGGCCCCCAACTCGACCGCTTTTTCCACGCCTTCAAAGGCAAGGGTTTCGGGTGCGGTATTGAGCGCAGCAAAGCCCCACCAGCCGTCTGTCGGTGTGGCATAGGTGAAGACCCCGTTCTCATCTGCCTTGACGGTCTGGGTGATCATCAGTTCGCTGGGGACGGTCGCCTCTAGGTCCTCGTTGTAGTATTCCACCTCGACCTCGGCATAGGGCACAGGTTCGCCTTCCAGCATCACGATGCCTTGAAACACATTGCCCTCCCACAGGCCGAAGGGCTTGCTCAGGGGGACGATCTCGGTGCGCAGGCCAAGCTCGGTATCCCAGCCTTCGTCATCATCAAAGGCGCTGACATAGGTCTTGGTGTAGTGGATGATATAGCTGTCCTCGGCGGGCTCCCAATAGGGTTGCGGCTCCATCGCGAACACATAGGTGCCGGGGCGTGCAAGCGGGTAATCAAGGGTAAAGCCGGGCTGACCCATGACCTCTGCACCGACCAGATCACCCAAAAGATCGGTCGTTTCGCCATCATGGGTGACGCTGAAAGAGACCGGCGCGTCCAGCACCATTCCGTTCAATTCGAACGGGTGGGAAAACGACATGGTCAATTGCACAGACCGCCCGTCCTCTTGGCTGATCATCGGATCATTGGGAATAATCATCCCGTAGTGCGCCAAAGCGGTGGTGCCGGTCAGGGCGGCAATGGCCAAGGTGGATGTGAAAATTGATTTCATGGATCTGACTCCCGTTGTTATCCGTTTCTTTTATGTCGCAAGAAGCCACGCAACGATGGCCGTCCCGTTCGTTTGCACCGCAAGTGTGATCGCCAAGGCAATCACACCTGCAAGACAGAGAAGTATGGCGGTTTCCGCTGCAATCAAGCGCAGGATCATACCGCGACGCGCCCCGATCTTGAACGCCGTCTGCATCTCGCGCGCCCGCAGACGGTAGCTGAGAAACACCGCGAGACCCACGGCAGCCAGCGCCGCGCCACCCACGATCAAGGTGACGGCATCCAGCAGGGATTTGATGCGGAATATCCGGCCCACCAGTTCGCCGATCACATCGCGGGGCACGATGATCTGAACGGGATTTTCCGGATCAAGGTAGCGCCCGCGCAGGATTGTGGCAGCACGGTCGTCGTTGGGGACAAGCAGGATCGCCGATACCGGATAGTCTGCAGTGGCACCGTGAAAATGGAAACTGTCGATATTCTCTTCGGTGATCCGGTTGAATTCCACAATGGCGGCAGAGGCCACGATATCACCCGACGTAGCCCCCGCTGCCAGCACCCCGTCATGGCCATGACCGATCCCGGCAATCACCCAAGAGGTCTTGATATCCACAAAGACAGCCTCGTCATCAGGGGTGCCTGTCGGGGCAAGAACGCCCACGATATTCAGTTCCAGCGGATAGACCCCATCCAGATCAAAAAGGTTCTGTGGCGCAGAGATCACCGTATCGCCCGGCCCCAGCCCAAGGCGTTCGGCGGTGGCGGCCCCCAAAAGGGCCTCGCCCAGTAGTGCAATCTGGCGACCCTCTGATACCTCAAGCCCGCGAAATTCGAAATATTCAATCGACGTGCCGACGATGCGCGCGCCATTGGTTTCAAAGGCCGTGTTGAGCGGGATCGGCAGGCCCAGCCCTGTGTCCCAGATCACATCCGCATCCGCCATCGTCACCGGACTGGCGCGGTCGTCGGAAAAATAAAGGGCGTTCATCGCCAGATCAAGCTGGCTGCCGCGACGACCCAACACCAGCGGCGTCTGTTCTGCCCGCTCGGTCAGGGCGGTCTGCGACCCGTTGAGCAAGACCTGACTGATGATCGGCACAGACAGGATCAGGGCCGCAACCAGCACCAGCACGGCAGAGCGCGCCCAATGATAACGCAGGTAGGCAAGGGCAAGGAAAAGCGCGTTCATACTGCCCCCTCTTGCGCCTGTCGAAAGGTCGAAAAGTCGATCACACGGTCAAAGCGCGGCAGCAATTCGTGGTCATGGGTCACGGCCAGCAATGTGGCCCCCTGTTCAGCGGTGCGCGCAAAAAGCAGATCCAGAATGGCGGTCTTGTTGGCCGGATCAAGGTTGCCTGTCGCCTCGTCAGCCAGCACAAGGTCCGGCTGCATGACCAGTGCGCGGCACAGGGCAACGCGCTGTTGTTCGCCTTGGCTCAGGGCACCCGGACGGCGCTCCAGCTTGCCCTCCAACCCGCAAGAGGCGGCCAGCTGTGCGGCACGGGTGCGGGCGGCCGCGTCAATCTTGGCGCCCGCGGCAATGCGATACGGAAACAGGATGTTTTCGCGCGCACTCAGATAATCGAGCAGGGCGAAATCCTGAAAGACAAAGCCGATCTTGGCGGCCCGCAGCGCGCGGCGCGCGGCGTCATTCATCTGCGATACCGTCTGATCGCCAAGACGCACTGACCCGCTTTGCGGCACCGTGATCCCTGCGATCAGGTTCAACAGGGTCGTCTTGCCCGTCCCGCTTGGGCCGACGACGGCGACTTTCTCTCCCGGCTCCAGAACAAGGCTCGGGATCGTCAGCCGGAAATCGCCCCCCGGATAGGCAAAGGACAGGTTCTCGATTGTAATCATTCGGCTGCCACCAGCACGCCCGCATCGGTCCGGTCCACGTCTGTCAATTCGAAACGGGTCATGCGCCATGCGCCATCGACCGGGGCAATAGTCAGATTTGCCGCATAGGTGTTGCCTCGCACATGCAGGTGTGTCGCATGGCCCACGGTGCCGACCACGCGCCAGGTGACATTCATGTTAAAGGTCGTGCCCTCCTGACGCGACGAAAGTCCGGCCAGTTCCATGGCGTGCAATTCCTGATCCGCCTCGTCCAGCCCGCCGCCGACCATAGCACCGACCCGTTCCAGATAAAGCGTCTCCAGCGCCTCGTCGGCCGATACCTGCGCCAGACTATCGTAGATCTGCTCTTCCTCTGTCTCTGCAAAGGCGCGGTAGATCACGGCCAGCATCTCGGGCACGATCTGGAAAGAGGCATCGCGAAATTCTGTCGCCGATATCTCGCCGAATTCAAGTGCTGCAAAGGAACTGTCCACCTGTTCTGCAGGGCGCAATAGCAAAAAGAGCAACAGCACCATCCCTGCGACAGCAGCTCCACCTAATCCAAGCTTTTTGGCCACTGGCCCCCCTTGCTCTGTCTTGGCCGATGCGTCGCGTCATCGGCAGTAGACTAGTCGGAAACTACCCTTGATCGCACGGAGGTCAATGTCTGGGCGTGTCACATATCAGAGATTATCCGTGTGGCTTTGCCGCAATCAAAGGGATTTTGCTTATCGGACGACTTCGCGCGTTCAGGCAAATGCGCTTTTCGCACATGCGACGCGGCCGACAACGCTTGGTCCTCAACACATTGGGTCGGTTTTTCGCACAGCATGGCCATTTGGATTTACAAAAGACATATTTCCAAAGTATCTTTGCTGTCTGTAAGGGGGCACTCCATGAAATTGACCAGCTACACCAATTATGCGCTGCGCTCCTTGCAGCTTGCAGCACTCAAAGACCCCGAACTGGTCCGCGTGGATGACGTAGCCAAAATCCATAACCTCTCGCGCCCGCATATCATGAAAGTCGTGCATGAATTGGGGCGCGCGGGCTATCTGGAAACGGTGCGCGGACGCGGCGGTGGCTTTCGTCTGGCCCGCCCGCCGCAAGACATCGTTGTGGGCGACGTCGTGCGCATCACCGAAGGGCCGCTTGACCTTGTGGAGTGTTTCAACCCCGACAAGAACACCTGCCCGCTGATGGGCATCTGTGTGCTGTCGCGCAAGATGAAGGAGGCGACCGCCGCCTTTATGTCCGTGCTTGACGATCTGACCATCGCCGATATCGCCGCGAATCGCGGACAATTGATGGACCGGATCGCACCGCTCGAAATCCCCAGAAAAGAGACAGCACCCCAATGAGTGATACAAACGAATGGGTTGAACGCTTCCCCGGACTGTCGCGGCTGGAACCGCGGATCAAGGCACTGATCTTGTCACGCAGCACAGTGATTGACGTCCCGATCGGCACCACCATTTTCGGGCCGGGAAAGTCGCCCGAGAACATGCTCTTTCTCTTGGATGGGACCGTCAGGGTGCAGCAGGTGTCGGACACGGGCCACGAGATTGTACTTTACAGGATTCAAGCGGGGCAAAGCTGCGTGCTGACCACCGCCTGCCTTCTGGCATATGAGGATTATTCCGCCGAAGGCATCGCAGAAACCGCCGTACAGGCCGCCGCCATCCCGCGCGATGTTTTTGACGACCTCGTGGCGCAATCCAAATCGTTCCGCGACTTCGTCTTTGCGGCCTTTTCCAAACGTATCACCGACCTTTTTCTGATGATCGACGAGGTTGCTTTTCAAAAGATGGATGTGCGCCTTGCCGACAAGCTGATCAGCCTTGCCAATACCGAAAACGTCGTCTTGACTACACACCAGATGCTCTCGGTCGAACTGGGTACCGCGCGCGAGGTCATCTCGCGGCAGTTGCAGGAGTTCCAGAGGCGCGGATGGATCGCACAATCGCGCGGCAGCGTCAGCCTGCTTGATCGCACACAGCTTGAAAAGCTGGCGCATCATAACGCCTGAACGATTTCTTTTCGCTTTGTGACTATGTCACCAAAGGTGGCGGCACAAAGGGCTAAAGTAAATATATCTTTAGAAAGGAATCGATGAAATGACTACGAATGTTGGCACAATCGACCGCGTTTTCCGCCTTGTCCTGGGGATCGTCTTGCTGGCGGCCCCCTTCGTCAGCGGCATGGCGCTTTTTCAATCCGGCCCGGCGACGATCGTCTCTGTGATCGCAGGAATTGTGATGGTTGCGACGGCAGCCACGAAATTCTGCCCGCTTTACGCCCTCTTCGGAATCCGCACCTGCAAAATGTAATCAGCGTGCGCGCTACCCTGCCCCGCGCCACGTGGTCTTGACATAGGTCAGGATCACCGCCGCGCGAAAGGTGTAAGCCATACTTACAGATCGGGCATCTGCCCGCCCTATAAACGCGAGGAAATCCCATGACCTATCCTGTCAATATGTCCGTCAAACCAGAGGTTTCAGCCCATTTTGACGAAGCCACCAATACGATCAGCTATATTGTCAAAGACCCCAACAGCAACCATTGCGCCATCGTTGATAGCGTCATGGACATTGACTATGCGGCGGGCAGGATCACTTATGCCCACGCCGATGCGCTGATCGCGGAAATCCAAGAGCGGGGTCTGACCCTTGACTGGATCATCGAAACCCATGTCCATGCCGACCACCTGAGTGCCGCCCCCTACATCCAGCAAAAGCTGGGTGGCAAGATCGGTGTGGGCGACAAGATCATGGTCGTGCAGGAAACCTTTGGCAAAATCTTTAACGAAGGTACCGAATTCCAGCGCGATGGCTCGCAATTCGATGCGCTGTTCAAGGACGGCGACACCTATATGATCGGTACGATGCAGGCCTTTGCCATGTATACGCCCGGTCACACACCGGCCTGCATGGTCCATGTTGTCGGCGACGCCGCTTTTGCGGGTGATACGCTTTTCATGCCCGACGGCGGCTCTGCCCGTGCGGATTTCCCCGGCGGTGATGCAGGTGTCCTGTATGACAGCATCCAAAAGGTGCTTTCGCTGCCTGACGAAACCCGCCTGTTCATGTGCCACGACTATGGCCCCAACGGGCGTGCCATCGCATGGGAAACAACCGTGGCCGCACAGAAGACCGACAACATCCACGTGGGTGGCGGCAAGACCCGTGAAGAGTTCATCAAGTTCCGCACCGCACGCGATGCGCAACTCGATATGCCCAAACTGATCCTTCCATCCCTGCAAGTGAACATGCGCGCCGGTGCAGTCCCAAAAGACAAAGACGGCAACCCAATGTTGAAAGTACCGATCAACGCAATCTGATCCGGGAGAGAGAGATCATGGATATCAAAACACTTACCGCTGGCCTTTCGGTCAGCGAACAAGTCTTGGCTGACGACATGCAGGCCATCAAGGACGCGGGCTTTCGCGCGATCATCTGCAACCGTCCGGACGGCGAGGGTGCCGATCAGCCGACGTTCGAAGAACTGTCAAAAGCTGCCAAAAAGGTTGGTCTGGAAGCCACCTATCTGCCGATCGTTTCCGGTAAGGTGATGGACGAGGATGCAGCGGCATTTGACAAGGCGCTCACCGATTTGCCCGGTCCCGTGCTGGCCTTTTGCCGCACAGGCACACGGTCCGCGACCCTTTGGTCGCTGTCCCAAGCCAAGCAGCGCAGCGTGGCCGATATTCTGGCGGCAACCAAAGCCGCTGGCTATGATATGGGTGGCGTCGTGCGCCGCATCGTGAATGGCGGCAAGACGCCCACGGACACCGGCGACGCGAGCTACGAGATCGTGATTGTCGGCGCGGGTGCAGGCGGCATTGCCGCTGCTGCCAGCCTCAAGGCCCGCAAGCCTTCGCTCGAAATTGCGATCATCGACCCCGCCGATATCCACTATTACCAACCCGGCTGGACGATGGTTGGCGGCGGGATTTTTGAACCCGAAGAAACATCGCGCACGATGGGGTCTTTGATCCCCAAGGGCGTGCATTGGATCAAGTCCGCCGTCGCGGCCTTTGAGCCGCAAAACAATGCGGTCATCCTCGATGGCTGCCGCGTTGTGAAATATAAGCGCCTGATCGTCTGTCCCGGGATCAAGCTGGACTGGAACAAGGTCGAAGGTCTGGTGGACACGCTGGGCCAGAATGGTGTGACCTCGAATTACCGCTATGATCTGGCGCCCTACACTTGGGAATTGGTGAAGGGGATGAAAGAAGGCCGCGCCATCTTTACCCAGCCGCCGATGCCGATCAAATGTGCCGGCGCGCCGCAAAAGGCGATGTATCTGTCCGGGGATGCGTGGTTCCGGCGCGGTGTTCTCAAGAACATCGACATTCAGTTCAATAACGCCGGTGGCGTGCTCTTCGGGGTCAAGGACTATGTCCCTGCCCTGATGGAATACATCAAAAAATACGACGCGACGCTGAATTTCTTCCACAATCTTGTCGCCGTTGACGGACCTGCCAAAAAGGCTTGGTTCGATGTGGCCAAGCCCGACACCCCGGTTGAGCGGGTCGAGATGGACTTCGACATGATGCACGTCTGCCCGCCGCAGACCGCACCTGATTTCATCCGCGTCTCACCGCTGGCTGATGCGGCAGGCTGGATTGATGTCGATCAGGCCACGCTGCGCCACAAGACCTATGACAACATCTGGTCCTTGGGCGACGTGATGAATGCCCCCAACGCAAAGACAGCAGCGGCGGCACGCATTCAAGCGCCCGTTGTGGCCGAAAACATCATCGCCGACATGCGTGGTGGGTCGGCTGTGGCACAGTACAACGGCTATGGCTCCTGCCCGTTGACTGTCGAGCGCGGCAAGATCGTTTTGGCAGAGTTCGGCTATGGCGGGGCAATGCTGCCCAGCTTTCCCAAGGCCCTGATCGACGGCACCAAACCCAGCCGTGCCGCATGGTTCCTGAAGGAAAAGCTGCTGCCGCCGATCTATTGGCGCGGCATGCTCAAGGGGCATGAATGGATGGCAAAGCCTGAAAAGATCACCGTAAAGTAAATCAAGTCTGCGGCCCCTCGCCTATGCGAGCGGTCGCACCACATAT
The DNA here is from genome assembly GCF_030731595.1 of Yoonia sp. GTDB lineage: Bacteria > Pseudomonadota > Alphaproteobacteria > Rhodobacterales > Rhodobacteraceae > Yoonia. Next base: position 127,294 of record NZ_JANQTS010000082.1, read on the forward strand.
CCGAGAATAAAATGAAAAATGCCCTGACGCGCTACCTGCCCATTTTGACTTGGGGGCGGGACTATAACCGCTCTACCCTGTCAAGCGACCTTGTCGCGGCCCTCATTGTGACGATCATGCTGATCCCGCAATCGCTGGCCTATGCGCTCTTGGCGGGTCTGCCGCCCGAGGCGGGGCTTTATGCCTCGATTGCCCCGATCATGCTTTACGCGATTTTCGGGACCAGTCGCGCCTTGGCGGTCGGGCCGGTGGCGGTTGTCTCGCTGATGACCGCCGCAGCGCTCAACAACATCGTCGAACAAGGCACGATGGGCTATGCGGTTGCAGCGTTGTCACTGGCGGGTTTGTCTGGTGTTATCTTGCTTGCCATGGGTCTGTTCCGTCTGGGTTTTGTGGCGAATTTCCTGTCACACCCCGTGATCGCGGGCTTCATCACGGCCTCGGGCGTGATTATCGCGGCCAGCCAGCTCAAGCATATTCTGGGGATCAATGCCGAAGGGCACAATCTTCTGGAACTGGTGATTTCGATTGTCGAACATATCTCTGAAACCAACTGGATCACAGCCATGATCGGCATCCTTGCCACCGGATTTCTGTTCTGGGTGCGTAAGGGGTTGAAGCCTTTGCTGAAAAAATTCGGCCTGTCCGATGGCCTGACCGGTGTTCTGGTCAAGACCGGCCCCGTGGCCGTCGTTGTGGCAACCACTCTTGCGGTCTGGAGTTTGGGCCTTGCCGACAGCGGCGTCAAAATCGTGGGCGAAGTCCCTCAAAGCCTGCCTCCGCTCACGCTCCCTTCCTTTTCGCCTGCATTGCTGGGCCAACTTCTGTTGCCCGCCTTCCTGATCTCGATCATCGGATTTGTGGAATCCATCTCGGTCGCGCAAACACTGGCCGCGAAAAAGCGCCAGCGCATCGACCCCGATCAGGAATTGATCGGGCTTGGCGCGGCCAATATCGGCGCATCCTTGACGGGCGGTTTTCCGGTCACCGGTGGTTTCTCGCGCTCAGTGGTCAACTTTGACGCCGGGGCCGAAACCCCCGCCGCAGGTGCCTTTACCGCTGTGGGCCTTGCAATAGCGGCCCTTGCACTCACACCGCTGATCTACTTCCTGCCAAAGGCGACCCTTGCGGCCACCATCATCGTCGCCGTGCTGAGCCTTGTGGATTTCTCGATACTCAAACGCAGCTGGGGCTATTCCAAGGCCGATTTCTCTGCCGTGCTTGCCACGATTGTTATTACCCTTGCCTTCGGTGTCGAAGCAGGTGTGTCCGCAGGTGTCGGCCTCTCGATCCTGCTGCATCTTTATAAGTCATCCAAACCGCATATCGCCGAAGTCGGCCAAGTGCCCGGGTCCGAGCATTTCCGCAACATCCTGCGCCATGACGTGATCACCGACCCCAGCATCGTGACGCTACGGGTGGATGAAAGCCTTTATTTCGCGAATGCCCGCTTTCTTGAGGACAAGATCCACAACCGTGTCGCCGGTGACAACAATATCCGGCACGTGATCCTGCAATGTTCGGCGATCAATGAAATCGACCTCAGCGCCCTGGAATCGCTTGAAGCGATCAACGAAAGGCTGCGGGAAATGGATGTGAAGCTGCACCTGTCCGAGGTCAAAGGCCCAGTCATGGACCGCTTGAAACGCGCGCATTTCCTGTCGGATTTGACAGGGCAAGTCTTTCTGTCACAGTTCGAGGCCACTCAGGCGCTGCGTCACACGCCCTAAGCCCCCAGCGGACGCAGCAGATCGCGGCTGATGATGTGGCGCTGGATTTCGCTGGTACCGTCCCAGATGCGTTCAACCCGCGCGTCGCGCCAGAAACGCTCGATCGGGAAATCGTCCATCAGGCCCATACCGCCATAGATTTGCAGGGTCGCATCGGTGACCCGCGCGAGCATTTCAGAGGCATAGAGCTTGGCCGAGGCGATCTCGCGATTGGCGGGCAGTCCTTGATCCAGTCGCCAGGCAGAAGCAAGCGTCAGCCAGTCGGCGGCGTCGATCTCGGTGATCATATCGGCGATCTGGAACCCGACGCCCTGAAACTTGCCAATCGGCTGGCCGAACTGTTCGCGTTGGGCGGCATAGGACAGCGCCATATCAAAGCAGCGCCGCGCGCGGCCCACCGCCATTGTCGCCACGGTGATCCGCGTGGCATAGAGCCATTCATTCATGACCGCAAAGCCGCCATCGACCTCACCCAAAACCTGCGCATCGGACAGGCGGCAATCGTCGAATTCCAGAATGCAGTTCTTGTAACCCCGATGGCTCACAGACTTATAACCATCCCGAATAGTGAAACCGGGCGTGCCGCGATCCACAAGGAAGGTCGTAATCCGCTTCTTTGGCCCGCGCGGGGTTTGATCCTCGCCCGTGGCCACAAAGACAATCACGAAATCCGCGTGATCCGCACCCGAGATAAAATGCTTGGTGCCATTCAGCACCCAATCGCCGCCATCGCGACGCGCCTGACATTTCATGCCCCGCACATCCGATCCCGCACCCGGTTCGGTCATTGCCAGCGCGTCCATCCGTTCCCCCCTGACGGCGGGAAATAGATAGCGTTCGCGCTGCTCGCCCGCGCAGGCCATCAGGATATTCTGCGGTCGCCCAAAGAAATGGGTGAGCGCCATGGACCCCCGCCCCAATTCGCGCTCGACCAGCGCAAACTCAAGATGGCTCAGGCCCGCGCCGCCCACATCTTCGGGAAAGTTACAGGCATAAAAACCCAGATCGATGGTCTTTTGCTTGATCGCTTGGGCCACGTCTTCGGGCACGATACCTGTCCGCTCGACCTCTGCTTCGTGCGGATAGATTTCGTTTTCCACAAAACTGCGCACGGTCGAGACGATCATCTCTTGTTCTTCGGTCAATCCAAACTGCAACTCATTTCTCCATATAAAGTACGGCGCGCCGCGACCTCTGCGATACCGAATCTGCCACAACACGCATCCGGCCTTCATGCTGGCAGCAACTTTGAACGGCGATTTGCGGTAACCGCAAGCATCATCATTGGTTTTGGTCGCCTGATCCGGCGCGTAGTGACGAACGGGTCTTGCATTTTGCAAAAGGCTCATGCACCCCCAAATGATGCGCCGGACACCCCAAAGGGATGGCCGCCAAGTTACAGGTAAGGAACGAGCACATGCAGGAATGGTGGCGCAGCGCGGTGATCTATCAGGTCTATCCACGGTCCTTTCAGGACAGTGACGGCGATGGTGTGGGCGATCTCAAAGGGATTACCAGCCGCCTAGATCATATTGCCGCGCTTGGCGCGGATTGCATCTGGCTGTCGCCGATTTTCGCCTCGCCGCAGGCGGATATGGGGTACGATGTTTCGGACTATATGGCCATTGATCCCTTGTTCGGTGATCTCGACGATTTCGACATGCTCATCAGGTCTGCCCATGATCGCGGTCTGAAAGTGATCGTCGATCAGGTGCTTTCGCACACATCCGCCAAACATGACTGGTTCAAGCAATCCCGTGCCAGCCGCGACAACGATAAAGCGGACTGGTACGTCTGGGCCGACCCGCTGCCGGACGGATCGCCGCCGACAAACTGGCATAGCCATTTCGGCGGCCCTGCCTGGGAATTCGATCCCCAGCGTGGACAGTATTATCTGCACCATTTCCTGACCTCGCAGCCCGACCTGAATTTCCACAATCCCGATGTGGTCGACGCTATTCTGGAGACCTGCAAATTCTGGCTTGATCGCGGTCTTGACGGGTTCCGGCTCGATACTGTGAATTATTATTTCCACGACAAGGAACTGCGCTCCAACCCGCCCGCGCAGACCAGACCGCAGGTCATGGCCACCGATCTTTACGGGATGCAGCACAATCTTTACAACAAGACCCGCCCCGAGAACCTTGGCTTTCTGGAACGCTTGCGCGCGCTGACCGAAAAATACGACGACATCATGATGGTCGGCGAAGTGGGCGAGATGGGGCACCGCTCGATCGAGATCATGGGCGAATATACCGCTGGAAATGACCGCCTGCACATGGCCTATAGCTTTGCGATGCTGGGGCCTGATTTCAGCGCTGAACATTTTCAGAACTGCATCCAGGGATTTCAGCGCGGCGCACCTGATGGCCACCCCTATTGGTCTTTCAGCAACCACGATGTCCCGCGCCAAGTGACCCGCTGGGCAGAACATGCCGTGTCAGAGGATGCAATGGCGCGGCTGGCCTGTGCGATGCTGATGTCCTTCGAAGGCACCATCGGCATCTATCAGGGCGAAGAACTGGGCCAGACTGAAACCGAACTGACATTCGAAGAACTCACCGACCCGCCGGCGATCCGGTTCTGGCCCGCCGTCAAGGGCCGCGATGGTTGCCGCACACCGATGGTCTGGGAAAAAGACGCGCCCAATGCGGGCTTTTCGACGGGCAAGCCCTGGCTGCCGGTCAAGGCCCCGCAAGCAGCCAAGGCTGTGGATCAGCAGGGCGAAGGCAGCATTCTGGCCTATTACAAGCATGTCATCGCGTTGCGGAAATCACACCCTGCCCTCACGCGCGGCAAGACGGTGTTCCTGCCGCTGCCCGAGCCCGTCCTTGGCTTTACCCGCACAGCGGATGAAGAGACGATGACCTGCGTCTTCAACCTCTCGCCCGATCCGCAGGTGATCAAAATCAAAGGCACGGCTTCGGTCGTCTTGTCCAATGCGGCGACCCTTGGCGCAGACAGGCTGACGCTGGATGGCAACGGCTTTGCCTACCTTTTACATGGCACAGGTTTTGCCGTGCTGAAGGGCTAGGTCAGACTCCGGGTGTTCCAGATGTCGGCCATGTAGCCTTTGATCGTGCGGTCCGACGAAAAGAAGCCCGACCCTGCGATATTGCGCAGCGCAAGCCTGTTCCAATGGTCGGGCTGCGCATAGGCGGCGTCAACCTCTGCTTGGCTTGCCAGATAGCTGTCGAAATCGGATGCCACCAGATAGGGATCATGGTTCCAAGTGGCATCCACCAGCCCAAGGTAGCGACCTTTGTCATCGGGGCTGAACCGCCCTTCAACCATCATTTGCAGAATGTCCTGTAGCGGCTGGCTGGCAAGGATCGCCTTGCGCGCGTGATCTTTGACCTGATAGCGCTTCTGCACCTCTTGCGCCGTCATCCCGAAGAGAAAGAAGTTCTCTGCGCCCACCTGTTCGCGGATTTCCACATTGGCCCCGTCCAGCGTGCCGATGGTCAGCGCCCCGTTCATGGTGAATTTCATATTACCGGTGCCTGACGCCTCTTTGCCAGCGGTCGATATTTGTTCGGACAGATCGGCCGCGGGGATCAGCCGCTGGGCCATCGAGACATTATAGTTAGCCGGATAGATAACCTTTAGCAGATCGCCCGTGACAGGATCATTGTTAATTGTTTGCGCCACATCATTGATAAAGTGGATAATTTCCTTGGCGACAAAATATCCCGGGGCTGCCTTGCCGCCAAAGATTTTGACGCGCGGGGTCCAGTTGCCTTGCGGATTGGCGCGGATCGCGTGCCAGCGGGCAATCGTTTCGAAGATATTCAAAAGCTGGCGCTTGTATTCATGCATCCGCTTGATCTGCACATCGAACATCGCATCAGGGTCAAGGGCGATCCCCAGATGATCGGCGGCCCAATTGGACAGGGCGACCTTGTTTTCCCGCTTGGCCGCGCCAATGGCATCGCGCACTGACGCGTCTTCTTGGTGGGCCGCAAGCTCTGAAAGCCGGTCAAGATCAGCCTCCCATCCTGCACCGATCGTCCGGGTCAGGACAGTGGACAAAGCAGGGTTCGCCATGCGCAGCCAGCGGCGCGGTGTCACCCCGTTTGTCTGGTTCACGATCCGGCCCGGATAAAGGCCGTTGAGACCGGCAAAAACCGTTTCTTTCATCAGGTCCGTATGCAAAGCCGAGACCCCGTTCACATGCGACGCCATCACAAAGGCCAGCGTCCCCATATGCACCTGGTCATCCTTGACGATGGCAAGGTCTGGCTTGCATTTCGTGGCAGCCTGATGGTCACGGTCGATATGTTCGATGATCTGCATATGGCGGGGCAAAACGCGCCCCATCAACCATGTGGACCATGCCTCCAGCGCTTCGGGCAAGAGCGTGTGGTTGGTATAGTTCAGACAGCCCGCCGCGATGCGCTTGGCACTCTCCCAGTCCTGCGCATGTTCGTCCATCAAAAGCCGGATCAGTTCCGGACCTGCCAGAGCGGGGTGTGTGTCGTTCATCTGGATTGCCACCTTTTCGGGCAGCAAGGCCAGATCATCATACTCGCTCAGGAACCGGCGCAGGATGTCCTGCAAGGCAGCGGAAGTGAGGAAAAACTCCTGCTTGAGTCGCAGTTCCTTGCCGCTGTCTGTGGCGTCACCGGGATAAAGGACACGGGACAGCATCCGCGCCAAGGCCTCTGGCGTGGCGGCAGCGGTGTGATCGCCGGAATTGAACCGGTCCAGGTCAAAAAGGTTCGTCGGATGCGCGCCCCAAAGCCGCAAGGTATTGGCCCATTTGCCCTGCCAGCCGACCACGGGCATGTCATAGGCGCGGGCAAAGACTGTTTCGGACGGGTGCCAGACGGGTTTGCCCTCAACCAGTTCGACAGTGCCCTTGAACGGAATGGTATAACGGGCCTCGGGCCGTTCGAATTCCCAAGGATGCGGCTGGTTCAGCCAGTCTTCGGGGTGTTCGACCTGCCGGCCACTTTCGAATTCCTGCCGGAACAGCCCGTGTTCATAGCGGATGCCATAGCCATAGGCAGGGCAAGCCAGCGTCGACATGCTTTCCAGAAAACAGGCGGCCAAGCGGCCCAAACCGCCGTTGCCCAGTGCTGCATCCGGTTCATCCTCGATCACATCGGACAATGCGATGCCTTCGTCAGCCAGCACATCCTGCACGATCTCGCGCAGACCAAGGTTGACCATCGCATCTTCAAGCAGGCGACCGATCAGGAATTCCATCGACAGATAATAGACGCGCTTGCCCTGTGCGGCATAGGTCTTGCGGGTCGCGGCAAACCACGGCTCGATGATGACATCGCGGACGCTATAGCTGACGGCCATGCGCCAGTCATAGGTGCTGGCGTGTGACTTATCCTTGCCCATCGTATAGGTCAGGTGATGCAGGATGCGCTGGCGCAACGCCTCTGCGGACAGATCGGTCATCGCGTTCATCAAAAATCCCTTGTCTCGTTTAGGTCAGCCAAACGCGCCCGTAAGGCGGCAGGGCAAAAGTATCGTCTGTCAATTCTACCGGCCTATCTGACAACGCATCGTGAAAATGCGCAACGCCCTGATCGCGGAGCCACTGACCAGCCAGATTTTGCCAGTCTTCGGTGAAATTGAAAAGGCACAGAAGGATGCCTGCGGGTGCAATGCGTTGAAACGCGAAGATCGCGGGGTTCTGCGCATCGCGCACGCGGCAGGCATAGCCGCCGTGCAATTGATAGGTCGCTTTGCGGCGCGCATAGATGTGGCGGGTGCCTGCAAAAACACGCCCCTGAGGCGAAGCGGGGTTTTCCTGAGCCGCCGCAACACGGTCCCAATCCATAAAGGGCCGATGGGTCCATCTGCTGTCATGGGCAAAGTCCGGTACGGATAGGTAGCTGTCATCATTGGTCAGCGCGATCTCGTCGCCCATGTAGATCAGCGGGACGCCCCCGTAGGAGGCGATCAAGGCATTCCCAAGCAAGATACGCTGCACGGCCAGATCGACTTGCACAGGGTCGGTGTCTTCCAGCGCGCGCTCCAACCCTGCAAGGGACGCAAAGGTGCCGGATATGCGTTTGTCGCCTGTGGCCGCGTTTTCCTGAAACAGCGCACCGCGCGCAAAGGTCCCGTCAAACGTGCCCTCGTAGAAATCCGACAGGTAGGCGCGATGCGCACCACCTGAAAAGCCCAGCGCGCCCGCATCCTCATCGGTGATGGCCCAGCCGATATCATCGTGGCAGCGGATATAGGTGGCATAGGTGGCATTGGTCAGGTTTTCGGGGAAATGCGTGCGCAAGACATGGGTCATGAGCTGCGTATTTCGGGTGGCAAGCGCACTCCAATACTGGACCATCAGATTGTTATGATAGGCAAGATTGCCCTCGCGCCCGTCATGTTCACCGCGCCCGAAATAGGTCAGCATCTCGGCAGGGCCGACAATCGCCTCTTCCAGATGCAGGACACTGGCGGCGCAAATGCGCGTGACCGCGCGCAGGGCGCGCAGGATCACATGGACCTCGGGCTCTGACTGGCAGCGCGTGCCCATGCGTTTCCACATGAACGCCACAGCATCCAGCCGCAAGACATTGACCCCGCGGTTGGCCAGAAACAGCATGATTTTCGCGATTTCCAGAAACACCCGTGGGTTGGACCAGTTCAGATCCCACTGATGTTCGTTGAAGGTTGTCCAGACCCATTTGTCGATATCATCGTAATGGGTAAAACTGCCCGGGGCATTGTCAGGGAAAATCTCGATCAGGGTTTTTTCATAGGCCTTTGGCGTGCTGTCATCGTCAAAGAACCAGTACATATCCTGATACGCCTGGTCGCCCTTGCGCGCCTTGACTGCCCATTCATGTTCTTTGGCGGTATGGTTGAGCACCATGTCCACACAAAGCGAGATCTTGCGCCGGCGCAGGGCCTTTGCGAGCGCCGAGAGGTCTTTCATGGACCCAAGTGCGGGGTTGATCCGGCGGTAATCCATCACCGAATACCCGCCGTCACTGTCACCGGGGCGCGGTTTCAGACAGGGCATCAGGTGAACGTAATTAACCCCAAGGCTTTCAAGATAATCCAGCTTGTCATGAACGCCCTGAAGATCACCAGCAAAACGATCAATGTAGAAAACATAGCCCAGCATATCGGGTCGCTGAAACCAGTCCGGTTCCAGATCGCGTTCAAGATCGAGGTTCTTGAGGTCTGCCGAGCGCGCTTTCCATGCGCGGCGCATCTCGTCCAGCAGGTCGTTGCGCATTGCCTGATAGTCGGGATGCGCCCCGTAAAGCTGTTCCAGCATAGGCCAGAGATCATCGGCGCTCCGCTTGAGCCTTAGATCGAATATGTCTTTTATTTCTGTCATTTATCTGTCGTAATTTATGTAATAACATCCGGTTCTGTCCGACCGGTCAGCGCAGTCAGGTCCGACAGGATCATCGCCGCGCCGCGCACGTTCTCCAGCGCTTCTTCGGGCGACATCTGAAGCTTATCGGCGGCGGTTTCAAGCTGCTCCAGATACAGCCGGATCGTGGCGCCCGCGGTCCCTGTGCCGGACAGACGGAACACCGCACGCGCGTCACCTGCGAAGGCGATCCTGAGCCCTTGGCCCGTTGACCGCGACCCATCGACCGGATCGTCATAGGCAAATTCATCCGCCGCCTCGACCGTCAGACCGCTGACCTGCGTCCCTGCAAGTGTGGGCAGTTTGGCACGCAAGGCATCCATCATCGCGTTGGCCTTGTCGCTCTCGACCTCTTCGTAATCGTGGCGCGAATAATAGCAGCGCCCGTAGCTCGCCCAAAAATCCGCCATCAGTTCCGCAACCGATTTTCCTGTTTCGGCAAGAATGTTCAGCCAGAGCAGGACCGCCCAAAGCCCGTCTTTTTCGCGCACGTGATCCGAACCGGTTCCCGCACTTTCTTCACCACACAGCGTGGCTTTGCCCGCATCCAACAGGTTGCCAAAAAATTTCCAGCCTGTGGGGGTTTCATAACAGGCAATCCCCAGGCTGTCGGCGACACGGTCCACCGCGCGCGATGTGGGCATCGACCGCGCCACCCCTTTCAGCCCGTCCTTGTAGGCCGGCGCAAGATGGGCATGGGCGGTCAGCACTGCAAGACTGTCCGAAGGGGTGACGTAGGTGTTACGCCCCACGATCATGTTGCGGTCCCCGTCCCCGTCCGAGGCCGCGCCAAAATCGGGTGCCAAAGGCCCGTACATCGTATCCATCAGGTCTTTGGCCCAGATCGGATTGGGGTCAGGGTGACCACCACCGAAATCAGGGCTTGGCTTGCCGTTTACGACGGTGCCTTTGGCCGCACCCAGACGGCCTTCAAGGATCGCATGGGCGTAAGGGCCGGTGACCGCATGCATCGCGTCAAACCGCATGGTAAAACCACCCGCGAAAAGCGCGCGTATCTTGTCGAAATCAAACAGTGTTTGCATCAGTGCGGCATAATCGGCGACCGAGTCGACGACCTCGACCTCCATCCCTTCGTGGCGGCGCAGACCCAAGGTATCAATATCAACAGGCGTAGCCGCAGTGATCTTGTAAAGGTCGATGTCCCGGGTATTGGCAAAGATCTTGTCCGTCACGGTTTCCGTCGCAGGCCCGCCATTGGGCCCGTTGTACTTGAGACCAAAGTCGGCATCAGGACCGCCGGGGTTATGACTGGCTGACAGGATCAAGCCGCCATCCGCCTTGCGCTTGCGAATAAGGTGCGAGACAGCAGGCGTGGACATGATGCCGCCTTGCCCGACAATACAGCGCGCCGCCTCATTGGCCGCCGCCATGCGCAAAATCACCTGAATCGCGTCATCGTTAAAATAGCGGCCGTCCCCGCCAATCACGAGCACTTTGCCCCGCACGCCGCCAATCCCGTTAAAGGTGGACTGCACGTAGTTTTCCAGAAAATGGGGGCGTTTGAAAACGGATGTCTTCTTGCGCAACCCGCTGGTCCCGGGCTTTTGGCCCTCAATCGGGCTTGTCCGTACGATCTGCATGGGCATCGCTTTTCCTCCTCCTTGTGACTTTCAAACTGCGCAAGTGCTGCGCATTCCTTTACTTTTCGTGCGAGAACACGACGACGGCGTTTGCAGCAACCTGCATGCCCTGCGTGACCGCAATGGCATCCTCCTGACTGGTATCAAACCGGCGCACCCACTGTTCCCCAGCGGGTAATGCGGGCGGTGTGATCTCAAGTTCCGCCCCCCTGTTGAGAACCACAAGCAACGCCCCCTCGCGCTGCACATATTCCGGCGTACCCGAAGCCATGCGCATTTCGGCAATCAGCGTGCGCAGATCGGGGTTGTCCCAGTCTTCCTGCCGCATCGGTTCACCGTTCACCTGCCGCCAGAACAAATCCGGCTCTCCGTCCAGCAGGCGCTGGCGCGAATGCAAGAACCGTTTTTGCCGCAACAGCGGGTGCATCTTGCGAAAGGCGATGGCCTGCTGGCAGAAGGTAAAGAACGGGTCTTCTTCATCCGGCCATGTCACCCAGCCGATTTCATTGTCCTGACAATAGGCGTTGTTATTGCCGCCTTGCGAATTGCTCAGCTCATCCCCCGCAAGAATCATCGGCGTGCCTTGCGACAACATCAGAGTCGCCATCATGTTGCGTTTGCGCCGGATGCGCGCAGCAATAATTGCAGGATTATCCGTCGGCCCCTCGACACCCATATTGTCAGAGTAATTGTTGGAATGCCCGTCGCGGTTCCCTTCGCCATTGGCGAGGTTCTGTTTGTTCCAATAGCTGACTGTGTCATGCAACGTGAACCCGTCATGGGCCGTGAGGAAATTCAGCGATGACGTGGCAGACCGCCCCTCGTGGTCAAAGAATTGCGCCGATCCACTGATCCGCGCAGCCATATCCGCCACCTTGCCCCGATCCCCGCGCCAGAACTGTCGGGTCTGGTCGCGGTATTTGTCGTTCCATTCCGCAAAGGGTGCAGGATAGGCTCCCAACTGATACCCGCCGGGGCCGATGTCCCAAGGCTCTGCAATCAGTTTGACACTGTTCAAGACCGGGTCTTGGCCAATCGCGCGGAAAAACGGCCCGTCCCGTTCAAACCCGTACCGCGTGCGCCCCAAAGACGAGCACAGATCAAACCGGAACCCGTCCACATGCATCACCTCGACCCAATAGCGCAGGCTGTCCATGACAAGTCGGATGACAAAGGGGTTTTCGAAATCCAGCGTATTGCCGCAACCTGAATCGTCGATGTAATAGCGTGGATCATCCGCCAGACGGTAATAGCTCGCGTTATCAAGCCCGCGAAACATCAGCGTCGGCCCCATCTCGGAGCCTTCAGCGGTGTGGTTGTAGACGACATCAAGAATGACCTCGATGCCCGCGCTGTGAAACCGCTGCACCATCTGCTGAAACTCTGCAATATCAGAGCCTTGCATATAGCGCGGGTCGGGGGCAAAGAACCCATAGGTCATATAGCCCCAGTAATTCGTCAGCCCGCGATCCAGCAGGAATTTCTCGTTCAGAAAGGCTTGTACGGGCAGCAGTTCCACCGCTGTCACACCCAGATTGTTCAGATGTTCAAGGATCGGATCAGACGCCATGGCAAGATAGCTGCCAGCATTGGGAATATCCGCCCGCCCTGCTGTCAGCCCTTTGACATGGGCCTCGTAGATCACCGAGTTTTCAAGCGTGTGGCGCGGCCTGTCCGTATCGCTCCAGGCAAACGTCGGGTCAACAACGACGGATCGTGGCATGTAAGGCGCGCTATCGGCATTGTTAAAGCTCAGGTCCTTGTCCTTGTGACGCGGTTTGTAACTGAACAGCGCATCATTCCATTCTGGATGACCGGTCAGACGCTTGGCATAGGGGTCGATCAGCAACTTGTAAGGATTGAACCGATGGCCCTCTTCTGGCTTATAGGGTCCGTCCATGCGAAAGCCGTACTGCTGGCCTGCTTTCATCCCCGGGAAATAGCCATGCCAGACATGCCCTTCGCGTTCCGGCAGCCGTATCACCTGGTGTTCGTGGCCGTCCTCGTCGAACAGACACAACATCACCTTTGTGGCATGGCGCGAAAAGACTGCGAAATTGACCCCGCCTTCGTCAACCGTGGCGCCAAGCGGGGATGGCCGTCCGGGGCGAATTGCAAAGTTGGCAAGCGTCACTGTCAGGCCTCGGTCAAGGATGCATAGATCGCGTGGTAGTCAGCAGCGGATGTTTCCCACCCCACCGGCTGCTTCATCGCATTGCGCTGCATCGTTTTCCAGGTCTTTTGATCCGCATAAAGATCGCAAAGCCGCACGAAGGCATTGCCAAGCGCTTGGGTGGTCACCGGAAAGAACTGCACGCCCGTCGCAACACCGCTGGCCAATGATGCAGGTGATGCATTGATCACCGTATCGGCCAAGCCACCGGTCAGCGCCACCAGCGGCAGCGTGCCATAGCGCAACCCATATAGCTGGGTCAGACCACAAGGTTCGAACCGCGAAGGCACCAGAATGGCATCGCCACCCGCGACCATCTGGTGCGAAAGGGCTTCGTCATAACCGATCTTGACTGACACGTTTGGATGGCCTGCCGCCGCTTCATGCAGAGCCACTTCAAGGCGCGGATCGCCCGAACCCAAAAGCGCCAGTTGCCCGCCACGGTCCAAAAGCTCGGGCAAGGCACCTAGCAACAGATCAATGCCCTTTTGCTCGGTCAGGCGCGATACCAGCACGCACAGCGGCCCTTCGGATTGGCCCAGTCCGAATATCTTTTGCAGCGCTTTCTTGTTCGCGGCCTTTCCGGCAGCGCTCTTGTAAGGTGTGATGTCAGGGTCGGTTGCGGGGTTCCAGATGCCTTCGTCGATCCCGTTCACGATCCCGACCAGATCAGACTGGCGGTAGCGCAAGACACCATCCATCCCCATGCCGAACTCCGGCGTCAGCAATTCCTCTGCATAGGTCCGCGAAACCGTGGTGATCTTGGCCGCCCCTGTCAGCCCCGCTTTCAGCGCGGAAATCTGCCCCCAGAATTCGAAATGATCTGCGGTAAAGCGCGCGGGGTCCAACCGTAGGGCGCCCAGCCTGTCTGCGGGCAGATTGCCGTGAAAGGCGATGTTATGGATGGTAAAGACAAAAGGGACCGTCGCGCCCAGCGCCTGCATATATTCCGGCGTCAGCCCCGCTTGCCAGTCGTGGCCATGCACGATGTCCGGCCGCCAGCCACCGGCCCCCGATACTGCAATTGTGGCCGCGACATAACAAAGCGCCGCAAACCGTTCCGGATTGTCGGGCCAGTCACGGCCCGCCGCATCGACATAGATGCCACCGTCCCGATCATAAAGATGCGGCGCATCCAGCACCAAAAGATCAAGGCCCGCGACAGCGCAAGCCAGCAGTCTCGCAGGCCCGCCGAAAAGATCAGGGAATTTTTCAACCACCTTGGTCTTGCCCAGTTTACCCATGACAGCGCGGTAGCCCGGCAGCAATGTGCGCACCTCATCGCCATAGTCCGCCAATGCGCCGGGCAAGGCTCCGGCGACATCAGCCAGCCCCCCCGTTTTGATCAGGGGCGCACATTCGGACACGACAAAGAGGGTTTGCGTCATAGGCTGGCGGCTCGTTTGTTCAGCATATCTTGGGTAATCAGCGTCGTGCCGCGTTCGGTGACGCGGAACCACTTGGCATCCTCGGTGGGGTCCTCGCCCACGACAAGACCTTCGGGGATAACAGCGCCGCCATCAATCACCACCTGCCGCAACCGCGCAGAGCGATGCACGACGACACTTGGCAAAAGAACGGCATGATCCAGCACGGCGTAGGAATTGGTATGCACATTCGTGAACAGGACCGAATTACGCACTTCGGTGCCGGAAATAATGCAGCCACCCGAGACCATCGAAGAAATCGCCATCCCGCGCCTGTCGCGTTCATCATGGATGAATTTCGCAGGCGGGACGCTTTGATTATATGTCCAGATCGGCCAGTTGCGATCCCAAAGGTCCAGTTCCGGCGTAAAGTTGGTCAGATCAATATGCGCCTGCCAGAAGGCATCAACCGTTCCCACATCTTTCCAATAGGCCGGAGCCCCTTCGACGCGCACGCAGCTGTCATCAAAGCGGTGCGCCATCGCCTTGCCGTGTTTGACAATATCGGGGATCAGATCATTGCCGAAATCATTGCTCGAATTGGGGTTTTCCGCATCCCTTTGCAAAAGATCGCGTAGGAATTTCCAGTCAAAGACGTAAATCCCCATCGAGGCCAAAGCTTTGGTGGGATCTTCGGGCATCCCCGGCGGGTCGCTGGGCTTTTCCAGAAAGCTGGTAATCCGCCCGTCCTTGTCCGTGTCCATCACACCAAAGGCCGTGGCCTCCATCCGTGGGACAGTCAGGCACCCGACAGTGACATCGGCGCCCGATTCCACATGCTGGCGCAGCATGATTTCATAGTCCATCTTGTAGATGTGGTCGCCGGCAAGGATGATCACATAATCGACACCATAGCTGTCCACGATGTCGATATTCTGCGTGACCGCATCCGCCGTCCCTTTGTACCAGCTTTCCGTCCCGCCCCGCTGCGAGGCAGGCAGCACATCCAGAAATTCGTTGCGCTCTGCCCCGAAAAAGTTCCAGCCGCGTTGCACGTGGCGGATCAGGCTATGGGCCTTGTACTGAGTGGCGATCGCCATCTTGCGGATGCCGGAATTCAGCGCATTCGACAGGGCGAAATCAATGATCCGTCCTTTTCCGCCAAAGGGCACCGCAGGCTTCACGCGCCGGTCAGTCAGCTCTTGCAAGCGGCTCCCCCTGCCGCCCGCCAGCACGAAAACCATCGATCTTTGCGTCAGACGCTTTGTTGGCATTCTTGTTCCTCCATCCCTGTCCATCTTATCTTCTTTCCCGCAGCCGCAAGACCACGACCGACAATGGTGGCAAGGTCAGGGTGACGGATTGCGCATGACCATCAGCGGCCAGATCTGCAGCCTCTCCTCCACCCAGATTACCACGGTTTCCGCCGCCGTATATGGCGGCGTCTGTGTTCAGCACTTCCTCCCAGAAGCCTTGCTCCGGCACGCCAACCCGGAAATTCAGACGCTCCACCGGTGTAAAGTTGCAGACCACGACCACCGGCGCATCGCCTGCCGCGCCATAGCGAGCAAAGGCTATCGTTGATTGGGCTGGGTCATTGCTGAGCCACGCAAAGCCCTCTGGCAGGCAATCGTTGACATGCAGCGCGGGTGTGGCGCGATAAAGCGCGTTGAGGTCCCGCACCAATTGCTGCACGCCTTTGTTGGCGGGCTGCTCTGCGGCCCCCCAATTCAGTTCGGCATTATGGTTCCATTCTTCGGGCTGGGCGAATTCACAGCCCATAAACAGCAGTTTCTTGCCCGGATGCGCCCACATAAAGGCATAATAGGCGCGCAGATTGGCGAATTTTTCCCAGTCGGTCCCCGGCATCTTGTCGATCATCGACCCTTTGCCGTGGACGACCTCGTCATGGCTGATCGGCAGGATGAAATTCTCGGTAAAGGCCCAGTCAATCGGGAAGGTCATCAGGTGGTGGTCGTGCTGGCGATAGATCGGGTCTTTTTCCATGTAGCGCAGCGTATCGTTCATCCAGCCCATGTTCCACTTGTAGCCAAAGCCAAGCCCGCCCATGTGCACAGGCTGTGACACCGCAGGAAAAGACGTGCTTTCCTCCGCCACCGTCATGATGCTGGGGTCTGCACCGTAGACCGCAATGTTCATTTCCTGCAGAAAGGCAATCGCCTCGTAATTCTCGCGCCCGCCGTCCTTGTTGGGCACCCATTCGCCGTCGTTGCGCGAATAGTCGCGGTAAAGCATCGAGGCCACCGCATCGACGCGCAACCCGTCCAGATGGTATTCCTCCATCCAGTAAAGCGCATTGGCGACAAGGTAGTTTTTCACCTCGCGGCGCCCGTAATTATAGATCAGCGTGTTCCAGTCCTGATGAAACCCTTCACGCGGATCGGCATGTTCGTAAAGCGCTGTACCATCAAACTTTGCAAGCCCATGCGCATCGGTCGGAAAATGCCCCGGCACCCAATCCAGCAAGACGCCGATCTCTGCCGCATGCGCCGCCTCGACCAGATCGCGGAATTCATGGGGCGGACCGAACCGGATTGTGGGCGCGTAAAGCCCGACAGGCTGATAGCCCCATGAGCCGTCAAAGGGAAATTCGGAGACCGGCAGCAATTCGATATGGGTGAAGCCCATGAATTTGACATAGGACACCAGATCGCGCGCAAGCTCTTTATAGCTCAGCGGCCGCCCGCCATCGTCATAGCGCCGCCGCCATGAGCCCAGATGTACCTCGTAGATCGAGATGGGGCTGGCACGATCCGCACGCGCGGCACGCGCCTTCATCCAGCTTTCGTCTTTCCAGCCATACCCAAGGATATCGCGCACGATCGAGGCTTTTTCCGGCGGATGCTGCGATCCGAAGCCAAGCGGGTCGGCCTTGAGCGCCACATGGCCATCCGCCCCGACAATTTCGTATTTATAAAGTGCGCCCTCGCCAACCTGCGGCAGGAATACTTCCCAAACGCCGGTTTGACCGGCGCGGCGCATCGGATGCCGGCGCCCGTCCCAGTTGTTGAACCCGCCCACCACGCTCACCCGACGCGCATTTGGTGCCCAGACCGCAAAATGCACCCCGTCCACCTTTTGATGGGTGGTGACATGGGCGCCAAGCACGCGCCAAAGTTCTTTATGTGTGCCTTCACCTACAAGATATTCGTCGAATGCCGTCAGGACCGGATCAAAGGCAAAGGGATCATGGGTGGTAAAGTCAGCCCCGTCTGCGTAGCGCATGGTCAGTGTATAGGATTTTCCAGACACGGGGCCTGCAAAGACAGCGCCATGAACGCGCGGCAGTGCGGTCTGCTTTCCCGCAACCGTGGCGATGACCGCTACAGCATCAGGCTGGAATGTGACGATCCACCGGCGGTTGCCCACTTTGTGCGGACCCAGAACATCAAACGGGGCGTGATGGGTGCCGTTGTTGAGCGCCTCTACGTCATGAAACGACAGAAAGTCCGGCAACGGGTTTTGTCGAGATTGCCCGATGTTTTCTTGATCCATCCAAATGTTCCAAAACCCAGGACGTGGGGCCGCGCTGCCCCTTCATGCGAACCCAACTTGAACATGGGCAGATAGGTCCCGTCAACACGAAGACGCAAATGCACCGAATCCCTGTCTTTTTGGAAAGGACAGGTTTCAATTCTCTTATGTTTCGCGCGATCCCCTGCTAGCCAATAAATGTAGACGTTTTTTGAGTAGCAAGTATCATGTTTTATCACACAAACCGCTTTGCCAGTGCGGCAATAGCAACAGGCATCCTTTTTTTGTCAGCTTCAACCGTCAGTGCCAGTGAAATCGCACTGACCTTCGCGGACCATGACCTCACCATCTCCGGTGACTTCGCCGGTTTCGAAGATAACCAATATGTCGTGATCACCGACATCGGGGCCATCCATGTTCCGGCTGCGATGGTGACTTGCGCCGGGGCGGATTGCCGCGATGTCGTTCTGGCCTCACAGGCCAACGGCTAAAGGCTGACCGCCTGCCCGGTCCGCGCGCTTTCCTGCGCGGCCATACCCATCGCAACCGCCTTGGCCCCATCGGCCAAGGTGACCTCGACGGCGCCCTCGCCGCGCACCACCGCGTTGAACCGCTGGTGCTGGTAGAAGGTTGATCCATTGTGATCGCCCGCAGCCAGCAGCGTCGGATCAACCGGAATTTCCGACACAAACGGCCCCTTGGGTGCGCGTGGGCTGATGATCAGCTGTGGCACAGGTGGATCGCCCAAAAGCTGGGGCCAAAACCGTCCCGGGCCGGGCACCAGCGCTTCGATCTTGCCGTTTGGACCTACGGCGCTGATCTCTTCTTGATACTTCGACCCTTCCGCAAACATGCATAGTTCCAGCATGGCACGCGCCCCGTTGGCGAAATCCACAATGACATAGCCGTTGTCCCAGATATCAGGGGTCATCCCGTCATAGCTTTCGTCCATATGGTTCAGCGTCTGTCCCGCACTTGCCATCACACGGATAGGTTCGTCCTGCATGATCAACCGCATCAGATCAAAGAAATGGCAGCATTTCTCGACCAGTGTGCCGCCGGTTTTGGCATTGAACCGGTTCCAGTCCCCGACCTTCGGCAGAAACGGAAAGCGGTGCTCGCGGATCGTCAGCATCTTGACCCCGCCCGTCGCATGTTCGGCCTGTGCAATCAGTGCAGCCACAGGAGGCATATAGCGGTATTCCATCGCGACCCAGACAGGGTGCGGATAATCCGCAAAAAGCTTTTCCAGAACGGCTGCATCCGCCGGATCGGTATAAAGCGGCTTTTCGCACAGGATCGGCATCGGGCGCGTGGCCGCGATCTGCTGCAACTGTGGCACGTGCAGATAATTGGGGCTGACAATAACCACGGCATCAAGTGTTGGATAAGCAAGCAGGTCTTGCAGCGATGCCGCGACATGGGCATCCCCTGCAAGGGTCGCTGCGGCCTCTGCCAGTTCCGGAACAGGGTCATAAACCACCGACACGCGGCCCTGCGGCAGCAGATTGATATTAGAAATATGTTCGCGGGCCATCATGCCGCAGCCAATCAGGCCGTAGTTTACCGTATCCACGTTGTTTAACCTTTTCCCATACGCGAGATGTAAGTGGCGCGCTTGGCGTCATACCAAGTGCGCGAAAATTCGGCAGGGTGCTTGGCGGCGGTCCAGCTGACCCGCTCGATATACCCCACCGTATCCCCGGCGTTCAGATGGAACGCCGCAGGTGTCCAATCCGGCATCACAGCGACGCCAATGCGATCCTCGACAGAGGCAATCACCAGTCCCAATTCGTGGCGGTAGAAGTGATAAAGCGAATCCGACAGATCAGAGACCGCGATGACATCACGCTGCCCGCCATCCAGCCAGATTTCTTCCAAGGCGATCAGGATGCCGTCCAAAGACCGCAACCGCCGGATGCGATGCCCCTGTGGCGCGCCACCCAATTTCGCAAAAGTGTCAGGCTTGGGTAGCCGCTCTACCGACAGCACCTTGGCCGTGGGCAAACCGCCACCTTTCAACAGTTCCAGACGAAAGAAAGCATAGACGGAATCGACCGCTGGCCGGTGCCGCACATAATTGCCCGACCCTTGCACACGGTCCAAAAGCCCCTTGGCTTCGACGTCCGCCAGCGCCTTGCGCAATGTGCCGACCGCGACGCCCAGATCATCCGCCATATCCCGTTCAGGCGGCAAGCGCGACCCGTCCACCAGATGCCCGGCCGCAATCTCGCGGATCAGCATCTCGCTGAGCTGAATGAACTTCGGCAAGGTCGAGGTTTTCGCCATGGCGACCCCTCCCCTGGCTCACACATGAAAATTGATACACTATTGTTGCACACAAAATTGCGTGCTAGGCAAGTGCAAAGACAAGAGCCTGGGGAGGAGAATCAATGACCATCGTGCCCGTCACGAGCGCCGATCTGGACGCCGCTGAAGTCTCTTGGTTTTCCGCGCTCTGTTCTGATGACTACCAGTTCTTGGGCGTGCCCGACGGTGACCTGCGATCCTCATGGGAGCATTGCCGCGACATCGCACTGACCGCCGAAAAGCAGGGGTTCCGCAATATCCTCGCCCCTTCCTCTTACCAGGTCGGGCAAGACACGCTGTCGTTCGTCGCAGGCATGGCGCCGCTCACCGAAAAGATCAATTTCCTTGCTGCGATCCGCTGTGGCGAAGTGCAACCCATCATGTTGGCCCGCACCATTGCGACGCTGGATCACATGCTCAAAGGGCGGCTGACACTGAACGTGATCAGTTCCGATTTTCCAGGCGAAGTCGCCGAAAGCAGTTTCCGTTACAAGCGCAGCCACGAGGTTGTGGAAATCCTGCGCAAATGCTGGACCCAGGACGAGGTCAGCTATGACGGGGACATCTACCAGATCTCGAAACTGACCACCGATCCCGCGCGGCCCTATCAGCAAAATGGCGGCCCGCTTTTGTACTTCGGGGGCTATTCACCGGACGCGCTAGAGCTTTGCGGGGCGCAGTGTGATGTCTATCTGATGTGGCCCGAAACCACCGATATGCTGGAACAGCGGATGAAGGACGTGCATGCACGGGCCGCAGCGCATGGACGCACGCTGGACTACGGGTTGCGGGTCCATATGATCGTGCGCGACACCGAGGCCGAGGCCAAGGAATACGCCGATTACATCGCCTCCAAGCTGGATGACGAATACGGCAAACTGATCCGCGACCGCGCCCACGACAGCATCAGCCTTGGGGTAGCGCATCAATCGCGTGCGCGCGAACTGGCGGATAAATTCGGGTATACCGAACCCGGCCTCTGGACCGGTGTGGGGCGCGCCCGCTCTGGGTGCGGGGCCGCCCTTGTCGGGTCAACCGACCAGATCATGACCAAAATCGAGGCCTATCAAAAGATGGGCATCCGTGCTTTCATCTTCTCGGGCTACCCGCATATCGACGAGGCCGAACATTTTGGAACCCGCGTCATGCCGCACCTGAAGACCTGCTCGCTGCCACATGCCTACGGGCGTGTGCCAACCGAAACACCAGCTACGCCATTGGGCACAGGACCACGCCGCTAATGAACCGTATCAAGATCACAAATGACCTGTCTTTCAGCCGCATCGTCTATGGCATGTGGCGGCTGGGCGATGACAGCGACACCTCTGTCGCGCATGTCCAAGCCAAGATCGAAGCCTGCCTTGCGCAGGGGATCACGACAATGGATCAGGCGGACATCTACGGCGGATATGCGGCGGAAGAGGTTTTGGGGAACGCACTCAAAGCCGCGCCCGCGCTGAAAGACCAGATCGAGATCGTGACGAAATGCGATATCGTCGCGCCTGTGGGGCGCTATGCCAACGCGCGCGTGAAATACTATGACACCAGCCGCGCGCATATTCTGGCATCCGTCGATCATTCGCTGCGGCTGATGAACATCGACAAGATCGACACGCTGCTGGTGCACCGGCCCGACCCGATGATGGATCACCATGAAACCGGGGCTGCCTTGGACGAGGTTGTGGCCGCGGGCAAGGTGCGCTCTGTCGGTGTGTCCAACTTCAAACTGCATGACTGGACGCTGCTGCAATCGGCGATGAAAACACCGCTGATCACCAACCAGATCGAACTCTCGGTCACGGCACATCAGGGCTTTACCAATGGCGATGTGGCCTATCTGCAAGAACGCAATGTCCCCATCATGGCATGGTCGCCCTTGGGCGGAGGTAGCATGATGACCGGCACCGGCGCGGTGCAGGACGCCTTGGCAAAAGTCGCCGCGGAAAACGGCGTTGACCAAAGTGCCGTCGCCGTGGCTTGGCTGCTGGCCCATCCGGCCAATATCATGCCGGTGATGGGAACCAATAATATCAATCGGATCAAGGCGCTCTCTGACGCTTTGAAAGTCAAGATGGACCGGCAGACCTGGTTCGAACTCTATACCGCCGCACTCGGCAAAGAGGTACCATAATGGACGCAGGCACCATCGCGACATTCGACCCCAGCACCGACAGCGACAGCTTTCGCGGCGCACTTGGCACTTTCGTGACGGGCGTCACAGTCGTGACGACCGATAGCCCCGAAGGGCCGGTTGCCATCGTCGCCAACAGCTTTGCCAGCGTTTCGCTGGACCCGCCTTTGGTGCTCTGGTCGCCCGCGAAATCATCCAAGCGGTTTGAACATTTCGCAGGCTCGCGACGCTTTGCCGTGCATGTGCTGGCCGCTGATCAACGCGATATCTGTGCAGCGATCATCAAATCCAAAACCGCGATCAAGGACGTGCCGACCCATCTGTCCCATTGCGGCATGCCGATCATCGAAGGGGCGCTGGCCACTTTCGAATGTAACCTCGAAGCCACCCATGATGCGGGCGACCACGTGATCGTCGTGGGGCGCGTCACCAAAGCACACCACCGTGGCGGCGAACCACTGGTCTTTCACGCAGGCAAATACGGAGCCTTCACGGAACAATAATTTGCATTCTTCCGAGCCTAAATATCCCGGGGGAATTGTCCGGAACGGACAAGGGGGCAGCGCCCCAAACCATCAGGGCGAAAAGCCCGCATAAACAGGGGAGGAGCCGATGTCGGTCCTGTTTGGCCTTTTATGGCCGCTTGAACGGTTCAATACCGTGATCCTTGCCATCGGCAAGCTGATCGCGGTGACGGCGCTGGCCGTCATGGTCGCCCTGATCCTCGGTCAGGTGTTTTTCCGCTATGTGCTGAACGACGCCCCCAATTGGACCGAGGAAGGAGCACGCTTTGGCATGCTCTGGATGGCGGGCCTGATGGCGCCTCTTGCATTCCGGATGGGCGGTTTCGTCTCCATCGACATGCTGGAACGCGCCCTGCCCCGCGTTGTGTCCGGACTTTTGACGCTTCTGTTGTTGATGATCGCCCTCTGGGTTCTTGTCGTCGCATGGGAGCGCGGGTTGAACAACCACGTCGATACGCTTTCGGGGCGCGGTTGTTCTTCGTCCCTGCGCTGGCCTTTCGGGATCGAGATCGGCAAATGCGGCAACAAGTTCCAGAACAACTATCAATATGCCTCGCTTTGGGTCGGGGTGAACTTGCTGATCTTGGTCAATGTCGAACTGATCTTGCGTCAGGTCATCAAACTGGTGGGCCAGGGTGACCGGCTCAAGCCGCTCGGCGCCGATGATTTCGCAGGAGCCGAATAATGCTGCTTTGGTTCCTTCCCCTCTTCCTTGTCCTGATCATGATCGGCCTGCCCGTTGTCTTTGCGCTGCTGGCTTCGCCTTTCGCCCTGATCATGCTCGAAGGTGATAACCGCAATGTTGTCGCGGGCCTTTACCGTAACCTTTACAATGGCATGGACAGCTTTCCGCTGATGGCTCTGCCTTTCTTCATGCTGGCAGGCGAGATCATGAACCGCGGCGGGATCACCCTGCGGCTGGTGGAATTCGCCCAAGCCTTCATGGGCCACCTGCGCGGCGGTCTGGCCCATGTGAATATCCTGTCCTCGATGCTCTTCGCGGGCCTTTCGGGGTCTGCTGTGGCTGATACCTCGGCCATCGGGTCCACCATGATCCCCGCGATGGAGAAAAACGGCTATACCCGCCGCTTTGCCGCAGCAATCACAGCCGCCTCGTCCGTCATCGGGCCGATCATTCCGCCTTCGGGCATCATGATCATCTACGCCTATGTCATGGGTGAAAGCGTGGCGTCCCTGTTCCTTGCCGGCATCGTGCCGGGGATTATGGTTGGCGTGGGCCTCATGATCATGGTCCGGCTGATGGCCGACCGCTATGACCTGCCCAAGGCCGAACGGATCGTCACCAAGAACCAGACGATTACACCGGTTGAATACTGGGTCAGCTTCGCGCTGGTGCGGCTCAATCTGGCGGGCCTGCTCATGGCGATCTACGCGGGTGCGGCCACGTCTGTGGGCCTCGCGTCAATCAATGAAGCCGGGGACAAGGTTCACAACCTGAACCTCTGGATCGTCTTTGCAGCCTTGCTGATCGCTGCGCATTTCATGCTGATGGGCTACCGCAAGCGGGTCAGCCAGGATTTTCGCATGGTCTGCAAAAAGGCCGTGGCACCTTTGCAAACGCCCATCATTATTCTGGGCGGTATTCTGGTCGGGGTCTTCACCCCCACAGAGGCCTCTGCCGTCGCCGTCGCCTATGCGCTGATCGTCAGCTTCTTTGTGTTGCGGTCGATGAAACTGCGCGATCTGGGGCAGGTTCTGACCAAATCGGCATTGGCCACGTCAGCCGTCCTGTTGCTGGTCGGTGCGGCGGTTGCGTTCAAGACTGTCGTATCCTTGTCATACGCACCGCAGATCCTGAGCGACTATATCCTGTCGCTGTCGGAAAATCCGCTTGTCCTGCTGTTCCTCATCAACCTTCTGCTCTTTATCGTGGGCATGTTCCTTGATGCAGGGCCCGCGATCATCATCCTTGGCCCGATTCTGGGGCCGATCTTTGTCGACCTTGGCGTGCACCCCGTGCATTTCGCGATCATCATGAGCGTCAACCTGACCGTGGGGCTGGCGACGCCACCCATGGGGCTTGTGCTATTCGTGGCCAGTACGGTCTCGGGCGAGCGGGTCGAAACCATTGCCAAAGCGATCCTGCCATTCCTCGCGGTCGAGGTGCTGGTGATCTTCCTGATCACCTATATCCCCGCCATTTCCATGACAGTGCCTTACCTTGCAGGTTTCTTGGGCTGCGGCCCAGAAGTCGGGTTCAGCGCTTGCATTAGCCCACCACCGGGCATCAACTAACAGCATCAAAAGGGAGAGAGACTAATGCTGAAACACCTCACGAAAGCCGCGGCCACGGCCGCACTGCTGGCGACACCATTCGCTGCATGGGCTGGAGGCCACACGGAATTCACGATCCGTGCGACCGCCAACTCAAACGAGAACGACGAAGACTATGACGGTCTGGTCGTCTTTAAAAACTATGTCGAAGCGGCCTCGAACGGGCGCATCGCGGTCGAGCTTTTCATCGGCACACAGCTTTGTGCGACCGGTGCGGAATGCCTTGAGGGCGTTTCCGAAGGTTCCATCGACGTCTATATTTCCACCTCGGGCGGTGCGGCTGGCATTTTCCCTTATGTGCAAGTGCTCGACCTGCCCTACCTGATGTCATCCGACCGCGTGGCCGAAGCTGTGCTGTCCGGCGATTTCGTCCGGATCATGCGTGACAAAGCGCTGGAAGACAGCGATGGCACGATCCGCCTGATGACCGTGGGCAACACCGGCGGCTGGCGCAACTTTGCCAACACCGAACGCCGCGTGACGACCCCCGCCGATATGGCAGGCCTGAAACTGCGCACCGTTGTGGCCGATCTGCCTGTGCAACTGGTCGAAGCCATGGGTGCCTCTGCGACACCGATCCCGTGGCCAGAGCTGTTCACATCGCTGCAAACCGGCGTTGTTGAAGGCACCGCAAACGGCATCACCGACATCATGGGCATGAAGTTCCCTGATGCGGGCCTGCAGTACCTGACACTTGACGGGCACTCCTACATGGGCGCGCTGTGGTGGATGAACAACAACAACTTCTTGGCGATGCCAGAAGACCTGCGCCGTGTTGTCGTCGACGGCTTCTCTGCACTTCAGCAGGCGACTTTCGCCTCACCAAAGCGCAAGTCGATCGAAGCCTATGAAGCCTTCGTTGCAGGGGGCGGCGATATCTACGTCCCATCACCAGAAGAGAAA
This sequence comes from Yoonia sp., assembly GCF_030731595.1. GTDB lineage: Bacteria > Pseudomonadota > Alphaproteobacteria > Rhodobacterales > Rhodobacteraceae > Yoonia. Next base: position 153,180 of record NZ_JANQTS010000082.1, read on the forward strand.
GCCGCATTCGCCGCAGCAGCCGAACCAGTGAACGCATGGTTCCGCGAAAACGTCGAAGGCGGGTCTGAAATGCTGGACGCGCTGATTGCAGCGACAGCAGAAGTCGAGGCCCAACTGGCCGCTGACTATGCCAGCGACCTGAACTAGGACCGATCAGGCCAGAACGCGAAAGGGCCGTCCCGTCGGGGCGGCCCTTTTGTCATTGTCGGTCGACTTTATTGCGATTGCGGCCCGCCACCAAAACCCAATGCCCGCTTGAAGCGGCGCACGCGCGGGATCCAGAACAGCACAAGGCCCGTCAGCCCGAAAAGCATCATGGAGATCGCTGTAATATCGGCCAGCCAGGTCGCAAAGCGACTGTCCAGCCACCCCCGCGTATGAATGCGCTTGAAGACCGTGCTCCAGTAAATCTTGCTGTGGACCTTTGTGCCATCGGGGGCATAGGTGGTGCGCCTGAAATCCGACTTCACATAGTAATGCCCGGTCTGTTGGGCCACGATCACATCGCCAGAGGGGCGTTCGAACTGGTAGGCATCAAAGCCGTGATAGCTCTCCCACGTTGGTTCTGGCAGCGGCTCTTCGGGCCAATACTGCGCGGCGATGACAGCCGCTGCGTCGCTATCCAAAGGCCCCGCGCCGGGCCAATCCGCCAGGGTGCTCTCTTCGAAGTTTTCTGGCTCGATCCAGTTCAGCACAGTCCGCGCGTGGTTGAGATAGAAGCCGGTTGCGCCAATCGCAATAATCCACGGCAGCAACAGAAACCCCAGCCAGCCATGCAGGCTGCGCAGGGTCTTGAGGGTTTGGGCTTTTGTCATTTCGGGGCCTCCACAATCAAATTCTGTTGCCACAAGAACGTCATGGCTTGCAATACGTCCTCTTGCAGACGCGCGCGCGGAACGTCTGCAAACACCTCTTGCATCGCATCCGCCAGATCATCTGGGCGCATTGGATCCTGCAAGAGCATCCAGATCACGCCCGAAACCGCATTGAACCGATGGATCGACCGGCCCTGCGCATCCGCAAGATAGAGCGCTGCCTGGGTCTGCACCTCGACAAATCCGGGCACCCTGCCATAGCGCAGACCGGGATCAAATGCTGCGGTTTGATCGTCTAGCGCGTCCGGCAGAGGTGCCGGCCGGTCGGTCGAAGGATGGTCATCAGACGACAGTGTCGCCGCAGACAAGCGGGCCAAATGCGGGCTGTCGTGCAAAAGTGCTGCGGCGTCAGCCACATCGTCATAGACCAAACGGTAGACTGGAACAGAGGTGGCGATGGCCGCAATCACTGACAGGATTGCGCCTGCATGCACCTGACGGCCAAAGTTCTGGATCACGAGGGCCGCAATCGCATCATCGTCGGAAACAGGTTCAAGTAAGGCGGAGGCCGTGCGCCCCTCTTCCCGGTCAAGTAGAACAACTGCGCCGATAGGGGCTTTCGTGCCGGACAAAGGCAGGTCTATGCCGGTCAGATACCCATATCTTTTATTGGCAGGGTCTATGCCTGCGGCAATCCAGTTACTGAGTTCTATCGGCAGGTTCGGCGGCAGTGGCAGCCGCAAGCGCGGTGCGATGCCATTGGCGAGGCCATAGATAGTTCCGGCCTCGACCGCCACAGGCACGAAATCGTCCGAAAAGACCGCATGACCCAGTTTGGCCAGTGTCGCGGTCAAAAGGCTCTTTCCTGCCCTTCGCGCATTTGGGAAGATCACCAAGTGATCGCCAAACCCGATGGCCGCCGCATGGAGACACAGCAGATCAGGCCGACTGCGCAAGCGCTCCCATGACATCTCGACCACAAGATCGCAGATCGCGTCTACCGGATCGTGGTGGGCAACGGGGCTTGCTGCGAGCGGTGCCAACAGACGCCAACTTTGATCATCAATAGGGCCGATTGTTGCAAAGGGCGGTCTGGACTGCGGTTGTGCGGCAGAGATTTCTTTGAACGGCCAAGCCGCCATCACCGGATCAAGCAAGGGCCGCACGATCTGTGGATCAGAAACCTGCAAGGGCGCGTCCAGCCCGTCAAAGGCCAACAGATGTACAGGCACATCAACCACCGTGACGCGACCTCTGGTGGGAGGCCGCGTCACAGAGTTCACAGATTGAACGGATGAAAGTCATCGCAGTTCTTGGCGTAGACCATCCAGCGCTAGGTTGGATTGTCGCAGCTCGTGCCGTTCCAGACGCCGCCGGTTGCAGCGCAGGAATTAGGGCCACTTGGGCCAGATGACCGGCTAGGCGAACTTGCCTTGCTTGCGGCACTTTGAGGGCTTGGCGCGCTTTGAGGGCTTGGCGCGCTTTGACGGCTTGGTGCGCTTTGACGGCTTGGTGCGCTATTTGAAGAAGCAGCCGACGCCCCGCTGGAGGCATGCGCCATGGACATCGTCGTGAAGGCTGGCACTGCATAGGCAGCAGTTGCAAGTGCGCCGATACGGGCCAACAGCTTGCGGCGAGACAGATCGTTTGGCGTTTTGTCAGTCATGAACTTTCCTTTTCTTGTGTTCTTGGATCTTTGATCCTCATTGAGGCGTGTTGGTTTCAAACTAGGTCAGCATTCTACTTTGTGTGAGTGGTCGTGAGTGGGTGGCGATAGCTGATGATCCGACGATGGCCCAAGAATTTTGAACCGCGCAATACGGATTTAGTTTATCGGAGCCATATAAACTTTAGTTATACGCCTGTTTTCGCCACAAGAATCCTGATTTATTGGCTATTTTATGGGTCGTGCAGGTCTTTTCACATGATCTGCCGATCCAGCCGAACATGAAAGAAAATCGCCTTCCAGACTTTTCTTTTTACCGGAACGGATACATCCAGACCCGGTAATCATCCACCAGAACCTCGGCCCGCGCCCGTTCTTGGGCTGTCAACCGCGGCGTAATCAACTCCAGCGAATCAAGCGCGTCAGGGTCCCCGCCTATTGCCGACAAAGCATACCAAAGGTAGGCTCTGACCATATCTGGCGCAGGAATGCCGCGCCCGACTTCGTAGTACCAGCCCAAACCAGATTGCGCCCCCGGATGCCCTTTCATCGACGCACGCAGATACCAGTCAAAGGCCCGCTCGTCGTCGCGGTCGACCCCGAGGCCAAGGGCATACATGACGCCGATCAGTTCTTCGGCTTCGGCATTGCCGGATCGGGCAAAGACTTCGAACATCGCACGGGCCTCGGCGAATGCGCCCGCCTCCATCAGATCGCGCGCCTCTTCCATATCGGCCTGCGCGGGCGCGGCCAAAAGCAGCATCGCGGCACAGATGTATCTACAGGTTCTGGACGCTTTCTTGACGCGATACATGCGGCATTCCTCGGGCTGGTCTTCGGGGCCAATCTGGCCACCGCACAGGTTGTTTCGCCCGAGGATTACATCCCGGTCGACCCTGATCAAGCCCGCATCGGGCAATTGCTTTTCTATGATAAGATACTGTCAGGAAACCGGAATATCTCTTGCGGGACCTGTCATCATCACGATCATGCTGGCGGCGACGGGCTTTCGCTGGGGATCGGCGAAGGCGGCATGGGTGTGGGGCCGGACCGCACAGCAGGGATCGGCCCCGACCAGATCCGCAAACGCATCCCGCGCAACGCGCCAAGCCTATGGAATCTGGGCCATAATTCCGTGCGCGTGCTCTTTCACGACGGACGCCTGTCAGTGTCCGATCTTTACGGCAACGGCTTTGATTCCCCTGCCGAGGAATGGCTGCCCCAGGGCCTTGATACCCTTTTGGCGGCACAGGCGCTTTTCCCGATGGTCGCGCAGTTCGAGATGGCCGGAAACCCGCGCGAGAACGAGATCGCAGGGGCGACCCACGACCGGATTGATGTGGCATGGCCGATCATCGCCAAGCGCGTGCGGACGATCCCTGAGTATGGCGCGATGTTCGTGCAAGCCTTTGATCATATAGAAGAACCCGCCGATGTGACGATCGTGGAAATTGGCAACGCATTGGGGGCATTCATTGCCAGCGAATGGCAATCCTACGACAGCCCCTATGACAATTGGCTGGCAGGCACGCCCCTGCCCGATGATGCCGAACGGGGCCGCCAGCTCTTCTTTAGCATCGGCTGCGCATCCTGCCATTCCGGCCCCCTGTTCACCGATCAGGACTTTCACGCCATCGCCCTACCCGCTTTCGGACCGGGCCGAACCCGCCAATGGGACCCGATTCCGCGCGATGTGGGGCGCATGGGTGAAACGAATCTACTGGAAGATGCCTATAAGTTCCGGACCCCTTCGCTGCGCAATGTGGCGCTGACCGCCCCCTATGGGCACAACGGAGCCTATCCGACGCTCGCGGCAATGATCCGTCATAAAGCCGACCCCGACGCCGCGCGTTTGGCCTGGACACCCCAGATGGCTGGCTTGCCTGTTGTCCCTTGGCTCGCAGCGGTGGATTTTGCGATCCGCGCCGACAGGCCAGAAATGGCGCGGCAAGCCGCAGTGCAGGATTTGCCCGCGATGACAATCTCGGAAACTGACATTGCCGATCTTGTCGCCTTCCTGAACGCGCTGACCGGAGAGACGGCCCTGACCCGCCCGCTTGGGCGGCCCGATCACGTTCCCAGCGGTCTGCCCGTCGACTAGCGCCGGATCATCACGCCAAGGTCGGCCACATTGGTGCCCGTCGCCCCGGTAACCAGCAAATCGCCCGCCTGCGCCAAGGCCGCATAGCTGTCGTTATTGGCCAGCAGCCCCTCGACATCGCTGATCCGCCCCAACGTGCCCTGATCGACCAGCCCGCCCGCTGCGTCTGTTGGCCCGTCACGACCGTCGCTGCCGCCTTGCAAACAGACCCAATCGGTCCACCCGCGCTGGCCCGCCTCTTGCGCGATCCGCAACGCCAGTTCCTGATTGCGCCCGCCTCGCCCGGTGCCGCGCAATAGAACCGTGGTTTCACCGCCCCAGACCGTGATCCCGGGCCCTGCATGATCACAGATCAGCCGGGCCGCTTGGGCGACATCGCCCTCTATCGGCGTTGCGATCACATGGGCCGATGGGGCGGCCTGCGCCATAGCGGCAACGCTTTTGGCGTTTGATCCCACCAGAATATTCGTGGCATCCGGCACCGCTGGCGGTGACCCTGCCGCCTGCAAGTGCACGCGCACGCTGTCGGGTACCTGAAACCAAAGATCTGCTTGCTTGAGGAGCGCGATTGCATCCTGCGCCGTCCCCAATGGGCCAACGGTCGGCCCGCTGGCAATCGTGGCCAGATCGTCACCAATCACATCCGACAGGATCAGCGCGGTCACATGGTGCGGGGCCGCATGCCGCAACAGACCACCGCCCTTAAGGGCAGAAAGCTGCTGGCGGATCAGGTTCATCGCGGTGATATCCAGCCCCGCCCCCAAAAGCAGGGCATTGACCGCGGCCTTATCGTCAAGGGTCAGCGCCCCGGCCGGAGCAGGCAGCAAGGCCGACCCCCCGCCCGAGATCAAGGCAAGCACCGGCCCATGTGTCTGCGTGAGTGCGGCGATCACCGCCTGTGCAGCGGCAGCCCCTTTTGCATCGGGGACGGGATGCCCCGCAGCCATGACCTCTGCCCCTTCAAGGGCCTGCGCGTTTTCATAATTCGTCACGACCAGACAAGGCACGCCCGCAAACCGTGCCAGAGCGGCCTTGGCCATCAGGCGCGCAGCCTTGCCGACAGCGATGATCAGTGCAGGTGCAGGCACACGGTCCAACACCCCCGCCACCGCCACGAAAGGATCGGCGGCATCGACGCCGGCTTGAAAAATTCTGCGGGCTTCCGCCCTTTGCGCATCCATCCCTTAACTCCTTTGCCGCGACATGAGTGCCGCCATGCGTTGCACAACCTCAAGCTCCAGTTCGGCCGCAGGCGATGCACTGAGCGAGGGCATGGACAAGGCGATCAGCAGACGTGGCCTTTCCATCCCCAAGATGACGTGGGTCGCCGCATAGCGTGTGAACAGATAGGCAATATGGTCATCGGCAACAGGGCCAAGATCGGGGGGATCGGCGCGGCGCAACACAGGGGCTGCGGCAAAGATCTGATCCAGCACCGCGTCTTGCAGGCCGGACAGGCTTTCTGCGCTGACGACGACCGCTCCTTCGACCAAAGGATGCGCCTGCAGGTCGCGCAGGAAGGCCATCGCATCATCGGTCTTTGCCGTTGCCAGATGGCGCAAAAGGCCAAGGCTCTGTTCTTCCGCGCGCAACGCGCGGGCGTCTGTCAGGATCGTCACCACGAAAAGCATCGTCATGATGGATGCAATGACGAGCAAGACGCCATCGCGCTCAAGTGCGGCAAAAACCCCGATCATACTGCCCACAAAGACCGCAGCCCCGACCATGACAGCCAGATTCCCCAGCACTGCCCGGTGCCCTTGGTGCGCTCGGCCCAGTCCGATTGCCAGCCAGCACAGAATAAGGACGCCCAGCGCCGAAAACTGGATTGGCAACCCGATTGCCAGCAGCAGGAAGTCCCCTGCCGCCAATGGAATGAAAAGGACCAGCGACAGGCCCAGACGCACAACCATCGCGTTTTCACCGCGCGAAAGAGAGGTCTTGTCGCGCGTCAGGACCAGCCAACCCGAACAGACAAACCCGAGCAGTTGAAAGCCCAGCAGGCTGAAACTGCGCGCGGGATCAATGCTGTCTGAATACCACAAGGCCAACAGCCCGAACCCGACTGCCCCCCCGCCAATCACCGCCTTCATCATCGGCGGCGCATGCCGGCGCAACAGACCTTCGGTCAGCAGCAACACCGCCAAGGGGATCAGGGCCGCCGCCGCCAAGATCAGGATACGAAACGCCTCGATCCCTGTGACGATCATGAGGGCACGGCCCGCAAAAAGCACCATCGTGACCCGGATGCCAAACAGAAAGCGCCGGTTGATCGGGTCCGTCGCATCGCGGCGCACCAAGACGGATTGCAGGACGTATAGCCCCAGCAAAGCGGCACAGGACAAAAACAGTTGGGTCAGAATGGTTGCTGCGGCGATCATTCCGGTCCTGCCTTATAGGGGCGCAGGATCGACCAAGCGCGCCGACTGTCCGCCCAGTAGACGGCTGGCAAAACGACCCGGCGCAACGCAACCAAGGCCCCCGTCAGGACCAATCCGAAGACGGCGGATCTGGGCACTTCGCGCGCCAGATAGCTGCGCATTGCCGCCAGATCCATCAGCCCCAATTGCAGCAGATCATCACCGCGTGTGTAGTCAAGCGCCTGCTGGCAGAAGGCATTGTATCTGTCGTCCCGGTGCTTGGGTGCCTGGTCCCATGTTTTTTGCAGATCATCGGACCCACCGGTGTAAGCGGCAGTGATCACGAATGTGTCTTCGATGAAACCGGCCTCGGGCCCAACCCCGAAAACATGCCGCTGCGACGCCATGATGCCCCGCGCCAGCAACAGATGGGTCAAGGTCCGCCGCCCCTTGTCCGGGCCGGGCCAGACATCGGAAAACATCTGCGACACCATCCCCACAACGGCGGGCACTTGTGTGACATTGGATATCCAGACAGGCCGAAACTGGCGGCGAAAGAAGATCAGAAAACAGGTCAGCCCGTAAAGCACCCAAGACAGGTTCTTGGACCTCTCATCGGGGTCCACCATGACAAGGCCAAGATGCAAGACCTCGGTCGGCTGCGGTGCCGTTTCAAGTGTCATGATGGCAAGCGCATTGAAGGCGACAGGGGTGCCATCGCGCCGCGACACGAGGGTAATGATCACCTCGCCCATGCGGGATTTATCACCAGAAAAGACACCATAGGTCAGACTGCCTGCCTCCAGCGTCCGTGCCGCAATGCGGCGCAGGTTGTGGCTAAGATCGGCCAAGGCATCCGGTTCCATCCACAACCCCGGCCGCTCGATGATGCGCACGACATAGTCCGGACCCGACCGCAGGGTCACATCCATATATTTACGCCCGAAGGCTTTGAAAACTGTGCCAATCACGCAGCCAGACCTGTCCCTTTGTCGCCCACGTTAGGCAGGGCGGCACACAGGCACAAGGTCAGGGTTTACGGACCGCCTAAAGGTAGCGGTTCACGAGGTTTTCCAGCCGTTCCTGACGGCCAGAGCGTGGTTGCGGATCAAGCCCCTCGGCCAGGACTTTGGCGGTGATGCTGTCCAGATCGCTGGCCATCAGCGCCTTGCCATCGGCGGTATCCCAGCCGGCATAGCGGGCATTGCGCGCGGCCTCCAGCTTGCCGTCCTCCAGCATGGCGGCGGCGGCTTTCAGGCCTGCGGCGCAGGCATCCATGCCACCCACATGCGCAAGGATCAGATCTTCAGGATCCAGCGACTGGCGGCGCAGTTTCGCATCGAAGTTTGTGCCACCGGTGGTAAAGCCACCGGCGCGCAAGACCTCGTAATAGGCCAGCGTCATTTCAGGAATATTGTTCGGGAACTGGTCGGTATCCCAGCCGGATTGGTAGTCATTCCGGTTCATGTCGATGGACCCGAAAATCCCCAGTTCACGGGCTACCGCAAGTTCATGTTCGAACGAATGACCCGCAAGGATCGCGTGGCCCTGTTCGATATTCATCTTCACTTCGCCCTCAAGCCCGAAGTCTTTGAGGAAACCGTACACCGTCGCCACATCGTAATCATACTGGTGCTTGGTCGGTTCCTGCGGCTTGGGTTCGATCAGGATCGCGCCCTTGAAGCCCATCTTGTGTTTGTAATCGACAACCATCTGCAACATGCGGCCCGCCTGTTGACGCTCGCGGCCCATGTCGGTGTTGAGCAAGGTCTCATAGCCCTCACGCCCGCCCCAAAGGACATAGTTTTCGCCGCCCAGCTTCATGGTGGCATCCATACAGGTTTTGATGGTGGCTGCCGAATAGGCAAAAACGTCAGGGTCGGGATTGGTGGCGGCACCCGACATAAACCGGCGATGCGAGAACAGATTGGCCGTGCCCCAAAGCAGTTTTACACCGGTCGAATCCATCTTTTCGGCGAAGTAATCGACGATGGTTTCAAGGTTCTTGGTGCTTTCGGCAAAGCTCGCCCCTTCTGGACGCACATCTGCATCGTGAAAACAGAAGTAAGGCACGCCCAAAATCTGGAACATCTCGAACGCGACATCGGCTTTGAGCCGTGCGGCATCCATGCTGTCGCCAAACCAGGGCCGGTCAAAGGTCTGCCCGCCAAAGGGATCACCGCCGGGCCAAGCAAAGGAATGCCAATAGGCAGCAGCAAAGCGCAGGTGATCCTTCATCGGCTTGCCCATCACCACCTCGTCCGCGTTGTAATGGCGGAAGGCGAAATCATTGTCGCTGTCGGGCCCTTCATAGGTGACGGCAGGAATACCTTTGAAGAAGTCGGTCATGTCAGTCCTTTCAATGCACCATAGCTGGCGCGATAACGTGTGTGGGCCTCGGCGAAGGGCGCGGTCAGATGTGCAACGGGTGCGATTGTCCGCGCGATCTGCGGCGGGGTCGCAATCTCGACCCCGGCCCCGGTCGCAGCCATCATGCCAAGCCGGGCGGCCCCGAAAGCCCCGCCAAAATCACCCGCGACGGCCAAGTCGATGGGCATGTTCAATGATGTCGCAATGGCCTGCACCCAATAGTCGGATTTCGACCCACCACCGACGGCAATCAGCCGGTTGATCTGTGTGCCGGTGCTGGTCAGCGCATCAAAATTGTCGCGCAGGGCGTGGGTGACCCCTTCCAGCACGGCGCGGGTCATGGCTGTGCGGTCGGTACTGTGATCAAGATGCAGAAATGATCCACGGATATTGGCATCATTATGCGGGGTACGTTCGCCACCCAGATAAGGCAGGAAAAGCGTCCGGCTTGGCGCTTGCAACGGGCCAAGACCGGCCGTCAACGTGGTCGCGGGTGTACCTGCAATGCCTGCAAACCAGTTGAGCGCATCAGCGGCGGCAAGGATCACGCCCATCTGGTGCCATGTATCGGGCAAGGCATGGCAGAAAGTATGCACCGCCGTGGCCGCATCGGGTTGATAGGCATCAGAGGCCGCAAAAAGCACACCGGATGTCCCCAGCGAGACAAAGGCGTCGCCTGCTTTCACCACCCCTACACCCACGGCACTGGCCGCATTGTCACCGCCGCCACCGGCGACGACGACACCTTTGGGCAGGCCCCAGCGCTGCGCCAGTTCATCGCGGATTTGCCCTGAAACCTCGGAACCCTCTACCAAGCGCGGCATCTGGGCGCGTGTCATGCCCGACGCAGCAAGCAGATCATCCGACCAATCCCGCTTGCCCACGTCAAGCCAGCTTGTACCTGCGGCATCGGACATTTCGGCCACAGCCTCGCCGGTCAGCCACAGGCGCAGATAGTCTTTGGGCAACAGGACCTTGGCTACTTTGGCAAAGATCGCTGGTTCATGACGGGCGACCCAGACCAGTTTGGGCGCAGTAAAGCCCGGAAAGACAATATTGCCGGTCAGCGCGCGGAACCTAGGGTCGGCGTCCAGTTCGGCCGCTTCAACAGCGGCGCGGGTGTCATTCCACAAGATGCAGGGGCGCAGCACCTCGTCATTGGCATCAATCAGGGTTGCCCCATGCATTTGCCCCGAAAGGCCAATGCCCATTACCCCCGCCAATGATACCTGCGCGCCCAAAGAGCGAAAGACCGCATCGGCCGCATCCAACCATGTGGCGGGCGCCTGCTCGGACCATCCGGTTTCAGGCCGCACGGCTTCAAGCGGCGCTGTCGCCTCGGCCAGAATGGCCTGCGCATGGTCGATCAAGACCGCCTTGAGGCCTGATGTCCCCAGATCAAGGCCGATAAACATTAGGCTGCTTTTTTCGGGTTCTTGCCCAGAATGATCATCGACAGAATGTCGTCCTCGGTTACATCCTCAACCCGCTCGTTCCCGATCAACTGGCCGTTCTTCATGACGGCCACTCGGTCGCACAGGTCCATCATCTCGCGGGTGTCGTGGCTGATCAGGAAGATCCCAAGCCCTTGGGACTTCAGTTCCTTGATCAGATCCGCGACCATTTCGGTTTCATGCACACCCAAGGCAGCGGTCGGTTCGTCCATAATCAGGATGCGCGCGTTGAAATAGACCGCGCGCGCGATGGCAACAGACTGGCGCTGACCACCTGAAAGGGCGCTGACAGGTTCCTTGAACTTTTTGAAATTCGGGTTGAGCCGCGCCATGATCCGGCGCGTTTCGGCCTCCATGCGTGCATCATCCAGAAACCCGAAGGGCGTGGTCAGCTCGCGCCCCAGAAACAGATTGCTGGCTGCATCAAGGTTATCGGCCAAGGCCAAGGTCTGGTAGATGGTTTCGATATTGAGATCGCGACTGTCACGCGGGCTGGTGATCTGGGCTTTCTTGCCGTCCACCCAGAATTCGCCACTATCGGCCTGATAGGCCCCCGACAGGCATTTGATCAGCGTCGATTTACCCGCCCCGTTATGGCCCAAAAGGCCCACAACTTCGCCGGGGTAAAGATCAAGCGACACGCCGTCAACGGCACGGATGCCACCAAAGGCAATCGAAATATTCCGCATTTCGACAAGCGGGGTTCCTGAACGTAGATCAGTCATCAAAAGGACCCTTACTTTACTTTTTTGCGATAAAGATTGTCGAGATAGACAGCGAGCACGAGCACGGAGCCCACCACGATCTGCTGCACAGATGTATCAAAGCCGATCAGGACCATGCCCGACTGCAAACTTTGCATCACCAGCGCACCAAGGATCGCGCCATAGATCGTACCGATGCCACCCGCCAGTGACGTGCCGCCGATCACTGCTGCCGCGATCACGTAAAGCTCGTCCAGAAGGCCCAAGGCATTTGTCGCAGAGTTCAAGCGCGCCGAAGCGACCACAGCCGCCAAACCGGCCAAGCCCCCCATCAGCATGAAAATGCGCATCGTCATCCATTTGACGTTGATACCCGCCAGTTCTGCCGCTTCGGGGTTGCCGCCGATGGCAAAGACGTTGCGACCAAACCGTGTCCGCTTGACCAGAATGGTCATCAAGATACCGACCATGACGAGGATCAGCACAGGAATGGCAAAGCCATGGCTGATAAAGAGCCCCTCGGGCGGGACTTCGATGTTATTCGCCGCAGCATATTGGTTCACAATGCCGCGCGGCCAGGGATAGGAATTCACCAAAAGAACCGATCCGATGATCATTGCGCAGGTCAGGCCACCCACCGTCAACTCGCCCCACATAGGGCGCAGCGCAAAGCCATGCCTTTGGCGGCTGCGCCGGCTTGAGACCATGAGCCAGACGACAGCGGCACAGGCGATAATGCCGACAATCCAACTGCCTGTGGCACCGATTGTGCCATAGGGGCCGCCCCCCAGAAGCTGGAAGGTCGAATCCACTGGAGAGATCGTTTTGCCGTTATTGGCCAGAAACGCCGATCCGCGCCAGACCAGCAATCCACCCAGTGTCACGATGAAAGCGGGAATGCCGCGATAGGCGATCAGCCAGCCATGGAAGGCACCGATCGTCATACCCATCAGGATGCCGATCGTCGCTGTGATGATCCAGATCATCGGATGCCCGAGGCCAAGATACTGCGGCAAGATTTCGACCTGAATGATCCCCATCGTCATGCCGGTCACGCCGACCAGCGCGCCGACCGAAAGGTCGATGTGACGGGTCACGATGACCAGCACCATGCCGGTTGCCATAATACCAATAGACGATGTTTGAACCGACAGGTTCCAAAGGTTGCGCGGTGTCAACATTGCACCGAACCCGTTGAAAACCATGCCGTAAATGTGAAAACCGAACCAGATCAGGGCAAGCGCGCCGAACATCCCCAATAGGCGGGTGTCGATTTCGGTACCTTTGAGGAATTTACCGACCAGCCCCAATTGCTGCTGGCTGCCCTTGGTTTCAGTAGAGGCCCCAGTGCCCCCGGTCGTGTCAGTCATACCAATATTCCCGTTTTGCAAAAGCCCTGGTGGCCGCATGATCATCCTGCGCAGCCTCTGCCGAGGCCGTCATAATTTCAGATGATCCGCCTTGTGCAGGCAAAATAAAGACCGGTGCCGAGAGTGTTCTCGGCACCGGTCAGATCATGGATTATTCGCAGCCCACGACGCCTGCGATAGCACCTTCACAAGCCTGCTCTTTCGAGATGTGGCCTGCATCGATTGCAACGTTGAGGTTGTCGCGTGTCAGAGGTGTTGGGTCCAGCAAGATTGCGTTGACCGGAATACCCTTTTCACCGTCAGAGAAGATGCCAGCACCTTCGATGTCAGCCATGGCTGTGCCTGCGGCAAGATCAGAGGCGATCTGACCAGCGGCTGCACCCAATGCACGGGCATCTTTCCAGACAGACACAGTCTGCAAACCACGTGCAACGCGGTTGATCGCAGCCAAGTCACCGTCCTGACCACCGACGGGGATCACAAGACCTTGCGCGCTGAGTGCGGCAACAACACCGCCGGCCATGCCGTCGTTCTGGGACAGAACAGCATCAACATTGTTGTCGTTGGCTGTCAGGATCTGCTCCATGTTGCGCTGTGCGCTTTCTGGCTTCCATGCGTCAGAGAAGGCTTCGCCAACGATCGTGATCGCACCGGAGTTCACGCTGTCACCGATGACTTCCATCATACCTTGCAGCAGGAAACCTGCGTTCGGATCGCCCGGGTCGCCCTTGATGATCGCATAGTTGCCTTCAGGCTGAACAGCCAGAACGGACTGCGCGATGATCCGGCCAACACCGACGTTGTCGAATGTCAGGTAGAATGTACGGTCGTCCTCGATCAGACGGTCATAGCCGATGACAGGGATGCCTTCGTTTGCGGCCGCGTCGATAGCGGGGCCGATGGCGTCTTTGTCCCATGCGTTGATGATCAGAACGTCAACGCCTTGGCTCATCAGTGCTTCGATGTCTGTCAGCTGCTTGGCAGCAGAAGACTGCGCGTCAGCAGAGATATATGTGTTGCCGTTGGCTTCGATCGCCGCAACCATGGCTGCTTCGTCGATCTTCCAGCGCTCTTCCTGAAAGCTGGCCCAGGATACGCCAACGCGCATGCCCTCGGCCAATGCAGCCGAGTTGAAGCCAACGACGGCGATTGCCGCCATAATAATGGATTTATGCATGTTTTCCTCCCAATGATGTGCCCCCATGCATTGAGGGCGCGGGCCTTTTGACCCTACGACGTCCAAGATGCCGAATTAAATTCAGTTGTCAAAATAAAAATTGCCACAAAATGCCAAATTTTGCTTTGCGAATGCGCGAATCTTGGGCAGAGTTAGGAAATGGGGACGAATACGGGGGTCTTCAGGCTGCTATAATTCAGGCAATGAACTATGTATGACGTCATCACTGTAGAAAGCGACGAATCGGGAGGCAGTTCTGGCTGCGGCCCATTGTTGCCTGCGAGCGGTGCGGAAGCAAAGCCGTTGCGTCAACAGATCTTCGAATATGTCCGCGCTTCAGGACGTGCTGCGCGCACCGATCTGACCCGCGCGCTGGGAATCAGTGCGGGCTCTGCCACGACACTGACGGCAGACCTGATTTCGGCGGGCTTGCTGCGCGAAGTCGAGGGATTGCCCCGCGAAACCGGCCGTGGCCGCCCGCCCGTCGCCTTGGAGGTTGTCCCAGAAGGCCGCTATGTGATCGGGATCAAGATATCGGACGAGAACCATTCGGCTGTGCTGACCGATTTCGCCGGTCAAATGCTGGCTGATGCAACCCTTGCAACGGCACCAACACCCAAGACGCTCGACGGCTTGCTGGAAGAGATCGACGCCTTGATGGACATCGTCCTCAAGGCCGCCGAAAAAGCTCTCTCCGACATTTCCGCGGTTGGCATTGGCTTGTCGGGCATCGTCGACCACCAAAGCGCCACTGTCGCGTGGTCCCCCCTTCTCCGCGAACGTGAGGTCGATCTAGGCACAGCGTTTTTGGCGCGGTTCGGCGTCCCCCTGCATCTGGACAACGACGCCAATGTGCTGACCTTGGCCGAACTTTGGTTCGGCGTGGGACGGTCCATGTCCGACTTTGCCGTTGTGACCATCGAACATGGCGTCGGCATGGGGCTGGTTCTGGACAATCGCTTGTTCCGTGGATCGCGCGGCATGGGGTTGGAGTTGGGCCATACCAAGGTGCAACTGGACGGCGCACTGTGCCGCTGCGGGCAAAGGGGCTGCCTCGAAGCCTATCTGGCCGATTACGCGCTGGCGCGCGAAGCTGCGACCGCCCTGCACCGCAATCCGCGCAACCTGCAAAGCGCCCATGCGATGCTGGATGCGCTTTTCACCCAAGCCAAGTCCGGCAACGAGGCCGCACGCACAATCTTTCGCCGTGCCGGTCGTTATCTGGCTGTCGGACTGTCGAATGTCGTCCAACTTTTTGATCCGGCGTTGATTATCCTGTCAGGCGAAAGGATGCGTTATGACTATCTTTATGCCGATGAGGTGATTGCCGAGATGCAAAAACTGACCTTGAGTCACGGACGCAACCCTTGCCGGATCGAAACCCATGCATGGGGTGATCTGGTTTGGGCGCGCGGCGCAACGGCGCTGGCACTCGCGGCAGTCACGAATGCCGCCTTGGGAGAAGCGCGCGAATGATCCGTCTGCTGCCCGCGCTGCTGGTTGCCTCGACGGCCAGCGCCCAACCGGTGTTCGAGGATCGCTCGGCCGGATTGCCTCACCACATCTACGGCGGCGGGTGGGAGCATTTTGTTGGCGGTGGCGTGGCGGTCTTCGACTGCAATGGCGATACGCTGCCCGATATGTTTGCAGCAGGCGGCGAAAACCCTGCCGCGCTCTTTGTGAACGCGGGCGATTTTACCTTTCAGGATGCCACCATCCCTGACCTGACGGGCGTGACAGGCGCCTACCCTCTCGACATCAATGCCGATGGGCATATGGACCTTTTCGTGCTGCGCATCGGGCAAAATCAGGTGCTTTTGGGGCAAGGCAATTGCAGCTTTACGACTGGATTTGCACTGCCCGAAGATGACGGATGGTCCACCGCCTTTTCCGCGTGGTGGGAAGATGACGGGCCTCCGGTGATGGCCGTGGGCAATTACGTTGACCGCGCCAATCCTGCCGGCCCGTTTCAGGCCTGCGACAGCAACGAATTGCTGCGCCCCTCGGGGGACACATATCAAAGCACCGCCCTGACCCCCGGCTTTTGCCCGCTCTCCATGCTGGCCGCCCGCGATGCGCGGGGCCGCCAAACGCTGCGGATATCCAACGACCGCCAGTATTACGTCCGTGGCGGATACGAGCAGATGTGGGACATCGCCGATCAGCGCTTTCTGGGGCCCGAGGACGGGTGGGAAAATGTGTCACTCTGGGGGATGGGCATTGCGAGCCGTGATCTGACCGGCGACGGGCGCGACGAGGTGATGCTGACCTCTATGGGGGATCAATTGCTGCAGATTGCCCAGGCAGACGGGACCTATGCCCCCGCACCTTTTGGCATCGGCACCTATGCACATATGCCCCATACTGGCGAGGACGGGCGTCCTTCGACCGGATGGCATGCAGAGTTTGCCGATGTGGACAATGACGGGCGGGCCGATCTTTTCATCGCCAAAGGCAATGTCGATCAGATGCCCGGCCTTGCAATGCAGGACCCCAACAACCTGCTGATGCAGAATGTCGATGGCACCTTTACCGAAGCGGCCGCCACCGCTGGCATCGCCACAACAGAGCGGTCGCGCGGGGCCGCTTTGGCGGATTTTGACGGTGACGGGCGGCTTGATCTGGTGGTCATGAACCGGCGCGCGCCGATGGAGCTTTATCGCAACGTCACGCCCGAGACTGGAAACTGGCTGGAAATCAAGCTTGAACAGCCCGGCGGAAACCGCCTTGCTGTCGGGGCAGTGGTGACTGTCCAAGCGGCTGATATCACCCAGTCCCAGCAGTTGCTTGTGGGTGGTGGACATGTGGGAGGCAAGGCTCTGCCTTTGCACTTTGGGCTGGGGGCCGCGGAAAACGTCCAGATTGCCGTTGACTGGCCCGATGGAACAAGCACGCGCCACGAGGCCCCGGTCAATACCGCGATCACGATTAGCCGCTAGCGCGGGCGGTCCACGGGTAAACCGCTAGGCACTGTTTCGGGGACACCAAGCCGCCCCTCGACGCTCGCTGGGTCAGTCAGTGCGTCCAAGAAAGCGATCAGTGCTGTCACATCGGCTTCGCTTACCTGACGCGGAGCATAGTCGACGGCTGCTGCAATGGCTTCGAAATCCACGCGCCCGCGTGCGTCATCGACCGGAAGGTCCGGCAGGGTTGCCGCTGCAAGATCATAGGCGCGCAGGCTTTTGACGGGATCAAGATGCGCTTCGACAAAGGCGCGCAAATCGCTGTGGCTTCCGGCATGCCCGTAGGGTCCGGTCAGGGCCACATTGCGCAAAGATGGGGTGCGGAAAGCATAAAGGTCTTCTGCGGCTCCGGTGACGCGATACCTGCCTTCGTCGCGCACATGGTTTTCAAAGCGGGCCGCTTTGCCGGGCCCAATTTGCGGCGCGCCCATCGCGTGGAAATCATGATCTGTCAGGAACGGGCCGCTGTGGCAGCTGGCGCAGCCTGCTTCGCCATAAAACAGCGCCATGCCGGTTGCTGCGGGTTCGGGCAACGTAGCCTCACCCCGCAACACCCGATCGAAGGGCGCATCATCGGACCGCCACTCGAAGGCCATGAAGGCCGCAATCGCGTTCGAGATATCGGCAAATCCGATCTGTGCGGGTTCTTCGATGTGATCGTAGACCGCAATAAAATCCTGCGCATAAGCCGGAATAGCCGCAACACGCCGCGCAATGATGTCCCATGCCCCGCCTTCGCCGGTAATCACCCCCAGCCGGACAGCTTGGGCCACATCGTTCTCACTATAGTGTCCGGCCATCTCGTCAGAGCTAAGGACCGGGAACATCGTTTGCGCCGACAAAAGCGAGGCAAAGCCGGTGACCATATCGCCATCCAGTGGCGTGCGCAGACCACCGGGGCGGTCGGGATCAACCTCGATCCGGCCATCATGGAACAGGACGGTGAATTCATGTGCGCCGAGGTTGAACAAGGCCGGAGCATTTCGCGGGATGCGTTGCTCGGGCATGTTGGCGGGGTCTGCGACGCGCTGCGTGCCCAGCCCTATTCCCCCGTCACCCAAACCCAGCGACAGACCATCGCTGGTGCCGAAAGCGGGATGATGGCAGGTGCCGCAAGACACAGAGCGATTGCCTGACAGGATGGGATCGTAGAACAACAGTTGCCCCAAACGCGCCTCTGCCTCATCGACCGGAGCATAGTCAGCGTCTGTCAAAGGCGGCGGAAGACCATCGGCCACGGCCCCGCCTGCAATCACCGCCAAAATTGCTGCTGCAAAAATGCGCATCCATCCCCCCTGCATACCTTGCAAAAGGTTAGCATGGATGCCCGTTCAAACAAGAGCCTTCGATCACTCCATATGCTTGCGGATGCGGTTCACCATCATCCAAACCAAACCCAAGACAACAGGCGTGGCCAAGGCCGCCATGACAGCCTTGCTTACACCAAATGACTCTTCCAAAGGGCCGGTCATGTAGAGCACCAGATTGACAGCGTAATAGCTGATCGCCACCACTGAAAGGCCTTCGACCGTGCGCTGCAACCGAAGTTGCAGGTCGGCACGTTTGTCCATGCTGGTCAGCAGTTCCTGATTCTGGGCCGAGCGTTCCACATCCACACGGGTCCGCAGCAAATCGCCGGCGCGCAGGGCGCGATCGGACATGGCCTGCAAACGCTCCTGCGTCGATTTGACCGTCCGCATCGCCGGATCGAACCGCCGCATCATGAATTCGCCAAAGGTCTGACGCCCTGTAAAGCGTTCCTCGCGCAGCACAGCGATACGCTGGTTGACGATCGTCTCGTAGGCGCCCGTTGCACCAAAGCGGAACGATGACTGCGCGAGAGTGTTTTCAATCTCAGCCGAGACCTCGAGCAGCGATTGCAGGACCTGCGCAGGATCGGCAGTCGCACTGCGCATATCTTCCAACAGGCCTGTCAATTTCACATCAAAGGCCGCCATACTGCCCCCCAAAGACCGGGCGCGCGAAAGCCCCAGCATGGACATGCTTTTGTAGGTTTCAATTTCACAAAGCCGCTGCACCACGCGGCCAATCCGCCGGCTGCCCACATGCGGACGCGCAAAGACCGCAAACCGCGTATGGCCCCCATGATCTATGCGGAAATCTCCTGCGACGACCAGATCGTTCTCGACCACACGGCTGATGGCGAGGCTTTCAGGCACGAACCAATCGCGGGCCTTTTCGATGATCCCGTCATCGCCTTCGGCAATCTCGATCCGGATCAGCGCAGATGTGACCCGCGTACCGGGTGCCGCGTTCAACCAGTCTTCGGGGAAAACCGCAAAAGTGGCGGCATCAAAAGGGCGTTCGGCCACGCCATCGCCGAAGATTGTATAGGTCACGAATTCGGTGTGGCTTTCCCACTTCAACCGGTGTTTGCCGATTGTCCCGAAATAATGCGTGGCATCAGGCTGAGGATGCTGAGCGCCAAAACGGTCCAACAGATCAATCAGATGGGCCCGATCAGCGGCGCGATCACGCCCCGCTGCATTCTTGGCAGGCTTGATCGCAAGATAAGCTGCGCGACTGGGGGCCTCTACAACCGGAAAAGGCCGCGCATGCAATTCATTGGCCATCGCATAACGCAGCGGGTGATCTTCAATCGGGGGCATATCAGCGCCTCTTAACAACCTTATAAATGCAACCTAGCTGGCTTTTGCGCACTGTAAACCACAAAAGTTGTTCATTTATAAATGCTTAGCCGCACACGCTGGTATACCGTGTGCGGCTGAAGGCTCAGATCACCACAACGTCCAGTGGCGGGAAGCCATTGAAACAAACCGATGAATAGGTCGATGTATAGGCGCCGGTATTGCGGATCAGGACCCTGTCACCCGACTTCAACGAAAGCGGCAAAGACACCGGACGCTTTTCATAAAGGACATCCGCACTGTCACAGCTTGGCCCTGCCAGAATGCATGGACCCATCGTTTCTGCATCGCGCACGGTTTCGAACTGGTAGCGGATCGCCTCGCCCTCAGTCTCGGCCAGACCCGAAAAACGACCGATATCCAGATAGACCCAGCGGTGCATGTCACGGTCGGATTTGCGGCTGACCAGCATCACTTCGGCAACGATCACGCCTGCTTCGGCCACAAGGCCGCGGCCCGGTTCTGCCATGATACGGGCCACATTGGGAAAGCGGGCCTCGACCAGCGCGATGACCTGCGCGGCATAAGCTGTCGGGGCGTCGATCTCTTCGCCGTAAAAAGCAGGGAAACCACCGCCGATGTTCAGCAGGCTCAGGTCGTGGCCCGCATCCAATGCGGCACGCCAGATCAGGGAAAGCGCATCAAGCGTGGGCGCCCACATTTCGGCGCGGCGGGTTTGCGAGCCGACGTGGAACGAAAAACCGACCGGGTTCAGGCCAAGCGCCTTGGCGACGTCCAGAAGGTGCAGCGCCATGTCGCGGTCGCAGCCGAATTTGCGTGAGAGCGGCCAATCAGCCTGGCTGACTTCGACGATCAAACGGATGTAGACCGACGCACCTGGTGCATTTTCTGCAATCTTCTCAAGTTCTTCTTCGGCATCTGCGGAAAACAGTGTGATCCCCCGCTCCCACGCCCATGCGATATCAGAGGCACGCTTGATTGTGTTGCCAAAAGAAATCTCGGAGGGCGCAGCGCCTTCTTCAAGACAAAGCGCAATTTCGCCCCGCGAAGCTGCGTCAAAATGCGACCCCAGATCGACAAGACGGGCAATGATCTGCCGTGCTGGGTTTGCCTTGACCGCATAGTGGATGTCGGCCCGGCCAAGACCCGCCTGCAAGGCGCGGTATTGGTCAGAGACCCGATCAAGGTCCATCACGAGTGTTGGCTTGTCAAAGTTCTGTCCAGCCACATAGGCGTCAAGGCGTGAAGCGGAGTCGACAGAAAAAGGCGCCGCATTGGGCGCGTAGTGAATGCTCATTGGTCATCTCCAAAAGACTCGGCCATAATGGGGCTTCCCCACCTAAGACCGCTCAGTTCCAAGGGAGACGTTACCGTCGCTACGTAAACACGTGTGCGTTGACATTCACCGGCCAGAGGCGCGTGCGTTGGCGTCTATGTTTGCGCATTTGCGGTAGTTTTGGATTCGTTGCAAGTGGGAAAATGTATCGCAACGAATTTTCATATCGCTGTGGACCTGAATGCATAACTCGCGTTAGGCAGAACCATGTCCCGCGTCATTCTTTTTAACAAGCCTTTCGGTGTCTTGTCGCAGTTTACAGACGCCAAAAGCCCCTCGCCCCGACCGACGTTGTCGGCCTATGTGGCCGTGCCAAATGTTTACCCTGCGGGGCGGTTGGATCGCGACAGCGAAGGTTTGCTGGTGCTCACCGATGACGGGCCGTTGCAGGCCAAGATCGCCGATCCCAAAAACAAGATGAGCAAGACCTATCTGGTGCAGGTCGAAGGCGCGCCGTCCGACAGGGATCTGGAGGCCTTGCGCCAAGGTGTGACCCTCAACGATGGCCCGACACGGCCCGCCAAAGTGCAGCTGATCGATCCGCCGGAACTCTGGGAGCGTGACCCGCCTGTGCGGTTCCGCAAATCGGTACCCGATACATGGATAGAAGTGACCATCACCGAAGGGCGCAACCGGCAAGTCCGGCGCATGACCGCCCATATCGGCTATCCGACGCTGCGGCTGGTGCGCTGGCGGGTGGGTAGCTGGAGCTTGGACGGAATTGAGAACGGTGTCTGGCGAGAGGCATAAGCCGCGCGGGACGATGCTTGCTAGCTGGCAAAAGCAACTTGGTGCGGTCGGGGGGACTCGAACCCCCACGAGTGTTACCTCACAGCGACCTCAACGCTGCGCGTCTACCAATTCCGCCACGACCGCAAGTCCATAGCTGGCAAGTGCGGCACTCATAGACGAGCCGTTTTGTGATGCCAAGAGGGAAAACATGCCCTTTTCAACGCGCCTTCGCAGCGTTACCTCGGTCTTATGGTGGAATGGATCATCTCTGACGGTTTGACCGCGTATCCGGAAGCGCTGGCCTTTATGGAAACCCGTGTGAACGGAATTATTGCAGGTGAGGCAGAGGAATGCATCTGGCTGCTGGAGCATCCCCCCCTTTATACGGCCGGAACTTCGGCCAAGGCTGCAGATCTGATCGATCCGGACCGTTTCCCTGTCTATGATGCGCGTCGTGGTGGCGAATACACCTATCACGGCCCGGGGCAGCGGGTGGTTTATGTCATGCTGGATGTGGGGAAACGCGGCCATGACGTCCGCCAGTTTGTCAAAGACCTTGAAGCATGGGTGATTGCCACACTCGACACCTTTAACGTCAAAGGTGAGATCCGCGAGGGCCGTGTCGGGGTTTGGGTCCAGCGTCCGGACAAGGCACTGTCCCCCGATGGATCACTCGCCGAGGACAAGATCGCGGCGCTTGGGATCCGGCTGCGCAAATGGGTGTCCTTTCATGGCCTGTCGATCAATGTAGAGCCGGATCTGCGCCATTTTGACGGGATTATCCCTTGCGGCATTGCAGACCACGGGGTGACGTCGCTGGTGGATCTGGGGCTGCCGGTGACGATTGCGGATGTGGACGTGGCCTTGCAGCAAACCTTTGCCACCGTTTTTGCCACAAAGCCGGACCCATCCTAAAGATCGGCGGCGAATGCAGCCACCAATGACTCCACGACGGATTGCAAGGCCTCATGCGGGGTCGCACCTGCCGCGATCGCCGCGTCATGGACCTTGCGTTGCTGGTCAGCGCTGGTGCCATCGCGCAGGATATGGCGCGCGGCGGTCACTTCAGCGACACAGTTCAGCGCAGTCGCATCCTCGGCGATCAGGTCCAGCATCTCGTCTACCGCCTGTTCAAAGGGGATCAGGGCCTTGCGCCCGAAATCGATCTGACCTTTGGATACGCCATAGCGCTGTGCCCGCCATCTGTTTTCATTGATCATGAAGTTATCCACGACCTGCCAGCCATCCGCGTCGACAGACTTGCGCCACAGCATCCGGGTCAGGCATTGGGTCAGCGCGGCAAGGGTCAGGGTCACTTCCATACGCGGCGCGACATCGCAAATCCGCGATTCAATTGTGGGGAATTTGGCGGACGGGCGCAGGTCCCACCAGATTTTGGAAGCATCCTCGATCAGGTCCAGATCGATCAGTGTCTTGACGGTGGACGCAAACTCGGCCCAGTTGCGCATATAGGGTGGCAGGCCCGTGCGCGGCAGATTGTCAAAGACCGTCAGCCGATAGGACTGCATGCCTGTATCCTCCCCCTGCCAGTAGGGCGAAGATGCCGACAATGCATGCAAGTGCGGCAGGAAATACTTCAACTGGTTCACAAGGTTGATCCGCATGTCCTTGTCAGGGATGCCCACGTGCACATGCATCCCGCAGATCAACATCCGGCGCGCCACACCGGCCAGATCGCGGCGCAGCTGATTGTAGCGTTCCTTGTCCGTGTGGTGCTGGTCTTTCCAATCCGCAAACGGATGACAAGACGCAGCGATAGGGGCCAATCCGTAGTCGGCCGCATGGCGCGCCACAGTCCGCCGCAGATGTGCAAGATCGGCACGCGCCTCGCCTATCGTGTGGCAGACACCGGTCCCGACTTCAATTTGGCACTGAAGGAATTCGGGGCTGACCTTGTCCTTGAGATCCGCCGTGCATGCCCTGATCAACCCGTCAGGGGCCTGGGCGAGCGCCAAAGTCGCCTGATCGACAAGCAGGTATTCTTCTTCAATTCCAATGGTGAAAGGGAGATCGGGTTTTGCCATGCATTTCCTCCGGACTGCACCCAGCCTAGCGGCAAAACCACGATCTGTCAGCGGTTCAGATGCCCGTACATGCCGATTAGTCCTCCGGCCCTGCGCCAAATTAACCCATGCCAAAGACGTGATCCTTTGTTGCCCCCGCAGCACCAACCGATTAGAACCGCTGCAAATGTGCGCCGTGTCACGACTCGTCGCCATGAAAAGTAGCCAATACGAGGAGAGCCAAAATGGCAGACGCAGCCATCCACGGCGACGCACACGAGGACCAAAGGGGCTTTTTCACCCGTTGGTTCATGTCTACAAACCACAAAGATATCGGTATCTTGTATCTGTTTACCGCCGGTATCCTGGGGTTTGTATCGGTCGCCTTCACTGTTTACATGCGTATGGAGCTCATGGAGCCCGGCGTGCAGTACATGTGCCTAGAAGGCGCACGTCTGACAGCTGCAGCAGCAGGGGATTGTACGCCCAACGGGCACCTGTGGAACGTGCTGATCACTTACCACGGCATCCTGATGATGTTTTTTGTGGTTATTCCGGCCCTGTTTGGCGGTTTTGGTAACTACTTTATGCCATTGCAGATCGGCGCGCCGGATATGGCGTTCCCCCGTCTGAACAACCTGTCTTACTGGATGTTCGTGGCGGGCGCATCTTTGGGTGTGGCGTCGATGTTGGCACCTGGCGGCAATGGCCAAGCCGGGTCTGGCGTTGGCTGGGTCATGTATGCGCCGCTCTCCACCAGCGAGACGGGCATGTCGATGGACCTTGCGATCTTTGCGGTTCACCTTTCGGGTGCCTCTTCGATCCTCGGTGCGATCAACATGATCACGACCTTCCTGAACATGCGTGCACCGGGCATGACGCTGCACAAGGTACCGCTGTTTGCCTGGTCGATCTTTGTGACCGCTTGGCTGATCCTTCTTGCTCTGCCTGTCCTGGCTGGCGCGATCACCATGTTGCTGACAGACCGGAACTTTGGCACGACCTTCTTCCAGCCTGAAGGCGGTGGAGACCCGATCCTGTATCAGCACATTCTGTGGTTCTTCGGACACCCAGAGGTCTACATCATCATCATCCCGGGCTTTGGTATCATCAGCCACGTCATCGCAACCTTCAGCCGCAAGCCGATCTTTGGCTATCTGCCGATGGTCTATGCGATGGTTGCGATCGGTGTTCTGGGCTTCGTTGTCTGGGCGCACCACATGTATACCGTGGGTATGTCCCTGACGCAGCAGTCCTACTTCATGCTGGCAACCATGGTCATCGCGGTGCCGACAGGTGTGAAGATCTTTAGCTGGAT
>NZ_JANQTS010000083.1 GCF_030731595.1 Yoonia sp.
TCCCAAACCACCCGTAGGGCAGGGCCTGCCCCGCCGCACCGTCCCACATCACCCCACACACGCCGCGCCAAACCCCGCCCTACCCGTCGGGGTCGACACTCCCCCGCAAGGCCTTCACTTCGCCCCGCACCTTCTTTTCCTTCAACCGCCGTTTGACCGATCCATAGGTCGGCGTCGTTGCCCGCCGCCGTTTCTCGACAACCAGCGCCTTGCGGATCAGTTCCACCAGCCGGTCCCGCGCGATCTCGCGGTTGCGCGCTTGGCTCCGTGTCTCTTGCACGAAGATCACGATCGCGCCTTCCTTGGTCCACTTCTGCCCCGCCAGCCGCCGCAGCCGTGTCTTGACCGCCTCGGTCAGATGCGGCGACCGCGCGGCCTCGAAACGCAATTCGACCGCCGTGGACACTTTGTTCACGTTCTGCCCGCCGGGGCCGGAGGCGCGGGTAAAGCTTTCCGTCAGCTCCCATTCCGCGATCTCGATCTGGTCGTTAATTCTCACCTTGGTCACCGTGCGTTGGGGGCCGACGTTTCGCCGACACTTAGCCGACGTGACGCTGACCGTCAAAACCCATGAAAAAAGGGCCACCCCGGCGACGGGATGGCCCTTTCCTGAATTACGGAGGTGGGTCGGTTAGGATCACCACCTTAGGCTTTTCTCAGCCAAGGGCTGCCTTAGCTGCGAACCTCCCAAGTTGTCCCGACACACTTCTCCAATACCTCATGATGCACTGGATCACCTCCTTTCAAATGTTTCGCCTAAAGGTAGGTTCGCACAGATTTGGTATATTTCAAGTAAAAATATACCACCGATTGCGATTATGCCTGCGCGTGACGCATCCGCCCAACAATGAGGCGAAACGGCACCAAAGCAAGCAAAGCGATGCTGAGTTTCACACCCCAATCGGCCACCGCCAGCGACACCCAAAGCGGCACCAGCGGCCCTGCATTCAGGAACGGTACAGCCTCTTGCGCCCAGATGACCTCATCCGCCGCCGCAGCACTAAACCCGTTGAAAACGCTCGCAAAAGCGATGGAAAAGAAGATCGCTGTATCCACGGTCGAGCCAACCAAAGTACTGGCCAGCGGCGCCCGCCACCACGACCCGTCCCGCAACCGGTCAAAGATCGCGATATCCAGCAGCTGCGCCACTGCAAACGCCGTGGCCGACCCGATGGCGATCCGCACCGCCACAGCCGGATATTCGTAGCCGTCCCCCTGCAACATGATCTGCGACCCGATCAGCGAACAGATGATCCCCACGACCAGCCCCGCAAACACGACTTTGCGTGCAGCCGATACACCGTAAACGCGGTTCATCACGTCGGTGACCAGAAACGCGAGCGGATAGGTGAACGCCCCCCAGGTCAAAAGACCGTCGAGCAGCAGGAATTGGACAAGGATATTGGACGCCACAACGATGGTGGCCATGGCGATAACGCCGGGAAGGATACGTGTCATATGATGTTCCGTTTTGACAAGGGTGCGGCACTTGGCCCCCGGGCGGGGACAGCGCGACCTAACGCCCGCGCCCTAGTCCGTCAACCGGTATTCTACGATCTCGGTCTGCTGGAAGGTTTTGAAGTTGTCGTCCGAGATCATCGTCATCACCAGCCCTGTCTCATCTTCCCAGATGCTGATCCCTTCGAGATTGTCGTGGGTCCGCAGGCCTGTTTCGATGATCAATTCCTCACCGCTGCCATCCAGCGCAAACCGCCGCACCCGATTACGGAAACCGATGCCGGCAAAGTCGCGTTCCAGGATGTAAAGCAATCCGTCAGGTCCGACGTCTGCCCCGACGATCAGATAGGGGCCGTGGCGCGGGATGCTGAATGGCTGGTCCCATCGTCCATCCTTGAAGCGGAACACCGGAAATGGCCGTGTCGCAAGGCCTGACCGTTCCGGCATCGTATAAAGCGCACCGTCCGGCCCGATGGCCAAAGCTTCGAGTGACGAATTTGCCTGCATCGCGTCGAATGCCGGGGTGGTCATCAGGTCCGAGGCCGGTTGGTCGATACCTGCAAAGCGGCGCAAGCCATGGGTCCATTCAAACGAAACATAGATCGTCCCGTCTTCTGCAATGGCCAGTCCTTCACTATCGTTTTCGGCACGGCGCAGGGGCGCGCGGTTGCCTCTGTAAAGCGGATAAAACCCGCCCAAAGTGATGGCGGTAATCATGCCTGCTTCTCTAGTGATCGTGCCGTCCACAAATGCACCCCGATCACTGACCGCGATGAATGAACTTCCGTCGCCAGACATTTCGAGCCCCGAGAATCCGCCGAAACGGGGGTTATCGACGGTCCAGACATAGCTGCTGATCAGTTGCGGCTCTGCATGACCGGGCAGGGCCCAAAGCAGCGTGATGACCCAAAGAAACTGCCGCACCTAGTTTGCGTTCAGCACATTCAGGCACTGGCCTGGCAGGTTTGCCATCGTCAACGGGGCCTGTGGGACCGGTGGTGGTGCGTTCGGGTCGGGGGGCGGCGGGTTGAGGATCCGGTCCACCCAACCCTGCGCTTCATCGCAGCCATCACCAGCGGGGGGCGCATCTTGCGCGACACAGCCTGCCGCACCTTCAGGGCAATTCAGTCTGACGTGGAAATGATAGTGATGCCCCCACCAAGGCCGCACTTTGGCCAACCAACTGCGGTCGCCCGTGGCAGAGTTGCACATCGCGACTTTGGCCCCCGGAAAGATAAAGATGCGGGCCGTGCGCGGGTCAGAGGCAGCCGCGCGCACAATGGCTTCGTGCTGTGGCGTCCAACTGCTATTCGTATAGGCCCCTGATGCCCGCTGCATCGAAATTGATGAGATGCTTTCCCGTTCCGCGACGCTCAGATCCAACCGCGTGGGTGGCAACATCCATACATCGACATCAAGGCCGGTCTGGTGGCTGGCATGACCGGTCAGCATAGGCCCGCCGCGCGGCTGGCTCATGTCGCCGATATAAAGCCCCTCCCAGCCGGGTTGTGTCGCGGCAAAGCGGCTGAGGTCCTGCACAAAATCAACTGTCTTGGGTTGTGCCCAGTTGCGGTTGCGCGACAGGCGCATGGCCTGCCACGTCGGCCCGGTTTCGGCCAATTGCGCCGCCCCCGCCTGACAACCTCGGGCATACCCGCCTATCGGTTCTGGCGTCTGAGGTGAACCAACGGGTTCGGCACCGAAAAGGAACTTGGCAACACGGGTGTCATTGACGTTTTGCGTCGACATGCTGATTTGCGGTGGTTCTTCCGCCTGACAGGCGGCCAATCCGGCGGCAAGGATTACTGCTACGATGAAGCGGACCATTCTGCGCGATCTCCGTCTTTGTTGACCCAGCGTAGCAAGAAAAGCCCGATGAGGAAAAGGAAGATTACAGGCAGGAA
>NZ_JANQTS010000084.1 GCF_030731595.1 Yoonia sp.
GACGGTGTATTCGGGCAATGAGGCGTCATAGGTGACGGTGATTTCGCCCTCTGCGGTCGTATTGGTCAGGGTGCAGATGGGGGACGCCGAAAACTCCCACGCAGCGGCGGGTGTGGCGAGGAGAACGAAGGCGAGAGCGGTGCGCATGAGGGTAAGGTAGGCGGTTTTGGCGCTTGGCAAGAGGAGGGCGCACGAATCGGGGGTTAACGCGTTATTTTGGGGGGTATGAGGCCGTACAGGACCCTTATGGAAGCGATACATAGGTTGTACGTACAGGGTACGGTGGATGCGGCGGGTTAAGGGGGGTGCGGTGGGGGTCAAGATCATCTGTTCTAGGTGTACGCGCTGCACCCATCTGAATTTGGACATAAGGATTTCCAGCATGAATGCGCTTGAAAGAATTCAGGCGGTTCGCCACAGAGGCAAGGCGCATTGTCGAAAAGTGTAAGTGGAGGGTGGATGGAACACGCTGAAATAGAGAAGCTGGTCCACAGTGACATCATTTTGTCATTGGACCTGACCATGTTCGACGAAATCGATATTGCAAATATTGTCCTGCAAAGATCCAGTGTCCTATACGATGTACCTTTTGCCGGTCGGATTATCCGGAGTTGGGTCAGAAAGGATCCGAAACCTCTTCAGAGGGTTGTGCAAGAGAAAGGCCATGACATCGTTCGTCGTGCCTTGGCGTTTGCATATCTCGAGTTCGAGAAATTGCAGCCCAAGCTTGTTGAATTTGACGTGAGATCTTTGGCCGATATTGGGTGTGGCTACGCGTTTATTGATCTTTTTCTTTGGCGCAGCTTTGACTGCAATCTGACGCTCATTGATATTGAAAGCAGTGAAACAAGAGGATTCGGCTTTGCTTCAGAAGGTGCTGGCTATTCAAACTTGGCCAAAGCGCAGGATTTTCTTTTAAAAAATGGCGTTCCGGAAGAAAAAATTGTGCTAATCAATCCCAAGCAAGACAACCTATTGGGTTCGCCTGATATTGACGTGGCGATAAGCTTGCTGAGTTGTGGCTTTCATTATCCGCTCTCGACTTACGGAAGCTATTTCTCGGAAAAACTAAAGCCGGGTGGCGGGGTTATCGTAGATATTCGAGAGCGGGATTCTGGATTACAGGCGGATGACATTGCTCACATCGGCGCCGTATTGCAGAAGTATTCTCATATGGAAGGTGTTAACCGAACCGTGATAAAGCGAATTTTGTGACTGCCAAAATCAGCGCCTGCGGAAATAATGGTTCGATAGAAGTGACCGTCCATCGGCCCAATCAAATATGGCGGGCTAATCCAAAGTTCGGTAAGGCTCACTCTTCAAAGCAGCCGTCGGTATTGAAGGCGCTGAGAAAGTCCGGCCTTGAGAATTTGGATGAATTTACGTCAATCATCTCTTCTTCCCCCCATACCTGCTCTTCCCCCCACGCATCCCCCCACGTCCACCCGTACTCCGCCCGGAAGCTTTCTGCGCGTCGTCCACCGCTCTATCGACCGCCTGTTGCCGTGCCAGCGGGTCGTCGGCGATGGTGAGTTCGACTGTCTCCAGCCGTTTGACCTCGTCCCGCAGCCTTGCGGCCTCTTCGAACTCGAGGTTCTCGGCGGCTTTGCGCATGTCGTGCCGCAACCCGTCCAGCACGGCAGCGAGGTTAGCCCCCGCCATCGGTTTGTCGACCTTGGCGGTGACGCGGTTCATGTCCACGTCGCCTTTGTAGAGGCCGGCCAGAATATCCTCGACGTTCTTTTTCACCGTCTGCGGGGTGATGCCGTGTTCTTCGTTATAGGCCAGTTGCTTGACCCGCCGCCGTTCGGTTTCTTTCATCGCCCGTTCCATCGAACCGGTGATCCTGTCGGCGTACATGATCACGCGCCCGTCGGCGTTGCGTGCGGCCCGCCCGATGGTCTGCACCAAAGAAGTCTCAGAGCGCAGGAAGCCTTCCTTGTCCGCATCCAAAATCGCCACCAGCCCGCATTCGGGGATGTCGAGCCCCTCGCGCAGCAGGTTGATCCCGATCAGCACGTCGAAGGCCCCCAACCGCAGGTCGCGCAGGATTTCGATCCGCTCGATGGTGTCGATGTCGGAGTGCATATAGCGGACGCGGATGCCCTGTTCGTGCATGTATTCGGTCAGGTCCTCGGCCATGCGTTTGGTCAGCGTCGTGACCAGCGTGCGGTAGCCCGCGAGGGCCACTTTGCGCACCTCGTCCAGAAGGTCGTCGACCTGCATGTCCACGGGCCGGATTTCGATTTGCGGGTCGATCAGGCCGGTAGGGCGGATGATCTGTTCGGTGAAAATGCCGCCTGTCTGTTCAAGCTCCCATGCCGCGGGGGTG
Organism: Yoonia sp.; assembly: GCF_030731595.1. Lineage (GTDB taxonomy): Bacteria > Pseudomonadota > Alphaproteobacteria > Rhodobacterales > Rhodobacteraceae > Yoonia. Next base: position 2,333 of record NZ_JANQTS010000084.1, read on the forward strand.
GCCGAGACGAAAACGGATTGCGGGCGCATCGCGTCCCATTCTTCGAACTTGAGCGGCCTGTTGTCCATGCAGGAGGGCAGGCGGAACCCATGTTCGGCCAGTGTCATTTTGCGCCTGAAGTCGCCTTTGTACATGCCGCCGATTTGCGGGACGGATACGTGGGATTCATCGGCGAAAACGATGGCGTTGTCGGGGATGAATTCGAACAGCGTAGGTGGCGGTTCGCCCGGCGCGCGGCCTGTCAGATAGCGGGAATAGTTTTCGATGCCGTTGCACACGCCTGTCGCCTCGAGCATTTCGAGATCAAAATTGGTGCGCTGTTCCAGCCGCTGCGCTTCGAGCAGTTTGCCTTCGCCGACCAATTGGTCCAGCCGCATCCGCAGTTCTTTTTTGATCCCGATGATCGCCTGTTGCATCGTGGGTTTGGGCGTGACGTAGTGCGAATTGGCGTAGATGCGCACCTTGTCGAAACTGTCGGTTTTCTGGCCTGTCAGGGGGTCGAATTCCGTGATCGATTCCAGTTCTTCGCCAAAAAACGACAGTTTCCAGGCGCGGTCGTCAAGGTGGGCGGGCCAAATCTCTAGGCTGTCTCCGCGCACTCGGAAGGTGCCGCGCTGGAAAGCCTGATCGTTGCGCCGGTAGGCTTGGGCAATCAGATCGGCGATGATCTGGCGCTGATCGTAGGTTTTGCCTGCGTGAATGTCCTGGGTCATCGCGCCATAGGTTTCGACTGACCCGATCCCATAGATGCAGGACACGGACGCCACGATGATCACGTCGTCCCGTTCCAGCAGCGCCCGCGTGGCCGAGTGGCGCATCCGGTCGATCTGTTCGTTGATCTGGGATTCCTTCTCGATATAGGTGTCGGACCGCGCGACATAGGCTTCGGGCTGGTAGTAGTCGTAGTAGCTGACGAAATATTCGACGGCGTTGTCGGGGAAGAACCCTTTGAATTCGCCGTAAAGCTGGGCGGCGAGGGTTTTGTTCGGGGCAAGGATGATCGC
>NZ_JANQTS010000085.1 GCF_030731595.1 Yoonia sp.
TGAAGGTCTCTGACGAGGTTGCGATTGAAATCAACAACATGAACAAGTGGTATGGCGCGTTTCATGTGCTACGCGATATCAACCTCACCGTTCAACGCGGCGAGCGGATCGTGGTCTGCGGGCCATCGGGGTCGGGAAAATCGACACTGATCCGCTGCATCAACCGGCTTGAGGAACATCAGGCCGGGCAGATCATCGTTGATGGCACCGAATTGTCTTCGGACCTCAAGAACATCGACAAGATCCGGTCCGAGGTTGGCATGTGCTTCCAGCATTTCAACTTGTTCCCGCATCTGACGATCCTTGAAAACTGCACGCTGGCCCCGATCTGGGTACGCAAAACGCCCAAGAAGGAAGCCGAAGAAATCGCAATGCATTTCCTGGAAAAGGTCAAAATCCCGGAACAGGCTGCCAAATACCCGGGCCAGTTGTCCGGTGGTCAGCAGCAGCGTGTGGCAATCGCCCGCTCGCTTTGCATGAAGCCGCGTATCATGCTGTTTGACGAACCGACATCGGCGCTTGACCCCGAGATGATCAAGGAAGTTCTCGATACGATGATCGAGCTGGCCGAGGAAGGCATGACCATGATCTGCGTCACCCACGAGATGGGCTTTGCCCGTCAGGTGGCAAACCGCGTGATCTTTATGGACCAAGGTCAGATCGTAGAGCAGAACGAGCCTGAAGAGTTCTTTAACAACCCCCGCTCGGAACGGACGCAGCTGTTCCTGAGCCAGATTTTGGGTCACTAAATCAAAAAGCCCCGGTCAGCGCCGGGGCTTTTTTCTAGTCCATGTCCTGCCCGGTTGTGCCGATCAGATCGCGTGGCACAACAAAGGCTTTGCAGGTCCCCGCGCCGCGTTCGACATCTGACCATGCCTCTGCTTCAAAGTCGATTATCGTGGTGGCGCAGGTCGGATAGTCGCTGAACCGGTTGTGCGCCGGTGCTTTCGCGACCAACATATTGGCCAGCATCCCGATCCCCGGATTATGACCGATCACGCTGATTGTCTTGGCGGTCTCTTTGCGGATGATATCCAAGATGGTGTTTGGGGCGGCATGATACAGCATTTTCGACAGTCGCAGCTGCGGGCTTGGAGTCATGGACGCGAGGATGTGTTCCGCCGTTTCCTGCGTGCGTGTGGCGTCAGAGCAAAGCAGGACCTCTGGCACATAGTCCTGCACGGCCAGCCACGCCCCTATCGCTTTGGCCGATGTGTGACCGCGCTTGTTCAGCACGCGCGCATGGTCATCAGAAAACGGATCATCCCAAGAGGATTTCGCGTGGCGGATCAGGATCAGGCGCAGGGTCACAGGAAAGCCTCCATATGGAATGCAGCTTGGGCGGGCAGGCGGTTGCCTTGACCGACGGGGCAGGCGCGGCGTGCAAGGCACCCGGCGCTGCGGCAGTCTAGGCCTGCGTCAGAGTTGACGTGGGCCTTGCAGGCCGCAACGTCATAACCGCCGTCAAAGGCACCCACAGGGCAGGCAGAGGCGCAGGGTTGTCCGGCACAGGTCAGGCAGGGCTGCGGTTCGGTGCCGACCTCTGGAGGTGCCTGCCAGCGTATGGCCCCACGGAAGGAAACAAAGAGCCCCGCCTGCTCGTGCACGAGGAAATCAATGGGTGATGCCCAGAACCGGCCGGATTGTTTGGCCCATGTAAAGAAAGGTTCAAATGGTGGACCACCAAACGGAAAGACAGGTGATCCGCCCAGTGTTTTGGCGACTCCTGTCAGCACACGCAATGACCAGCGATCAAGCGGGTGCGGCGCGCCATCACGGTATTCCGGGCTATCGCAGAAAATTGGCCAGAAGCGGGGTTCATCGGGTCCGATCAAAGTGATGGTTTCAGCCCCGTCAGGACAGTCTCCCAGCTTTTGCAAACCATGGGGGTAGAGCGCCTTGCTCAACGCATCTGTCTTCATCGCTACCAAACCAACTACGTCCTAAAGGCCTGCGCGGAACTAGCGCACGCGCCTCCAGGAACGTGGAATTGATCCAAGAGCTGTCGCTTCGAAAGCAAGACCATCTGCGGTACATCCATAGGTTCCGGTTGATTGCCCCCACACACCGCCGTCTGCCGATGTCACAGGGATATCCATGCGCATTCCCATTACATTTGCAGACCCCGCAAGTGCATACTCCGGAGCATTGGCCACGTAATTGGTACCATCGTCTGCGTTCATCGCCCCTTGAGAGTAGCCCACGACCGAGACTTGGATGGCGGGGGTATCAGGAACTTTGACTTCAATCACCAGATCGTCGGCCAATAAGGTCATGTTGCCGAATTCGGTGATCTCAAGGCTGACCGTGCCACTGAGATATGCAGCAGTGCCGCCCATCTGCTCTGCCATGACATGTGCGATGTCGTTGCCGTCAGCTTCCCAGACACCGACCATACAAGCGTCGATAGCGTGGGCCGAGGACGCGCCAACAACCAATCCGAAGGCCAGATAAGGAAGTGCTTTCATGATCTTTCCTTTTGGTAAATCAGAAGGCAATAGCACACTTTGCCCCGCCAGCCTATATTCACAGTCGCGGTCGGCGGATCAGCGATCCTGCACCATGGTCCGTGAACAGTTCCAGCAGGCAGGCATTGGGCGCCCGCCCGTCAAGTATGACCACCGCGCGCACACCATCATTGATCGCATCAAGGGCTGTTTCCGTCTTGGGGATCATGCCGCCTGAAATCGTGCCATCCGCGATCAACTCGGTAATCATTGCGGGCGCGATTTCGGTGAGCACATTGCCAGCCTTGTCTTTGACGCCAGAGACATCGGTAAGCAGCAGCAGGCGATCCGCCTTTAGTGCACCGGCGATGGCACCCGCAGCCGTGTCCCCATTGACGTTGAAGGTTTCGCCTTCGCGACCCATCCCCAAAGGAGCAATCACCGGGATTGCATGAGCGGCGTGCAGGTCGCGGATGATTGTAGGATCAAGGGCAACAGGTGTACCCACAAACCCCAGATCAGGGTGGGTCTGCTTGCAGATCATCAGATTGGCGTCTTTGCCGGACAGACCGACCGCCTTGCCTCCCTCGTCACTGATCGCTTGCACCAGCCGGTTGTTGACCTTGCCGGACAGGACCATCTCGACCACATCCATTGTCGCCTGATCCGTCACGCGCTTTCCGTTCACGAACTCTGACTTGATGTCGAGCTTTGCCAGCATTTCGTTGATCATCGGCCCGCCGCCATGCACCACGACGGGGTTGAGCCCGACCTGACGCATCAGCACGACATCGCGTGCAAAGCTGCGCATCGCCTCGTCGCTGCCCATGGCGTGGCCGCCCAGCTTGATCACGACGGTCGCACCGGCATAGCGCTGCATATAGGGCAGGGCTTGGCTCAGGGTGCTGGCGGTGGCGATCCAATCACGGTTCATGTCTTGTGTCCTTGTCTTCATGCGATGCCTGCGATGATGGCCCGCAGTGTCGGGATGCCATCGCCCTTTTCCGAGGAGGTCAGGAGGAGTTCAGGGAACGCGGCGGGGTGTTTGGCCAGTGCCGCGCGTGTCTTGTCCAATGACGCCTGCAAGGCATCACCCTTGAGCTTGTCAACTTTTGTCATCACGACCTGAAAGGTCACGGCAGAGCTGTCGAGAAGTGACATGATCTCTTCGTCGACGGCTTTGGCACCGTGACGGGCATCAATCAGCACGAAAACGCGGCGAAGGGTCTGGCGCCCGGACAGATATTTCTTCAATAGCCGCTGCCATTTTTCAACGACCGCCACAGGCGCATTGGCAAAGCCATAACCGGGCAGGTCGACGACATAGATATCGCCTGCGGTGAAAAAGTTGATCTCTTGGGTGCGTCCCGGGGTGTTTGACGCGCGTGCGAGGCCCTTGCGCCCTGTCAGTGCGTTGATCAAGGATGACTTGCCCACATTGGAGCGCCCCGCAAAGCAGACCTCTACCCTGTCGGCTGGCGGCAGCCCATCCATGGCAACAACGCCTTTGACGAACTCGGTCTCGCCCGCAAATAAAAGCCGCCCTTTTTCAAGCGCAGCGTGGTCCGGCATTTCTGCTTGGGGGAAACGCATTTCCATCTTGGACTACCTTGACCGTATCATTGTGATGGACGTGGACGCCCCGTGATGAGTGTGCCGCAGTTTTCGCCCTGCGACCAGCGTTTCGCAACCGTCGTTTTTGTGGCGATGCCGCCGCCATGCAGCGGCATCAGGCCGCTACTTGCCTTCTTTCTTTTCGGCGTCGGCCGCAGCGGCTCTCTTTTTGACGCTGGCCTTTATGTTGCCGAACACATCCGGCTTTGCCCCATGGCTGCGCATGATCGCGTATTGCTGGGTAAAGGTGATGATGTTGTTGGCAATCCAGTACAGCACCAGACCGGATGCAAAGTGGCCCAGCATGAACATGAAGACCCAAGGCATCCACGCGAAAATCATTTGCTGCGTGGGGTCGGTTGGGGCCGGGTTCAGCTTCTGCTGCAACCACATGGATATACCCAGCAGGATTGGCAGGATACCGATAAAGATCAGCGCCAGGATCGACCCGGGCTCTGGGCTGTCGAAGGGCAGCAACCCAAACAGGTTCAAAAGCGAGGAAGGGTCAGGCGCGCTAAGGTCCTTGATCCAGCCAATCCACGGAGCGTGCCGCAGTTCGATCGTGACAAAGATCACCTTGTAGAGCGAAAAGAAGATCGGGATCTGCAACAGGATCGGCAAACATCCCGCGGCGGGGTTCACCTTGTTATCCTTGTAAAGCTTCATCATGCCTTGCTGCATCGCCTGCTTGTCGTCGCCTGCGCGCTCTTTCAGCTTCTCCATCTCGGGCTGGAGCTCTTTCATACGGGCCATCGACACGTAGGATTTATAGGCCAGCGGCAGCACGAGGATCTTCAAGATCACGGTGAGCATCAGAATCGACCAACCCATATTGCCGATGTAGATATTGAGGTAGTGTAGAAGCGCAAAAATCGGTTTGGTCAGGAAGAAGAACCAACCCCAGTCAATGCTGTCGAGAAAGCCTGAAACACCCTCGTTGTTCTCGTAATTGCGGATGGTTTCCCACTCTTTCGCACCAGCAAAAAGGCGGGTTGTTACCGTCACGGATTCGCCTGCCGCCAGTGTTTCGATCGGCATCACAGCTTCGGCCTGAAACAGATCGCGACCGTCAAAATACTTTGACGTCGATCTGAATGGGGCGTTCTGATCCGGGATGAGTGTCGTCATCCAATAGTGATCTGTATAGCCGATCCAGCCAGAGGATGTGACGTCAAGCCGCTCTGCCTGTGTCCGCTCGCGTGGGTCGACGGCATATTCGGTGATATCGTCGTATCCTGCTTCCTCAAGCTCACCATCGGTCATACGCACAAGGCCTTCGTGCAGGATGAAGAAGTTCTTAAGATCGTCAGGCTGCCCATGCCGCCGGATCAAGCCGTAGGGCCGCGCAGAGACAGGACCGCTGCTTGCATTTTCGACGCTTTGGTCGAAGGTAAACATAAAGGCATCGTCGACTGAAATTTCAGTCCGGAAGACTTGGCCAGCGCCGTTGTCCCAAACAATCGTGACAGGGCTGGTGGGTGTTAAAGTGCTGCCGCTTTCCAAAGACCAGAGTGTGTCCGGTCCGGGAACGGCTGCGGCATCGATGCCTTCTGTTGCCGTCCAGCCGAAAGAAGCGAAGTAGGCGCCCCGCTCTCCGACCGGGCGAAGCAGGCGCACGATAGCGGATTCTTCGTCGACGGTTTCGCGGTAGTTTGTGAGGGCAAGATCATCAATCCGTCCACCCAGCAAAGACAAAGAGCCTCTGAATTCACCGGTTTCGATGGCGACGCGCGGGGCCTCTGCAGTCTGTTCGGATTCCTCTGTCGGCGTCGTCGCGACAGGTTCCATCGGATCTGCAGTTGGGAGTGTCGGATCATCCAGCGTTTGCGTTATCTCGGTTGCCGGATCGAGCGGCAAATCCTCTGGTGGAAACAACGTCGTCCAGGTGACGATCACGGCAAAGCTCAGCACCGTGGCCAAGATGAGGTTCTTGTTCTGGTCGTCCATCTAAAAACCGCCCATATTTCTTAGAAAAGTCTGGGGGTCGTTCAACCTCTCGGGGGCCAAAAGGTCAAGCTGTTTTCAAGTATATCGGACGCTTTGAAGCAGTTGTGAGAGTCGCAGGAGGCTTCTGCCTCGCTCCACTCAACTTTTTTTGGGCTTTGGGGCTGCTCGCGTCAGGCGTTTTTGCCTTCAATGAACCGATTCCGCGTGTTTTTGAACAGTTCAACAAGACGCTGATCGTTGATTGCGATTCTTTCGACCATTTCTGCAAAAGCCACTTCGTCTTGACCATAAAATGCTTCTGCGGCGGCCTGAGGACTCATGGACTGGCTGGTATTCTTCATACGATGTCACCTTTCATATCACACGTGCAAACTGCCTAACGCGGCATCAGGGTGAAATTAGGGCCGCATTTGGGCTGAATTTAGAGAACGGGTTATGTGAGATGCTGTTCTCAAAACTAGGGCTTTCGGCGTTTAATAGGGTTTCTATGCCAGAAAAATGTGCTTCTGCACACCCTTATTGCTGACGAAACAGGTTGAACCGCGCCTAGCGCGTTGATGCAAGTAACATCTTTGATTCCGGTTAATGCTTCATGACTTTCCCTCCAGACGAACCGAACGTCGGGCGCGTCTCCAAAACTGTATTTTGTCAAAATGCTCTTCATCGTCACAGCTTGTCGCGCAGGCTGTACCAAAGCATCGCCAGCACAAGAAGTGGCGAGCGCAGCGCAGGACCGCCAGGGAAAGGAAGTGTGGGAACTTTCGCCATGATGTCGAACCGTTCCGCTTGGCCAGCGATGGTTTCGGCCGCGATCTGGCCCGAAAGCGTAGCCAATGCTACGCCCGCGCCCGAAAACCCCGAAAGTGTCAGTATATTGCCGCCCATCCGTTCGTAGTGCGGCATGCGGTTCATCGTGATCCCGAGTGTGCCACCCCATGCGTGATCGATCGTCACGTCCTTGAGCTGGGGAAAAATCTCGATCAGCGGTTTGCGGACTGCCTTGGCGATATCTTTCGGGAACCTATAGCCATAGCTTTCCGTGCCACCAAACAGCAGCCTGTGGTCTTCGGAAAACCGAAAATAGTTCACCACGAACTTACTGTCGGCCACTGCATAATTGTTGCGAATGATCGCTTCTTGCGCGTCTGGCGACATCGGCGCGGTCGAGACAATGAAGTTGTTGATGGGCATGACCCGTGCCGCCACATGGCCGTGCATGGTGCCCAGATATCCGTTGCAGCCCAAGACCAGATAGCGTGCCTTGATCTTCGCCGCGTCAGTTTTGACATAGGCGGGTTCGCCTTCATCAATGCCGATGACCTTTGATTGCTCGAAGATGCGCGCACCAGATTTTGCCGCCAGCCGCGCCAGACCCAGCACCAGTTCCAAAGGGTTCACATGCCCCGCGCCCAAATCCAGCGTGCCGCCATGATAGGCAGGCGAATTGACGATCTCGCGGCAGGCGTCGGGACTGAGCAGGCTGATTTTCTCATAACCGTACTTGCTGCGCATGTGATCGACATAGACGCTGTTGTGCCTGTGATCGCGTTTGCGGTGGACAGTATGGACGATACCATCATGGAAAGTCGTGCGGACTTCGTCGGTCTTGCACAAGCTGCGGACCAGATCGACCGCTTGCGCTCCGATGTCCCACAACTGGCGGGCATGGGTATCGCCCACCATCGCTTCGAGATCTTCCTGGTCGCGTCTTTGCCCCATGCTGACCTGACCGCCATTGCGCCCCGATGCACCAAAGCCTACGCGCTGGGCCTCAACGACAATGACGTCATAGCCGCGTTGCGCCAGATGGTAGGCGGTCGAGAGCCCGGTAAAACCACCGCCAACCACACAGACATCACATTCCAGCGCCCCTTTGGCGGCGGGAAACCGGTCAAGGTGTTCCGCCGTCTGGGCATAATAGGAGGGCGGGTATTCCCCCTGCCTGTCGTTTGCTGTGAGCAGGTCCATGAGCGTCGGTTAGGAGGCAGCGACCATCAGGCCCTCGGCCTTCAGTTGCGCATGGCATTCGTCCAAGGATTTGCGCGCCCTTGCGATCAGAATGTCGATCTCGTCGCAGGTGATCGTCAAGGGGGGCGCAATGATCATACGGTCACCGACGCTCCGCATGATGATGTTGTTCGCAAAACAGCGGTCCCGGCAGGCAAAGCCGGCCGTTCCGGTTTCAGCGGCAAAGGCTGCACGGCTTGCTTTGTCGGGGGTCAGTGCGATTGACGCCATCATGCCAACAATCTTGGCCTCGCCAACCAGAGGGTGGTCGGCCAGTTCTTCCCATTTCTGGCGCAGGTAGGGGGCGGTCACATCGCGGACCTGTTCGATGATCTTCTCTTCTTCCAGAATACGCAGGTTTTCGAGAGCGACCGCACAGGCCACCGGATGCCCCGAGTAGGTATAGCCATGGTTGAATTCTGTCGCGCGCAGCACATCGGCAACCTTGTCCGAAATGATGGATGCCCCGATCGGGATATAGCCAGAGCTGAGCCCCTTTGCGACGGTCATGATGTCGGGTTCGATGCCCACGGTCTGGGACCCAAACCAGTTTCCGGTCCGGCCAAACCCGCAAATCACTTCGTCCGCGATCAACAGGATGTCGTATTTCTTGACGATTCGCTGGATTTCCGGCCAGTAGGTCTCTGGCGGGACAATGACGCCACCCGCACCTTGGATCGGCTCTGCAATGAATGCAGCAACTTTTTCAGGACCGATTTCTTTGATTTTTGCTTCCAGTTGCCGGGCGCGTTCAAGACCGAATTCTTCTGGCGTCATGTCGCCGCCTTCGGACCACCAATTTGGCTGGTCGATGAATGCGATACCGGGGATCGGCAGGCCGCCTTGCCCGTGCATCCCCTTCATCCCGCCCAGAGATGCGCCGCCGATGGTGGAACCATGATAAGCATTCCAGCGGGAAATGATCACGTCCCGCCCGGGCTGGCCTTTTTCGGCCCAATAGGTGCGCACAAGCCGGATGTTTGTATCATTGGCATCCGACCCGCCGTTGGCAAAGAAAACGCTGTTCAGGTCACCAGGGGCGAGTTCGGCCAGTTTCTTGGCCAGCATCAGCGCGGGAACGTGGGTTGTCTTGAAGAAAGTATTGTAGAACGGAAGTTCGCGCATCTGTCGCGCGGCGGCCTCTGCCAATTCATCGCGGCCATAGCCGATGTTGACGCACCACAGACCCGCCATGCCGTCGATGATCTCTTCGCCTTCGCTGTCCTTGAGCCAAACACCCTTGGCCGAGGTGATGACGCGCGGCCCTTTTTCCGCCAGCCCATTGCTGTGAGTGAAAGGATGCAGGTGATGCGCGGAATCAATCGCCTGCAACTCATCGGTCGGGGGGTAGTTGGCAAGTATGTTCATAGTGACCTCTGATTAAACGTCTAAAAGAAGGTGATAGCATCCTCAGGGCGATCCTTAGGGGCGACAGTTCTCTCTCTATACCTGCAGTGCTTGCTCAGTGTGCTGACATGCCAAAGGGGCGCTACCAGAAAACAGGGCGAAAGCAGACACTCCATTCGCGCTGCCTGAAGATGAGCGTTGATGGCGTCCAAACTGCTCTTGCGCGAAACCGTCCGTCAAGATCGCTTCAGCAATAATTTGATCAAAAGTTCAGGGCAAGTCAACCGACGTTTGGGAAAGCACGTCGCAAAAGCGCCCGCTGACTAGTTTTCATATGACTGACGCACGAATTCCATGCCTTGGCGAATGTCTTGCGCAATGGCTTCGCGTGTTCTTGCGGCATCGCCAATACGCAAGGCATCCAAGGCTTCGCGGTGGTGATCGGTCAGGTTCGCGGTGCCGTAGCGCCCACAAACAACCCGCAGGGATGGACCAATGCGCAGCCAGAGCGTTTCGGCGATACGCCGCAGAATCTGTGCGTTAGCCAAACCGTAGAGGTGGAAATGAAACTGATAGTTTGCTTCGAGATATCCACGAATATCACCGACCTGAATGGATTGATCCACAAGCTGATCAAGGCGCTCGAGTTCCTCTATATCCTTTGGTTTGCAATGAAATGCGGCCCGATCCGCCAGCTCCGGCTCTACGGTCAGCCGGACAAGGTCAATCTGTTTCAGCCGGTGTTCCGTGATTGCGGGAACTTCGATTCGTCTGTTCTCAAGCGTGACGAGTGCACCTTCGGCGGTCAGCCTCCGGATCGCCTCGCGGGCGGGGGTGACGCCTGTGCCTATTGTCTCGGCAAGCCCGTGGATCGTGAGAGGTTGCCCTGGAATGAACTCGCCAAAAAGAATCATCTCCTTCACTTGAAGGTAGATCGTTTCATGTTCTGGCTTCTTAGTGACCAATTCGTTCATTTATTCGCCTCCGTCCAAGGCATTTTGCAAGCGAGTGACGTGCCTTGCGATCCAAACATATCAAATTTTTGTATCGCCATTGCAAAGCTTCTGCATTTCATAAAAACTATCTCGGATGACTGTTAATCCCTACGGAGGTTTAAATGCTGAATTCCAAGACATGCACTATTCTTGCGGCAGCCGTGCTGACAGCGCAAGCTGGTTGGGCACAAGAAGTGCGCGTATACAACTGGTCCGATTACATCGATGAGGACTTGTTGGCCAAGTTCGAAGAAGAAACCGGCCTCGAGTTGATCTATGACGTCTTTGACAGCAACGAAGTTTTGGAAACCAAACTGCTTGCAGGCGGTTCCGGCTATGATGTTGTTGTGCCGACAGGCACTTTCCTGCAGCGCCAGATTGCGGCAGGTGCATTCCAGCCGCTGGACAAATCAAAACTTAGCAACATCGGAAATCTCTGGGATGTCGTCCAAGCGCGGACCGAAACCTATGATCCCGATGGCAACTACTCCATCAATTATATGTGGGGTACGACAGGTATTGGCGTGAATGTCGGCAAAGTAACCGAGCTTTTGGGTGAAGATGCGCCGATTGCATCGCTTGACCTGATTTTTAATCCCGCGAACATGGAAAAGCTGGCCGAATGTGGCGTGCATTTCCTTGATGCGCCGACCGAGCTGATCCCCGCAGCACTCAAGTACATCGGTCAAGATCCTGACAGCAAGGACGAGGACGTATTGGCGATGGCCGAGCCTGTCTTGGCAGCAGTGCGCCCCTTTGTGCAGAAGTATCACAGCTCCGAATACATTTCGGCGCTTGCCAACGGTGACATCTGTGTCGCTTTCGGATGGTCCGGCGATATCTTGCAATCACGCGATCGGGCGATTGAGGCTGAAAACGGGGTCGAAATTGCTTATAACGCTCCAACAGAGGGTGCCTTGATGTGGTTTGACCAGATGGCCATCCCTGTCGATGCACCGAACCCTGAAGGCGCGCATGCGTTCCTGAACTTTATTCTGGACGCCCAGAACATGGCCGCCGCTTCCAACTATGTCTACTATGCGAACGGCAACGCAGCTTCCAAGGAGTTCCTGGTCGAGGATGTGATCAACGATCCGGCGATTTATCCTGACGAAGCAACACTCGCGACGCTCTATACCACCACGCCCTATGATGCGGGCGCACAGCGTTTCGTAACAAGGATGTGGACACGCATCAAATCCGGTACATAATAGCCTTTCCCCGGCCTGCGATGCGGGCCGGGGATACCCTTAGTAAATGTGCATGCCGGAGGCCACGACCCCTTATGCCCCAAAACGTGTTTGAGCCTTGGAACGATCCGGCCGCAAAGCCTTTGATCCGCTTTCAGAATGTAACCAAGCGCTTTGGCGATTTCACGGCAGTCGATGATCTGAGCATCGACATCTACGAAAGAGAATTCTTCGCACTTCTTGGCCCATCTGGATGTGGGAAGACCACGATGATGCGGATGCTGGCAGGGTTCGAAACACCGACATCAGGAACAATCTGGCTGGATGGGCAGGATATTTCGCCCATTCCCCCCAACAAGCGTAGCGTGAACATGATGTTCCAGTCCTACGCGCTGTTTCCGCATCTGACCGTCTACGACAACATCGCTTTTGGCCTGAAGCGGTCGAATATGCCCAAAGACCAGATCGACGCGCGTGTCAAAGAAATGCTGCGCCTTGTCCAGATCGAGAGATTCGGGAGCCGCAAGCCCGAACAGATTTCGGGGGGACAGCGGCAGCGCGTGGCCTTGGCGCGTGCCTTGGCCAAAGCGCCTAAGCTGCTGCTGCTGGATGAGCCATTGTCAGCCTTGGACAAGAAACTGCGACAGGACACGCAGTTTGAATTGATGGATATTCAGGAAAAAACCGGCACCACCTTTGTTGTCGTGACGCACGATCAGGAAGAAGCAATGACAGTCGCCTCGCGCGTGGCTGTCATGGACCAAGGCAAGCTTAAGCAGGTGGATACGCCGGGCCAGATCTATGAAGCACCCAACAGTATCTACGTTGCCGACTTTATTGGCGAAGTGAACATCATCGAAGGGAATGCGACTGCTCAGGGCAATACTGTCTCGATCGTCTGGGCCGAAGGGCAACCGGACATCATCGGTACACCCTCCAAACCGATCTCGAACGGTAAGGTCAGTTTCGCGATCCGACCCGAAAAAATTGCAATCACCGCTGACAAGCCTGCTGACCGCCACAATGCGGTGCAGGGCAGGGTATTGGATATCGCCTATCTCGGGAACGTTTCGACCTATCATGTGGAGCTGCCCGGCGGGATGATCATCAAGGCGCAGGCCGCCAATTCGCGCCGGCGGGATAGCCGCCCGTTTACGTGGGATGACGAGGTTTGGCTGTCTTGGACTGATACTGCCGGCATCGTTTTGGACAGGTAGGAGCGCGCGATGAATCTCCGGCGCTTTACCCTGATTTCGGTCCCCTATTTCTGGCTGCTGTGCCTGTTCCTTGTCCCGTTTCTGATCGTACTGAAGATATCCTTGTCGGATGTGGCGCTTTCGATCCCGCCCTATACACCGACACTTGAATTATCCGAAGGCTGGGCCGGGGTCAGGGATTTCCTGTCGCAACTCGATTTTGAAAATTTCCGGTTTCTGGCCACGGATGACCTCTACTGGAAAAGCTATCTGTCGAGCGTGCAGATCGCGCTTATATCGACCACTATTTGCCTGCTGATTGGTTTCCCGATTGCTTATGGCATGGCCAATGCGCCGCAAGAATGGCAGCCGACGCTGATGCTTTTGGTGATCCTGCCGTTCTGGACCAGCTTCCTGATCCGCGTCTACTCGTTGATCGGTATCCTGAGCCAGGAGGGGATGTTGAACCAGTTCCTGATGTGGATAGGGATCATCAACGAACCGCTGACGATCCTGAACACCAATATCGCGGTCTATATCGGGATTGTTTATACCTATCTGCCCTTCATGATCCTGCCGATCTACGCCACGCTGATCAAGCTTGATGGCTCTTTGCTGGAAGCGGCAGAAGATTTGGGCTGTTCGCGTACCGAAGCCTTTTGGCGGATCACGATCCCGCTGTCCAAGGCTGGGATCATCGCAGGATGTTTCCTTGTCTTCATCCCAGCGCTGGGCGAATTCGTCATCCCGTCGCTCTTGGGTGGTTCGGATACACTGATGATCGGCAAAGTGCTCTACGAGGAATTCTTTGCCAACCGCGACTGGCCGGTGGCGGGCGCTGTGGCCGTGATCCTGCTGCTGATCCTGATCATTCCGATCGTGCTTTATCAGCGCAACGAGCAAAAGATGATGGAGGCCGACAAATGAGACGGCTGACATGGTTCAACGCGACATCGCTGACGCTGGGGTTTGCATTCCTCTACATCCCGATGCTTGTCGTGATCATCTACAGCTTCAACGAATCCCGTCTGGTAACAGTCTGGGGCGGCTTTTCGACCAAATGGTATGGCGAGCTTTTGCAGAACGAGGCCTTCCTCGATGCGGCATGGGTCACGTTCAAGGTCGGTTTTGCCTCGTCGATTTTCGCAACGATCCTTGGCACGATGGGGGCCTATGTGCTGGTGCGGGGCGGGCGTTTTTACGGGCGCACGCTGTTCTCGGGGATGATGTATGCGCCACTGGTCATGCCAGAAGTGATTACGGGCCTATCGCTCTTGCTGCTCTTCATCTCGATTGGCCTTGATCGGGGGATGTTCACGATCATCCTCGCCCATGCGACGTTTTCGATGTGCTATGTTTCGGTCGTCGTCAGTTCGCGGCTGGTGAGCTTTGACAGGTCCGTCGAGGAGGCCGCTCTTGATCTGGGGTGTACCCCGTTCGAGGCCTTCCGACTGGTCACGCTCCCGATCATCGCACCTGCCGTAATTTCAGGCTGGCTCTTGGCATTGACCCTGTCGTTGGACGATCTTGTGATCGCATCCTTCGTGGCGGGGCCATCGGCCACGACGTTGCCGATCAAAGTCTTCAGTTCCATCAGGCTTGGGGTCAGCCCCGAGATCAACGCGCTCTCGACCATCATGATCGCCATCGTGACAATAGGGACCATCACGGCCTCGATCACGACAAAGCGCGCTGTGCTGCGCCGAAAGCACGAACAGCAAATGGCCGAGCAGACAACCTGACACCTTGGTATAAAGCCGAATTGCGGCCCGCGAAGCTTTGCAAGGTGGAATTAATGGCGGACTGGGGAGGATTCGAACCCCCGACCCCTTGATTCGTAGTCAAGTACTCTATCCAACTGAGCTACCAATCCGCGTATCGGGGGATTTAGCCGTGGACGTCCTGCGATGCAAGGCCCAATTCGGATTCTTTATTATTCGGCTGCTGGCGCGAGCGCGAGGTCGGCTTTGGGGAGTTGGATGACAAAGGTTGTGCCTGTCGCATCGGTGCGTTGCAGTTCCAACCGCCCGCCGTGACCGCGGATCAGATCTGCCGCGATCACCAGTCCCAAACCAGAGCCGCCTTTGCGCACGCCGCCCTGAAACGGCTGAAAGAGATAGTCTTGGGCTTTCTTCGGCAGTCCCGGACCGGTGTCGGTCACTTTGAGTTCCCAAATCTGGTCATCCTCCGTGGCCCGCAGTCCGATTTCACCGGGATCACCTGTGGCCATGATCGCCTGACGGGCATTGCGGACAAGATTGAAAATTACGCGATAGAGCTGCTCACCATCTGCGCGCAGCGTCATCGTAGCGGGAATGTCTTCCGAGAATGACAACGGATATTCACCAGCGGCAAGCCGTTCACTGTCGATCACGTCGGCCACGATTTGAGCAAGGTTGACCCGTGAAAGTGCGGGGGCAGGTTCATCAACACGACCAAAGGCCAAAGTGGATTCGCACAGGTTCACCGCGCGGCTGATTGACCCGACAAGTTTCGGTGCCATCCGTTTGACCAGCGGATCATCAGAGGATTCGATCCTGTCAACAAAGAGCTGCGCCGAGGTCAGGATATTGCGCAAGTCATGGCTAACCTTCGCGACGGCCCCGCCGAGTTGCGCCAGACGCTCTTTCTGCTTGAGAGCCCCTGTCAACTGCGTCTGCATCATTTGCAGCGCCTCTTCTGCATCACGCAGTTCGCTGACGCTCGCGGAGGGTGTGATGATCTGGCGCGCATCCTCCGGCGATTTGGCATAGGCCTGCATGTGGGTCACGACCCCCTTTATCGGACGCACCAGCAGGATTTGGACCGAGAAGAACAGCAGACTTGCGGTGATGATCGAGATGAAGGCCGAGAGGAAAAGAATATTGCGCCCATATTCCAAAAGGGCACCACGCAATGGCATTTCGTCCATCGTCACTTCGATCAGCAAACCGCCATCCCGCACAGGGTTGCCAATCACCCGAATGATCCTGTCATTGGGATCTATCAAGGTCCGCAATGCGTCTGCGATCAGGGTCATGCTGCTGGGGTTGCGCATGTCATAGGTTGCCGCAATCGGAGAAGGGATCGGCGAAGAGAGGGCCAACTGCCGGATTTCATCGCGTCGCAGTACGACGTTGTAAACTTCTGCATTGCGCAGCAGCTCTGCCTCAAGCGCGGGGCTGATCATATCATCCGCCTCTAGCGCCAATGACGCGATCTGCGCGCGCTCAAGCCGCGCGAGCAGATAGTCCTCACGGAAGCGCGCCACCGAGGGCACAAAGATGAAAATCTCGGCCAACATCACGAAGATGACCGTGAGGATCAAAAAGCGACCTGAAAGTGAGTTGGTCATTTTACCTCGCTGGGACTTATGGCAGCCACCGCTGAACAAAGCCTACAACCTTCTTTACAGTAGGGTTTTCAAATAGTCTTGGGCTGAAATAGGCACCCGCAGCCCGTTTGTTAACCTCACTGACCGTCGGATAGGGCAACACGGTGTTCGCGATGGCGGACATCTTCATCTTGTTGGCCAGCGCCATCGCCCACATGCCGATCAACTCTCCTGCCATAGGCCCCGCAATAGAGGCTCCGACAGGCCGGCCCTTGACGACCATGACCTTGATCAGCCCTTTGGCTTTGCCTTCCGCGATCAGCCGGTCGTTGTGATGGAAATCAAACCGCACCACTTCCAAGCTGGGTCCGAATTTCTTTTTCGCTTGTGCTTCGGTCAGGCCGACCTGCGCCAGCTCCGGATCGGTATAGGTGGCCCAGGGGATGTGATCGGTGCGCTGCTTGGAGGGCAGCCCGAACAGCATCGACCGGATCAGCACACCCGCATGATAACCCGCCACATGGGTAAATTGCAGCCCGCCCGCCACGTCGCCCGCTGCATAGACTTTTTTGTTGGTCACCGACCGCAGGTCTGGACCAACCTTCAGCCCCGCACGGTCATAGGCGATACCACCAGCCTCCAGATCAAGTTTGTCGGTATTCACCTTGCGGCCGACCGCCATCAGCAAATGCGAGCCGGTGAAATCGCCTTTGGGCGTGTGAACGGTGACCTTTTCGCCATCGCTGCTGATCTTTTCGGCTTGGGCCTCTTCCACGATGTTGACGCCTTCGGCGCGCAGGTTCTCCAAAACGATCTCGGCCATTTCGGGATCATCTTTGCCGAACGCCTTTGCGCCTTCGATCACGGTCACATTGCAGCCAAGGCGGCGGTGCGCCTGCGCCATTTCCATGCCGATGGGCCCGCCACCAATGATGATCAGGTGTTTAGGCTTTTCGCGCAGATCAAAGATATTCTCGTTGGTGTAATATGTGACAGTCTCAATGCCCGGAATTGGCGGAACAAAGGGGCCAGAGCCAGTTGCAACCACGAACCGCCGCGCCTCAATGATCGTATCCCCTGCCTGCACTTCGGTTTTGGAGATAAACCGCCCGAATTCCTGAATGACATGGACACCAAGCCCCTCGAAGCGTTCAACGCTATCTACGGGCGCGATTGTCGCGATCACGTCAGCCACATGGTCTTTGGCTGCGGCATAATCGACCTGTGGCTCCACGTCGGCCACACCATATTTTGCGCCATGGGACATGGCATGGGCCTGCTTGGCCGATGCGATAAGCGCTTTGGACGGCACACAGCCATAGTTCAAGCAATCACCGCCCATCTTGTGGCCTTCGATCAGAACCACCTTGGCCCCCATCTGCACGGCACCCGCGGCAATTGACAAACCGCCAGAACCGCCACCAATGATGCAGATGTCTGTCTTGATCCTGTTCATGGGTTATAGACCTTTCCTGCCGCGAATGGCGTTGATGGCGATGGGTAGCGCGGCCAGCACACAAAGGCCGATGATAGGAAGTATGATCTGCGGTTCAAAAATGATGCCAAGATTCGGTGTTTCTCCGCGTGCAAAGACCTCGCCCAGACCGGCGCCGACGGATGTATAGACAAGACCACCGGGAATGATTCCGATGAAAGTCGAAATCACGAAGCGATGCAGCGGGACAGCAAGGAAAGAGGGAATCAGGTTGGCCAGAAAAAACGGCACCGCAGGCACCAGACGGATCAGAAACAGCATGGACCACTGGTTTTCATCAATACCCGTCTTGATCTTTTTCACCATCCCGTCCGCGCCTTCCAGCTTTTTGCCCAGGCTTTCGCCAAATCCCCAACGGGCAGCCAGAAAGATCGCTGTCGCGCCAATGGTCGCCCCTGTGACGTTGAACAAAACGCCTGGGAAGGTGGCAAAAAGGAAGCCGCCGGTGAGCGTTGCGATTGTCGCGCCGGGCAGCGAGAAGGCGACGATGATCACGTAGGCCAAGATAAACATCACAACCGTCAAGACATAGTTGCTGTCCCGAAAGGCGATCAGCGCTTCCCGGTTCTCGGCCAAGGCCTCGAAGGTCAGGTAGTCGCGCAGAAAATATGCGCCCAGAATAGCCACCAAGACGATCACGATCATCGGGAGCTTTTTCAGTAGCGGGTTGGGCGTTGCATGAGTCACTTCGGTCATCTTTCCGGTCCTGTGGGTGGCGCTTCGGTTGCCTGTTACATGGACAAAAGCGGGGCAAAGGAATACCCACATCACAGCCCATTGATGCAAACAGGCCATCATGTTTCAGTTTTGCGTGGTTTATTCGTGATGATTGAAACATTTGCAGGGAGGGAAATCTGTCAATTGTTGCAGTTTCACCCCGCACCTTGCGTTGACATGGTGCTTGCCCCCCTCTAAAGGACGGGTCTGAATTGTAGTTCGGCTTCGAATCCGTCATGCGGATTTGGCCATCAACCGGAGGACACGCGATGAAGCGTACGTTCCAACCATCTAACCGGGTTCGCAAGAACCGCCACGGATTTCGCGCACGTATGGCCACAAAGGCCGGTCGCAAGATCCTGAACAATCGCCGCGCCAAAGGCCGTGCGAAGCTGAGCGCGTAAGCGCAAACGCCGCTTTGACCGATTTGAAACCGCCGGTTGGGCCAGATGATGGCACTCCGGCGGTTTCCGTTTGCGTACTGACAAAACGCGCCGACTTTGTGCGTGCGTCCAATGCCCGCCGCCAAGGGACCCCCGGTATCCACCTGCAAGGCCGCAAACGCGCTGAAGGCGAAGCCTTGGGCATCAGGGTCGGATTCACCTGTTCCAAGAAAGTTGGCAATGCTGTCGCGCGCAATCGGGCCAAACGGCGGCTGCGCGAAGTGGCGCGGATCGTCCTGCCCGAATTGGGCCGCGATGGGTGGGACTATGTGCTTGTGGGTCGCAAAGACCTGACCGCGACCCTATCTTTTGATACGCTGGTCGCTGATCTGCGACGCGCCATCAAAAAGGTACACGGATGAACCCCTTTGCCTATGTTATCTCGCTGCCTGTCCGCGCTTACCGGCTCGTGCTGTCGCCTTGGGTCGGGATGAGTTGCCGGTATCACCCGACCTGTTCGGCCTATGCGCTTGAGGCGCTCGAAAAGCATGGGGCGATCAAGGGCAGCTATCTGACCGTGCGCCGTATCCTGCGGTGTCACCCATGGGGCGGGTCAGGGATCGACAATGTCCCCGACTAAGATTTTTCGGCGAAAAATCTTGGCGGGCCAAGAAATTTCGACGAAATTTCTTATTTCTCTTTCTCGAATGAAATCGTGACGGTGCCGATATCGAGCCCGAACCTTTTGACATAAGCGAGGTTCAACAGCCGATCATCGGCCAGCAACCACATCCAGTCATCAAAAGTCACTCGCAGCGTTTCGGTTTCGCCCGTTGCGGATGGCACCGGCAGGTCAATCTCGTATTTCCAGTTGAAGCGATCACCCTGTTCTTGGCCGACTGCCGCACCGATCACACCCGGTGCAGTTCCGGTCCAGCTATCGGGTCCCGTCTTGGTCAGCGTCCAGACCCGTTGTTCGGTCGATCCGTCTTCGTAGATGAAATCCTCGGTCAACAGCAGGCGCTCGCCGTCCCAGTCGCCATCAATCGTCACAACAAAACTGCGACGGACGGTGCCGAGGACATCCTGAAACTGGCCATAGGCGGTCAATTCCCCGTCAAAGAACTCTTCCAGGTTCAGCTTGCGATCGCTCAGCGAGGGATCATCAAATGATGGTTTGCCTGTACAGGCGGCAAGCAGGGCGAAGGCAGTAATAAGGATGAGGCGCATTTTGATCTCCAGTCTTGGAGTACTACGTAGCGCGATCCCCTTCGGATGCCACTAGGCAGCAGCGCAGCGATCTGGCATATCGCTGACATGCTTGATGAAACCGAAATTCACCCTCTGTTTTATGGCGCGCCGTCTACGACGGAGTTCAAGAAACTCCGCAAACGGATCGTACGCTATACCCGCGAAGCGATCGAGCAATACGGCATGATCGAACGTGATGCCAAATGGCTTGTGTGTTTGTCGGGGGGCAAGGACAGCTACACCCTGCTTGCCGTGCTTCATGAGTTGAAGTGGCGCGGCTTGCTGCCGGTAGAGCTGATTGCCTGCAATCTGGATCAGGGACAGCCGGGGTTTCCGGCCACGGTCCTGCCGGAGTTTCTGGAAAAGATGGGTGTGCCGCACCGGATCGAATATCAGGATACCTATTCCATCGTGATGGACAAGGTGCCGGCGGGTCGGACCTTCTGTGCGCTGTGTTCGCGGTTGCGGCGGGGTAACCTCTACCGTATCGCCCGCGAGGAAGGCTGCTCTGCGGTTGTTTTGGGCCATCACCGTGACGACATCCTCGAAACGTTCTTCATGAACCTGTTCCACGGCGGGCGGCTGGCGACGATGCCGCCGAAGCTGGTGAATGAAGAGGGTGATCTGTTTCTTTATCGCCCGCTCGCCCATGTCGCCGAAGCGGATTGCGAGAAGTTCGCGCAGTCGATGAACTACCCGATCATTCCTTGCGATCTGTGCGGGTCGCAGGACGGGTTGCAGCGCCAGCAGGTCAAGCAAATTCTGGATGGTTGGGAAAAGAACAGCCCCGGACGGCGGCAGGTCATGTTTCGGGCTTTAATGAATGCAAGACCGTCACATCTTCTCGACCCCAAGCTTTTCGATTTCCATGGTTTGGAACGAAATGGCTTGAAAGACGAGGGGACCCAATCTGTTGCCGAGGGTGGGCCAACAAACCCGTGACATCATGGATTCTCTTGGCGCGTTGTGAAAAATCGGCTGCCCGGTGTATTCTTGGCGGTGCGATTTGCGATTGTGGCAATTTTAAGGGGCCGTTTCCGCCGTATCGCTAGATGATAGGCCAAACCCCAAGAAATAAAGACCGAGAGATTGTTGCGCAGTGTCGCACAATTTGTCACCAAATGCGCCGATCATCCAATTTTTGCCAGCTTTTGATGTTCTAAAATTGCGTTAAGCAAGAAAAATTGCGGCGATCGACTGTTGGAGCTTTGAAAAGATGAACTCTCGTATAGCGATGTTTTTGTTTTGTGTGTTGGCACCTGCCCCGGTTTTGGCGCAGACGGTTGAACTGCGATCCACGGATGATTTCATCAGCGTGGAGGGACAGATTGTTGGCTTCAACGGTTCCCTGTTGCGCGTGCGTACCTCGGTTGGCGTGATCAGCGTTCCGGCCTCCGAGGTGGTATGCTACGGCGTGGAATGTAACAAACTCGTCTCTTCAAACACATTCGGACTGACGGAATCTGCGTTTCAAGGGATAGTTTCAGAGCCTCTTCCTGCTGCGGCACCACTACCGATCGCAGGCACTGATGCGCTTCAGATTGGATTTGATTCACCAATTCTAGGCACGCTATACCGCACGCTTGCCGGTGCCTATGCTGTTGCCAGTCAGACATCTAACGCGGTCGAATATACGCCTTCGGGTGAAATATCGATCCAGAATAGCCAGACGGATCAATCCGCCATCTTGCTACTTGCCGGATCGATGGAATCAGCCGGCGTTACAGTTCAGGCAGTGTCTTTGAACGGCGCGGCTCCTGGTGAATACAGCATGCCGTCCGACTGGGCCACAGGAGCCCAATTGACCCATCAGATGCTTGGTCTGAAGGCCTTTTCTGTCATCGTGGCACCGAACGCTGGAATTTCTGAGATTACACTCAACGACCTTGCCGGGATTTACGCGGGGGAAATCACGAATTGGTCTCAGATCGGTGGCGCAGACGTGAATATCCTGCCCCTGCAAATGCCGAACGATTCTGCCGTCAACAAAGAGGTGGTACGTCTTGTGATGGAGCCTTCTGGCAAGCAGATCGCAGGCAATATTCTCACAATGGCGGATGAGGCTGGTATCTCGGCGGCAATCTCTCAGTTTCCGGGCAGTGTCAGCATCGTTGGCACTGCGAACGCAGATGACGCATTTGTTGTGGATGTGGCTGGACCCTGCGGTATCGCAGTCGCGCCGACGCCGTTTAATATCGTCGCGGGCGATTATCCTTTGGTACGTCCGATCATGGCGCGTTATGCGGCCAGACCGAAAACCGGTTTGCTGACCGATTTGTTTGATTTCGCCTCTGAAGATGTAGCGCAGCGCTTGTTCGTGAGCGAGGGTTTCATCGACTTCAACGCGGTGCAGCAGGACCCTGCCGAAAAGAATGCGCGACTGAGCGGACTACTCGCAGCGTCGCTAGACGACGCGCAAAGAGAGGCTGCCGCAGAGATGTTCCAGGTTCTGTTTTCCGCCAACCGTCTGTCGACAACTTTCACCGGTGGTGTGGCAAGTGGCCCTGAAGGTGGCTGGAATCGCGCTGTCTTGATCGACCTTCTGGATACGTTAGCCGCGCCGTCCAACGCCGGACGCGAGATCATCTTTGTCGGGTTTGGCGAAAGCACGGCAGGCAGTGCTGCGGCGATAGCCGCCTCAGCTGCGGCGGCGGCCGCGTTGCGGGCTACATTCCAAGAAGTGGCAGCAGATGTCATTGCGTCTGGCGGCAATACGGTTTCGTCCTATGGTTTTGGCAATGTCGCCCCATCAACATGCATTGATGGGCAGGTCGCGGGGTCAGAATACACCCGTGTCGAGGTGTGGATCCGCTAGAACCGAGAGTTCGCTGCTCCAACTCCTTGAAGCCTTAGCCGCTTTGCGGCAACACTGCGGGCCATGAACATCTGGCTGAAGGGTCGTGATATGATCGCGGTGGGTATCGACCTTGGCGGAACAAAGATCGAAGCGCAGGTGTTTGATGCCGATTGGGCACCACTTGACGCGCGACGGGTGCCGACGCCTTTGACCTATGACGCCCTGATTGATGACATCACTGCTTTAGTGGACTGGGCGCAGAGTTTTGCCGATCATCAAGTTTCTGTTGGGATCGGGAGTGCCGGATTGGTGAACACCAAGACGGGCACTGTGACCGCAGCGAACCTGCCCAGCCATGGCAAACCATTTGCCGCTGACGTCGCAAATGCGCTGGGCAGATCCGTGACATTTCTCAATGACAGCCAAGCGATGGCGCTGTCCGAAGCTGTTTTCGGCGCAGGCCGTGGCTATGACACGATGCTCGCACTGGTTTTGGGAACGGGCGTCAGTGGTGCGCTGGTTGCCAATGGTCTTCTGCAACATGGCTGCACACAGACGCTGGGCGAGTTTGGCCATATCGCGGCCCCGGCCCATCTGGTGCAAGCACATGGGCTGCCGCTCGTGGCTTGTGGTTGCGGGCAAATCGGGTGCGTCGAGACTTTGCTAAGCGGCGCGGGGCTCATGCGGATTGCGGCGGAGGTTATGGGCGAACAGATGTCCCCCGAAGCCCTGATCGAAAAGCGCGCCAACGACCAACGCGCGCGCAAGGTCTGGGATATCTGGTGCGCTTTGGCCGCTGACCTGATCCGCACCCTGACCCGCACAACCGATCCGCACTGCATTGTTCTGGGCGGCGGGTTGTCGCAAATCCATGGCATTGCAGAGGATCTGACACGGGCTGCACAGGCGGTGCAATTTGCAGGATTTGACATGCCCCCTATTCTGCTTGCGCAAGGCGGAGACACAAGCGGTGCGCGTGGTGCGGCCTATCATGCGGTCATGTGCGAGGCGCGGAATGTCTGAGCACTGGATCGTTCCCGCCCGGTTGTTCGATGGGAAAGACCTGCAAGAGGGTGTCGCACTTCGCGTGCAGCATGGCATTGTCACTGACGTCTTGCCCGCCGCAGACCTGCCCGAAAAAGGTACAAGTCTAACCATCGCAGGACTTGTCACACCTGGTTTCGTGGATCTTCAGGTTAATGGCGGTGGTGGCGTCTTGTTCAACCAGGACCCTAACGCCGCAGGTATCGCGCATATCGCCGCTGCGCATTACCGGCTTGGTACGGTTGCGCTGATGCCAACGGTTATTACGGATGCCCCCAGCGTGATTGAGGCCGCGGTTCAGGCTGCACTTGATGCCAAAGCCATGCCGCATTTTGCGGGCTTGCATCTCGAGGGGCCGCATATTGATCCGCGCAAACGTGGAACCCATGCTGCCGCGTTTATTCGGCCATTGGACGATACAACCGTGCAAGCGCTGCAAAGATTGCGGCAGGCCGGTATCACTGTGATGATTACCCTAGCGCCAGAGGCTGCAACCGCAGATCAGATCACCAAGCTGGCCGCCATGGGCGTCATTGTATCTTTGGGGCACAGCAACTGCACTGCGGCACAGGCAGGCCAAAGTTTTGCGGCAGGGGCGCGCTGCGTTACTCATCTGTTTAACGCGATGTCACAGATGGAAGGACGCGCACCCGGTCTTGCGGGTGCGGCGATCGGGAGTGATGCGTTTGTCGGGATGATCTGCGACGGGGTACATGTGTCGGACGACATGCTTGCACTTGCACTGCGCGCGCGGCCTTTGGCTGACAGATCATTCCTCGTTTCGGATGCGATGCCAACGGTCGGCGGGCCTGACCACTTCCGGCTTTACGGCCAAGACATCACCCTTCAGAATGGCCGCCTGATCAATGCCGAAGGCAATTTGGCCGGCGCACATTCAACCATGGCCGCAGGTCTGGCGCGACTTGTGACTCATGTTCGACAGCCGCTCCAGACCGCCTTGCGCATGGGTATCACCGTTCCTGCAAACCTGATCGAAAGACCTGATCTGGCGCAGATCAATGGGCGTGCGATCGCCGACCTCATGATCCTGGACGCTGATCTTCAACTCAGCGGCAGTTTACAAAGCGCTATTGATAAACACGCGGCGTGATATCGCTTAACAGCCGATCACATGCTGTTGTAACGCTTATCCAAAGGGTGCATTCCATCGCCCAGACACATAGGTAAGACACATGAGCAAACGTATTTTATCCATCATCGCCGCCATCGGGATTGCGCTTTCCGCGGGGGCCGCTTCAGCGCAGCAACTGAGCCTTTCGCAAATCTCGGCCTATCTGAACCAGCTTCAAACAGCGCAGGGCGGATTTACGCAGATCAATTCGGATGGCACGCTCTATACGGGCCAGATCTATATCAAGCGCCCGGGGCGGATCAGGTTTGAATACAATGCCCCGTCTGAATCGATGGTGATGGCAGGCGGTGGACAGTTGGCGGTTTTCGATGCCCGCTCCAACACGGGGCCGGAACGCTATCCTTTGAACCAGACGCCGCTCAGCATCATTCTGCAGCCAAATGTGGATTTTGAACGGGAACGGATGGTGACAAATCTGGTTTCGGACGGGACAACCACGACTGTGACCGCACAGGACCCCGACAATCCGAACTATGGCAGTATCCAGATGGTGTTTACCGCAAATCCCATCGAACTGCGCCAATGGGTCGTGACCGATGATCTGGGAACGCAGACAACAGTTATCCTGAATGATCTGGTTGCAGGTGGCACGCTTGGTGACATCTTGTTCAACATTCAGGCAGAAACGCGCAATCGGCAAAACTGATCGCGATCAAGGTGGCAAGGGGCCGCCCCAGACGGGCTGCCCCTTGCCATTAGATTTTGCGGCAAGACCGCAGTTGTTGATCATACATCACTGCGCGTGCCTCGACTTCGCCCGCAATCCGCACCAGCCAGCTTTTTGATCGCCAAGTCCCGCGCATGAACCCGCTGCGGCCATCATGATAGGCCAGATACTGGTTGCGGGTGTCATTGATGGGCACACCGGTCTCTGCGACGGTCTGGGTCATGTACCATCCCATGAAGTCGGTGGCATCGCCGATATCGTCACGGCGGGCGCGGCGGCCACCGGGGCCGTCCACATATTCTTGCCACGTGCCGTCCAGAGCCTGGCTGTAGCCAAAGGCAGAAGACTGGCGACCAACGGGAATAACCCCCAAGGCATAGCGATGCGGGGTGCGGTTATCGCCTATGAATTTGCTTTCCTGATAGATAATCGCCATCAGCGACGGGATCGGTACGCCGTATTTCCGCTCGACCGCACGGAATGCACGAAGGTATTCGGGGCGCTCGGACACGATACTGCAGGCGTCATCAAGGTTGCGCGGTGCAGAGAATTCCCCTGAACTCCCGCAGCTACCCAGTAACAGCACACATGCCATTGCGCGAAAGATACTGCTCATCTGCCTCTCGCTATTTATTGTTTTGTGAAACCATAGCGTGTTTGCAGCCATCTGGGAATCCCCAAGGCCACCGATTTAGATCACAAAAGCGAGGATCAGCGGCAAAGCGAGCACGGAAAGCAGGGTTGACGCCACAACAAGCCCCGCGACAGGTTGCGGATCCGCACCATATTTTTCTGCCAACAGATAGGATGTCACGGCAACAGGCGTTGCCAGTTGGACAATCAAGACACCGGCGGCAATAGGGTCAAGCGCGAACCATGTCGCGGCCCCCCATCCGGCGGCACCGCAAATCACGACCTTGATGACAGAGAGCACAACAGCTTGTCCCATCGCCTTTGTCTCAAGCCGGGCGACGGCAACGCCAAGAGTAATCAGCATCATGGGGATCGCCATTTGGCCGATAAGTTCGATTGTGTTGGTCAGGAATTGCGGTGTCTCCCAGCCTTGCCAAAGAAACAGTGCCCCAAGCAAAGTCGCCCCCACCAGCGGTTCCTGAACAACACGTTTGAATGATCCGGCCCCCGCAACGATCCAGATGCCGATCGTAAATGACAGGATCGCCATCACCGCAAAGACGACAACGGCATACCCCAAGCCGATCTCGCCAAACGCAAAGAGCGCAAGCGGCAGGCCAAGGTTTCCGGTGTTTCCAAAAATCAGCGGCGCAAGAAATGTCTGAGCATTGAGCTTGGCCAGTTTCACCAGCGCAAAACAGGCCAGCATGACGATGCAATAGGCGACGAAGGACGCCACAGAAAGTGCGGCAAGTGCTTGTGGCTCGACCTCGATCTGCATCAAAGCTGCAAAGATCAGGCAAGGCACGGAAAGCGTCATCGCCATGCGTGTGACGAATTCAACACGGTACTCAAAACCAAATTTGACCCAGATATATCCCACTGCCGCCAGCAAAAAAACGGGCGCAGTTATATTCAGGACTGTCAGCGCGAGGTTCACAAACTGTTTCCCTTAATTTTTGGCAGAGGGCGTGGACTTTTTCCCTGCGCAGGTCTTATGGTGAGCTAGGACGAATGAACATGTTTAAAACGCGCGCAAAGTATCATCTCGGGCAAGTCGTCCGTCACCGAAAGCATCCTTTCCGAGGGGTGATTTTTGACGTGGATGCGATGTTTTCGAACACGGACGAAT
The DNA here is from genome assembly GCF_030731595.1 of Yoonia sp. Lineage (GTDB taxonomy): Bacteria > Pseudomonadota > Alphaproteobacteria > Rhodobacterales > Rhodobacteraceae > Yoonia. The sequence continues at coordinate 27,329 of NZ_JANQTS010000085.1, forward strand.
GGTACAATGCCATTCCAGAGGACAGCCGCCCGAAAAAAGATCAGCCGTTTTATCACCTCTTGGCCGAGAACGAGCAAAGCTTTTATGTGGCCTACGTTTCCGAGCAGAACCTTGTCGCGGACTATTCCGGCGAACCCGTAGATCATCCTGACTTGGAAGAGATGTTTGGCCCCTTCGAGGATGGTCTGTACCCTTTGCAGGCGCAACTCAACTAGCTCTCAAACGCGACAACCTCTTGGCGCATCGTGCCCAGCCCTGCGATTTCGGCAGTCACAACATCACCCGGTCGCAAAAAGCGCGGTGGCTTTTGCCCGCCCCCGACACCCGGAGGTGTCCCTGTCAGGATCAGATCACCCGGACGCAGCGTGAGATACTGGCTCAGATGTGAGACGATCTGGGTCACCGAAAAGATCATTGTCGCCGTTGTTCCCGTTTGCATCCGCTGTCCGCTCACGTCCAGCGACATGGCAAGGTTTTGTGGATCGGCAATCTCGTCCTTGGTGACAAGGTAAGGCCCGATGGGTGCAAAGCTATCCGCGGATTTGCCTTTGACCCATTGCCCGCCAAGCTCCATCTGGAAATGCCGTTCAGACACATCATTGGCAACAAAATAGCCCGCGACATGGTCAAGCGCGTCTGCTTCATCAACGTGCAGCGCGCGGCTGCCGATGACGACGCCAAGCTCCACCTCCCAGTCCGTCTTGAGCGCGCCCTTGGGCACGACAATCGGATCGGTTGGCCCGGTGACGTCGCAGGCTTTCATGAACAGGATCGGATAGGCGGGGATTGCCATTTTCATTTCTTCGGCGTGATCATAGTAGTTCAGGCCAATGCAAAAAACGCGGCGTACGTCGCTGAGAAACGGCAGGAATGTTCCGGTGATTTCGGGCTGGTCTTCCAACGCGATGGTTGCAAGTTTGGCCAATCCTTCAGGTGAAATCTGTGCCGCATCAATATCGCTGATATGGGCAGAAAGATCGCGCAACGCACCGTTTCCATCGACTGCTGCGGGGACGATCCCCTTGTCTGTTTCAATCCGGCATAACTTCATGACTGGCTCCTTTGCTTGCCAATCTCATTTGCACATGCCGCGCAGCGTGCCAAGGGGTGGTCAACGGCGCCGGCCATGTTACATCCCTGTGCAAGTCAGAAAGGATCTTTGCATGCTTGTCGTTGTTTCCCCCGCAAAATCGCTCGACATGGACCCTGTTGATATCAAGCCGACCGCGCCTGATTTTCAGGAAGATGCCGTGCGGCTCTCAAAAACCGCCAAGAACCTGTCGCTCAAAGACCTCAAAGGCCTGATGGATATTTCGGATGATCTGGCACGCCTGAACCGCGACCGCTTTGCCGCTTTTGCAGCCGCGCCTGACGCCGCGATGACAAAGCCAGCAGCACTGGCATTTAACGGAGACACCTACCAGGGCCTTGAGGCCCGGACCTTGTCCGAGGATGATCTGGCATGGGCGCAGGATCACTTGCGTATTCTGTCCGGTCTTTACGGTTTGCTGCGTCCGCTGGATGCCATCCAGCCCTACCGCCTGGAAATGGGAAGCCGCCTGAAAACACGCCGCGGTAAATCGCTGTATGACTATTGGGGCGATACGATTGCCAAGGCGCTGAATGCCCAAGCAGAGGCGGTCCAGACCGACACGCTCATCAACTGCGCCAGTCAGGAATACTTTGGCGCGGCGGATCGCAAGGCGCTGAAATTGCGGGTGATCACCCCCGTCTTTATGGAAGTGAAGGACGATAAACCCCGCATCGTCAGCTTTTTTGCCAAGCGCGCACGCGGGGCCATGGCACGGTTCATCATCGAAAACCGCGTGAAAGAGGCGGATGGGATCAAGGGTTTCGAAAGCGGTGGCTACAGCTATGACCCTGATATGTCCGACGGTGACAAATGGGTCTTTTTGCGTGACTACCCCGTCGCAGGCGCATGAAGATCGCCATCATCGGTCAGGGTGCGATCGCACACTATGTGCGCGGGCAACTGGCCGCACTTGGCATCACAGAAATCGCCCAGATCGTCCGGCCCGGCAAAGAGGTGTTCGGTGACGATACCGCACCACCTTGCATTTCGCAGCTTGCCGATTTGCCCCAGCGCCCTGACCTGATTGTGGATTGCGGCGGGCATGCAGCCCTTGCTGCTTATGGTCCAGATGCCTTGGCCCGCGGCATTGATGTTCTGACAGTCTCGCTCGGGGCTTTGGCCGATGCAGATTTACAGGCAAAGCTGGCCGCAGCTGCCGACAAGGGCAGTGCGCGGTTGTGTTTGGCAAGCGGTGCGATCGGAGGCTTGGATGCACTGCGCAGTGCACGCGCAGGCACGGTCACAGCCGTGACCTATACAGGCCGCAAACCGCCGCAAGGATGGCGCGGGTCGCCTGCCGAAGATGTGCTTGATCTCGATAACTTGACCTTGGCAACCGTGCATTTTTCAGGCACGGCGCGCGCGGCGGCACTGGCTTATCCGAAGAATGCAAATGTGGCCGCAGCCGTGGCCTTGGCAGGCATCGGTTTTGATGACACGCAGGTGGAATTGATCGCAGACCCAAATGCGCACACCAACATCCACGAGATCATGGCCGAAGGGACTTTCGGGTCTTTCCACTTTACGATTTCCGGCCACGGCCTGCCCGAAAACCCACGCAGCTCTGCCTTGGCGGCGATGAGCGTGGTGGCCGATCTGGCCGAACGCCAAAAGCAGATCGGGTTCTAGGGCTCGCTAGAGGCGCTCGATCGCCAGTGCGATCCCCTGACCGCCACCGATGCACATCGTGATCAAAGCGCGTTTGCCTTGGGTCCGTTCCAACGCGTACATCGCCTTGACGGTGATGATCGCACCTGTGGCTCCGACCGGATGACCCAGCGCAATCGCACCGCCATTTGGATTGACCCGCGCAGGATCAAAACCAAGCTCTTTGGAGACCGCAAGCGCTTGGGCCGCAAAGGCCTCGTTGGATTCGATCACGTCAAAATCATCCACAGACAATCTGGTCTTCAACAGCAGGTTTGCGACCGCAGGCACGGGGCCAATCCCCATAACTTCGGGTCGCACACCCGCATGGGCATAGCCAAGGATACGGAATTTTGGGGTAAGCCCCGCCGTTTCGGCCGCATCCGCCGTCGCCAGAACAATCGCAGCCGCCCCGTCGTTCAGACCAGACGCATTGCCTGCGGTCACTGTGCCGTCTTTCTGGAAAACTGGGCGCAATCCGGCAAGGGCGTCAGGCGTTGTAGCCTTGGGGTGTTCATCTTTCTCGAAATCAACCATCTCGCGGCGGCGTTGGATCTGGACCGGCACGATCTGGCTGTCAAAATGGCCCGCAGCGATGGCAGCTGCGGCGCGGTCTTGGCTGAGCACCGCAAAGGCATCCTGATCCTGACGCGTGATGCCATGCTCGCTTGCGACATTCTCTGCCGTGATACCCATATGGCCGGTTCCAAAAGGGCAGGTCAGCGCACCCAGCATCATATCAAGGCTGCGCACATCCCCCATCTTGGCACCCCAACGGGCGTCGGGCAGGATAAAGGGCGAGCGGCTCATGTTTTCGGCACCACCTGCAAGGCCAAATTCGGCATCACCCAGCATCAAGGACTGGACCACTGACACAATCGCCTGCACGCCGGAACCGCACAAGCGGTTCACGTTCATCGCGGGCGTTGTGTCAGGCACGCCCGCGTTCATGGCCGCAACACGGCTCAGATACATGTCCTTGGGTTCAGTATTGATCACATGACCCATTGCCACATGCCCGATCTGTGCACCTTGCACACCTGCACGTTCCAGCGCCGCCTTGGCAACGACAGTGCCAAGGTCGATCGGTGTCGTTCCGGCAAGCGATCCGCCAAAAGTGCCAATCGCGGTACGCGCGCCACCCAAAATCACGATATCTGTCATCTGAACCTCCCCCTGTCTTTGGTCATGTTATTGCTACTTTACCCATACAAAAGAACCAGCAAAACGTGACGGCACGCCCTTCTTTCGATAAGACCCAATTCGGACCTAGAAAAACATTCACGCGCGGAACACAGACGACAGACAATGCAGCTACCCTTTCTCCCTTTCGACATCCCTCCCGTGCTTATTTTGCTCGTGCTGGTCTTCATCTGGATCAAGTACACTTGGCACCAACGCGAGAATGACCTGAACGAGGAAGACCCAAGGCCCAAGCGCAAAAGGCGCGGACCGGACATGGCTTTCAGTGCAGGCCGTGACGCCGCGCAGCAGAATGCGCGGTTTCAACAGGTCTTCATCCCGATGGAACCGCAAGAAGAACCCGCATTGCGCGCCTTCTACTTGCAAGAACTCGGCCTGACAGAGATGCGCGCGCCAAATTACCCCAAAGACATTGACGGGTTCTGGGCAGTGAGCGGTGCGCGGCAAATCTATCTGGGCACCCAGCCCAGCTTTCCGTTTGATCCTGAAACACTGCCATCTTTTCCTATCGCAAACTTTGAAATGACCGCCGAACGTCTGAGCGCTGCTGGGTATGAGGTCAGCAGGGACGACCGCATTGCCTATATCCCGCGCCTTATCGTGACAGATCCGGCGGGCACGCAAATCGCCTTGATCAAGGCCTAATCGTCGCAACGGGCGTTTCCTTCACCTCTGCGCGTGTTACCTCATGTGCAAAGGAAAAAGACCGATGCTACTGACCGTCACCGATATTCAAAAAACCTATCAGACCGCCGATGGCCCGTTTGCTGTTTTGCGCGGGATCGACCTCTGTCTGGCTGCTGGGGAAACCCTCGCGCTGACTGGGGAATCCGGGAGCGGCAAAAGCACGCTGCTGCATCTGATCGGTGGCCTTGATACGCCGGATGCAGGGCAGATCGTGCTGCAAGGTCAGGACATCGCAGCACTGGACGATACAGGGCGGGCTGCCTTGCGCCGCGGGACGGTCGGTGTCGTCTTCCAGCAATTCAACCTGATCCCCAGCCTGAAGGTTGGCGACAACATCGCCTTTCAGGCGCGGCTCGCCGGAAAGCATGATCCGGCCTGGGCTGCGACTTTGGCCGAAAAGATGGGCCTGACCCCGCATCTGAACAAATACCCAGAGCAGTTATCAGGCGGCCAGCAACAGCGGGTCGCCATTGCCCGCACATTGGCGGCAAAGCCAAAGCTTGTGCTGGCCGATGAACCCACAGGCAATCTTGATGAAGCCACTGCAGGCGTCGTGATGGACCTGATGCTGCAACTGGTGGCCGAAACCGGTGCGGGGCTCTTGATGGTCACCCACTCCGAGGCGTTGGCGGCGCGGTTGTCGCGCAGGCTGCATCTGCGGGCAGGTCAGGTGGCATGACGCAGGCGACTCTCTTGGCACTTCTGTCGCATTGGTGGCGCAATCCGCTGCAATTGTTCACGCTGCTGGCGGGTCTGGCGCTGGCCACGGCGCTTTGGTCTGGTGTGCAGGCCGTGAATGCAGAGGCCCGGGCAAGCTATGACGCAGCCGCCGCCACCTTGGGCGAGGCGCAGTATGAGCGGCTCGTGCGTCCTGACGGGCAGCCGATGGCTCAAGCGACCTATGTTGCGTTGCGCAGGGCGGGATGGCTGGTCAGCCCTGTGGTGCAGGGTCGTTTGGAGGGCGTGCGGATCGTCGGTATTGAACCGCTGACTGCACCGGGCGGGATCGGTCCCGTCGCTCCGCAAGAGGGTGCTGATTTCGGCAGTTTCCTGACGGGCGAAGGCCAGTTGTTTGCCAATGCTGAAACCGCAGCGCGTCTGCCGGATCTTGATGTGATCATCAGCCCCGATATCGCGCCGGGCACGGCTGTCACGGATATCGGAGTCGCGCAACGCCTCTTGGGTAAAGCCGATCTGATTGACAGCCTGATCGTCTTGCCAGCACAACCCAGAACCCGCGTCCCGCTTGCCGAGATTGCCGCCGACCTGACGCGCCAGCCAGCACAGGGCGGCAGTGATATCGGGCGGCTGACAGACAGTTTTCACCTGAACCTGACTGCTTTTGGGTTGCTGTCTTTTGCGGTCGGCATCTTTATCGTCAACGGTGCCATCGGTCTGGCCTTCGAACAGCGCCGCCCTGTCGTGCGGACGATGCGTGCCTTGGGGCTGCCCTTGCGCCGCTTGATCCTTTTGATGGGGGCAGAGCTGATGATCTTTGCACTGATCGCCGGGATCATCGGGGTGGCTTTGGGCTATGTGATTGCGGCCCTTTTGCTGCCGGATGTCGCGGCAACATTGCGGGGCCTTTACGGGGCGGATGTGTCTGGCACATTGCAATTGCGTCCGTCTTGGTGGCTGTCGGGCTTGGCCATCGCGCTGGGTGGGACCGCATTGGCCGCGAGTGGCGCGCTTTCTCAACTGGCCCGGATGCCGCTGTTGGCCGCAGCGCAGCCCCGTGCACTGGCCATGGCCGCAGGACGACGGGCCAGACTGCAGGGGTATGCTGCGCTCGTTCTGCTTGTCCTCTCGGCGATCCTTATGGTCACCGCCGAAGGGCTGATCGGTGGTTTTGGGTTGCTCGCGGGCTTGCTGATCGGTGCCGCACTGGCGCTGCCGCTCTTGCTCGACGCATGCCTTAACCTGATGAGCAAGGCTGCCAAATCGGTGACAGCCCAATGGTTCTGGGCGGATACGCGCCAGCAACTTCCCGGTCTGTCCTTGGCACTGATGGCGCTCTTGTTGGCGATGGCTGCAAATGTGGGCGTGTCGACGATGGTCTCAAGCTTCCGGCTGACATTTACGGACTTTCTCGATCAACGCCTCGCCTCAGAGCTTTACGTGCGCACCGATGATGCGGCACAGGCAGCTGGGCTGATCGGGTTTGCCAAGGATCGGGTCGATGCGATCCTGCCCATCCAAAGCACACAGACCACTGTGGCAGGCCAACCCACCGAAGTTTTCGGCGCGCGCGACCACGCCACCTACCGCGATTTCTGGGTGTTTCTGCAAAGTACAGATGATGCCTGGGGCACGACCTTTGCGGGCCGGACCGTTTTGATCAACGAACAGCTTTCGCGCCGCGCGGGGCTGGATGTGGGCGATACGATGACCCTGCAGGACAGGGACTTTCAGATCGCGGGCGTCTATGGTGACTATGGCAACCCCATCGGACAGGCGGTGCTGGGTGAGGCAATCTTTGGCATGCTCTACCCCGACGTTGCGCCGCGAAATTACGGGCTGCGCATGCCGCCAGAAGACGTGCCCGATTTCGTTGCAGGGCTTGAAGCCGCGACAGGTATTCCCGCGACACAGACAATCAATCAGGCAGGGATCAAATCGATCTCGCTCGCGATCTTCGAGCGGACCTTTACAGTCACAACCGCCCTGAACATCCTGACGCTGGCTGTGGCAGGCTTTGCGATCCTCATGAGTCTGCTGACCCTTGCCAGCATGCGCGTCCCGCAATTGGCGCCCGCTTGGGCGATGGGGATGACACGCCGCCAGATTGGCTGGCTGGAACTGCTGCGCGCCGTGATGCTGGCCTTGCTGACGGCGCTTGTGGCTTTGCCCTTGGGGCTGGCGCTGGCATGGGCCTTGCTTGCAGTGGTCAATGTGGCCGCATTCGGGTGGCAATTGCCGATGTATCTTTTCCCCGCAGACTATGCCCGGCTTGGGGTGTTCGCTTTGCTAGCTGCGGCTTTGGCCGCATTGTGGCCCGCGCTGCGGCTTGCGCGCACACCGCCTGCTGATTTGCTGAAGGTGTTTTCCAATGAACGTTAAAGCCTTGCTGCTTCTTTGCTGGATGCCGTGTGTTGCAACCGCCCAAGGCTTTGCTGGCCTTGGCACCGAGGTTGACGGGTTTTCGGTCCCGCAGCCAAATCCAACCTTTCATTTCCCTTCAGATCATGGTGCGCATCCTGAATACCGGATCGAATGGTGGTATCTCACAGCCAACCTGACGGCCGCAGATGGCACGCCTTACGGGCTACAATGGACCTTGTTCCGGTCGGCCCTTGCACCAGAGACAGGCGCAGGCTGGAGCGCGCCACAGCTTTGGATGGGCCACGCGGCAGTGACAACGCCGGACAACCACTATGTCAGCGAACGGCTGGCACGGGGTGGGATCGGTCAGGCTGGCGTGACCGCTGAACCCTTTGAGGCCTGGATCGACGACTGGGTGCTGCAAGGCGACTGGCAAACCATGCAGATGACCGCCAGCGCCCCCGATTTCGCCTATGACATGGCTTTGACCGCCAAAGGGCCGCTCGTGTTTCATGGAGAAGGGGGGTATTCGGTCAAATCTGCGGCCGGGCAAGCGTCTTATTACTATTCCCAACCGTTCTTCGCCATCACAGGCACGCTGCAACTACCCGAAGGGGATATTGCCGTCACCGGAAACGCATGGCTTGACCGGGAATGGTCGTCGCAACCTCTGGCGGATAATCAAACGGGCTGGGACTGGTTCTCATTGTCCTTTGATGACGGGGCCAAACTGATGGGGTTTCGTTTGCAGCAGACCGATGGGGAAAACTTCACCTCGGCCACTTGGATCATGCCTGACGGTACCACCACGGCCTACGCAGACGGGGCTTTGACCGCGACGCCCTTGGCGACAAATGCAGATGATGTTCCTGTGCGCTGGCGGGTTGAATTGCCCGCGCGTGGCCTTGATGTGACCGTCGCCGCGATCAACGATAACGCATGGATGACGACAAGCGTACCCTATTGGGAAGGGCCCGTGACCGTGACGGGCAGCCATGCGGGCATCGGGTATCTGGAGATGACAGGCTATGAATAACTGGTTCGAAACATCCCAAGGCATATGGACCAAGGTCTGGAGCACGCTGGGTCGTGGTGTCGCCGACGCCAAGCACCCCGCACGCAGACCGACCTTTGCCACTGTATCACCCGACGGATGGCCCGAAGCGCGCACAGTTGTCTTGCGCAGTGCTGACCCTGACAGCGCACAGGTGACAGTCCACACAGATCTCTTTTCCGACAAGATCGAAAGCCTGCGCGCGACCCCGCGCGCGGCATTGCATATCTGGGACGCCAAGCAAGACCTGCAAATCAGGTTGCAGGCCGAGGTCGCGATTCTGTCAGGTCCGCAAACCCGCGCCCTGTGGGACAAAATCCCCGATCACGCGCAACAGTCCTATGGCGTCACGCCACCGCCGGGCACACCGATTGACGCAGCACTTGCCTACAAAAAAGACCCTGATCCAGAGACATTCGCCATTCTTGAGTGTCGCGTGACCCATATTGACGCGGTCCACCTCGGGACAGACCATCGGCGTATCCGTTTCTCACGTCTGGGTCATTGGCACGGGCAGTGGCTTTCCCCTTAGGCTGACGCCCGCTACAAGGCATCTATGAACAGTTTGCCTCTCACCCGTGATCTTGTCCTTATCGGGGGCGGTCATACCCATGCGCTGGTCCTGCGGAGTTGGGGGATGAACCCGCTGCCGGGCGTGCGGGTGACCGTAATCAATCCCGGACCAACGGCGCCCTATTCGGGCATGCTGCCGGGGTTTGTCGCCGGGCATTATACGCGCGACGAGCTGGACATTGATCTGGTGAAACTGGCCCGTTTTGCAGGGGCGCGCATGATCAATGGTTATGCGACAGGCATTGATATCGCGGCAAAGACGATCACAGTCGCAGGTAGACCACCCATCGCTTATGATGTGGCAGCGGTAGACGTGGGGATCACTTCGGCGATGCCGCAGCTTCCCGGCTTTACCGCGCATGGGGTCCCGGCCAAGCCTTTGGGGGCCTTCGCCTCTCGCTGGGATGCATTCCGGAACAGTGCGGAAGAGCCACAGATAGCGATCATCGGCGGAGGTGTGGCGGGGGCTGAACTGGCGATGGCCATGGCCCATGCCTTGCGCTTCAAAAAGCCGACCGTGAAACTGATCGACCGCAGCCGCGTGTTGATGGCTTTGGGTTACAAGGCCCGCCAGATGATGTTGGCCGCTTTGACATCTGCCGAGGTCGAGATCGTCGAAAACGCCGAAGTCACCGAGATTTTCGCCCAAGGTGTGGTTTTGCGCGACGGTCGCACCATCCGCAGCGATTTCACGACCGGTGCCGCAGGGGCCAAGCCGCACGACTGGATCGCCGAAACCGGGCTTGCCTTGCATGAAGGTTTCATCACCGTGGATGCAAACCTGCAATCCAGCACGTCGGATGTCTTTGCGGTGGGTGACTGCGCGCACCTGAGCCATGATCCACGGCCCAAGGCCGGTGTCTATGCCGTACGCGAGGCCCCTGTGCTGTTTGACAATCTGCGGGCGGTCCTGTCGGGCGGCGCACTCCGCCCTTATAAGCCGCAGCGCGATTATCTTAAACTGGTGTCCTTGGGCGGCAAATCCGCCTTGGCAGAGAAATTCGGCACCGCGCGGCAAGGCCCGCTCTTGTGGAAGCTCAAAGACTATATCGACCGCAAGTTCATGACCCAGTTCGACAGCCTGCCCGTCATGGAGCCCCCGAAACTGCCCCGCACCACTGCCCTTGGCCTCAAAGAGGCACTGGGTGACAAGCCGATGTGCGGCGGTTGCGGAGCCAAGGTGGGCCGCGCGGCATTGCAGCATGTGCTGGTTGATCAATTCGGCGATGATGCAGCCACCGTGCAGCCCGGTCAGGTGATGAGCACCGACCATTTGCGCGCCTTGACGCTTGATCCCGTGTTTATGACCCGCATTGCCGCGATCCACGCGCTGGGCGATATCTGGGCGATGGGGGCCGCCCCGCAGGCTGCAACCGCCAGCCTGATCCTTCCGCGCATGTCGGCGGCACTGCAAGAGCGCACAATGTCTGAAATCATGACAACGGCGGCGGCGGTCTTTGCGCAAGCGGGCGGCAAAATCATCGGTGGCCATTCGTCCTTGGGGGCTGAACTGACCATCGGGTTCACCGTCACTGGCCTGACGAAATCTCCCATCACGCTGGCGGGGGCCAAGCCGGGTGACAAGATCATCCTGACCAAACCCATCGGCAGTGGCACGATCATGGCCGCGGAAATGGCGGGAAAGGCCAAAGGGGCCGATGTGATCGCCTGTCTGGAGTTGATGGTGCAGGATCAGGCGAAAGCGTCGCAAATTCTTGGCGAAGCCCATGCGATGACCGATGTCACAGGCTTTGGGTTGGCGGGACATTTGCGCGGGATCTGTGATGCGTCGGGTGTCGGGGCGGCCTTGCGGCTTGCCGATATCCCTGTGATGCAAGGGGCAGCGCGGCTGTCTGAAAAGGGCATTCGGTCCACACTATATGAAGATAACCGGCTGGGTGCCGGTCCGATCAAAGGGGCATCTTTTGATCTGCTGTTTGATCCGCAGACCGCAGGCGGTCTTTTGGCTGCTGTCGCATCTCGGTCGGCGGCAGGGGTGTTGAAAGCGCTACAAAAGGCTGGCTATCAGGCAGCCATCATCGGCGAAATCACCCAAGAGCTTGCGATCACAACCGACTAAGCGCGGCCGCGATTGCATCAGCTGCATACTCTTGCCCGCTATCATCCAGCGTCTGAACGCTGATGTCCGCCAAGACGTCACGCGCATCAATGCGCCGTGATTTGGAATAGGACGGGTCATAGTGATCGACCATCAGCGCATGCGACAGATCTACCAAAGCACCTTGGCGCGACAGGTCAATCCAGCGATCGACCACAGCATGGCCTCGGACCCTGCGCAATGGGTCCAGTTTGGCCGCAACAACAGCAGGGTCGATGATCACATCGCGGTATGCTCGGGCCAGATACCGGGCGCGGGCTTGCAGCGGCGCCTGTAGCATGATGCGCGGCGCAGCCAGCATATTTGCCCAAACCCCGGAGGGCAGGATAATCCGCCCGATCTTGCTGCTTTCAGCTTCCACGATCACGGGACGAGAGGGGTCAAGCCCGTGCAAGACCGCAGCCAATGCCGTCTCGAACGCCTTTTGCGCAGGTTGGCCGCCGGGCATTTCTCCCAGCAATGACCCACGATGCTGCGCGAGCCCTTCAAGGTCGATCACTTGTACGCCACGGGCGGCCAGACGGGGTAGAATCTCGGTCTTTGCAGTCCCGGTGTAGCCATCCAGCAGGACAAAGCGGTGGGGCAAAGGATCATCATAAAGTGCAGTCTTCACCAGACGCCGAAAGGAGGTATAGCCGCCCTGTACCTTTTCGGCGCGCCAGCCGATTTCGGACAGTAGCGTTGTAAACACGCCAGAGCGTTGCCCGCCACGCCAGCAATAGACCAAGGGCCGCCAGCTTCCATCCTTGTCGCGCAGGGGACCGTCAACATGGTCCGCCACATTGCGCACCACCATGCCAGCGCCTTTCTTGCGCGCGTCAAAGGCGCTGACCTGCTTGTAAATCGTTCCGATTTCGGCCCGTTGCGCATTGTCCAACGCGGGAAGGTTGATGGCCCCCGGAATGTGGTCCTCTGCGAACTCCGCAGGCGAGCGGACGTCGATCACGGTATCAAAACCGTGGTTAAGGATGGCGTGAAGGCTGGTGAAGTTCTGGGCCATCCTTGCCCTCTACGCCAGTTGATCAGCGGGCAAAAGGGGGATCATGGTTTGCGTGGCATGGTCACGGGGTCAGCGGCACCCGCCCCCTGCCGGTCAAGACCCAGCACTGGCGCCCTTCAAAGACAGCCGGCACCAGCGGGCGAAAATATCCGGCCCCGCCGTCCAGATCGACCCGATTGCCAAAGTGTTGCGGGTAATCGAGTGCTGTATGCCCGTGCACGACCAGTTTTCCAAAGTCGTGGCCGTTGTCCAAGAAACCCTCCCTGATCCAGATCAGGTCTTCGGGGTCTTGTTGGTCAACCGCCAAACCCGGACGCAGGCCTGCGTGCACAAACAAAAGCGCGTCCGTTTCATGCCAGAGTGGCAGCGCATCGAGAAAATCCAGATGCCCTTTGGGGACGGCTTCCTGCGCCAAACCTTGCAGCGCGTTCTTGTCGACTGGCCCGTCTGGTCCGTCAAACTGTGCCAGACATTCCCGCCCATTGATCCGTTCGGGTGCGAAATGCATGGCACCGGCTACTCCGTAAGAGGACAGGGTCGCAGCACCCCCAAGACGCGGGTTGAGCCAACTGATGCCGGATTTCACCCGCGCGTCATGCTCTGTGCCGTTGCGGACAAAACGGGTGAACAGCCGATCATGATTGCCTTTGATAAAGGTCCAATTGCGCCCTGCATCCCGCCCCGCAATCAGCGTGTCGATCACGGCCCGACTGTCGGGGCCGCGATCTGTGTAGTCGCCCAAGAACACGATCTGCGCATCAGGGCCGCCGTCCGCTGCAATCAGCGCAAGCGCGCGATCCAGCATCTCTTTTTGGCCGTGAATGTCGCCGATGGCGTAGACGGGTGTCATGAGCCGCGCCGATCAGACCGCAAAGGCCAGCGGTTTGACCTGCTGGAACACGCCGCTGGACTGCAGGGCTTCAATCGCTTTTGCTGGGACCGGTTCGTCGACGTACAACAGCGCAATCGCCTCGCCTTTGGCTTCGGAGCGGCCAAGGGTAAAGTTCGCGATGTTCACGTCATTCTGTCCCAGAATGGTCCCCAGTTTACCGATGATGCCGGGCACGTCTTGGTTCGTGGTATAGAGCATATGCGCGCCGATTTCGGCATCGACATTGATCCCTTTGATCTGGATAAAGCGCGGCTTGCCATCACTAAAGACCGTGCCTGCCACCGAACGCTCGCGCTTGTCGGTCACAACGGTGACTTTCACATAACCCTCGAAAGCACCGGACTGGTCCTGCTTGGTGGTGGAGATCTGGATTCCGCGTTCCTTGGCGATCACCGGCGCGCTGACCATATTGGTGTCAGGGTTCGCCTTGGTCATGATGCCTGCGATTGTGGCTGCCGTCAGTGCCTTGAGGTTCATCTCGCTGGCTTCGCCGTCGAACAGGATGTTGATCGCCTTGATCGGCTCGTCCGTCATCTGGCCGATAAAGTTGCCCAGATGGCCGGTCAGCTTGATCCA
>NZ_JANQTS010000086.1 GCF_030731595.1 Yoonia sp.
GGACAAAGCCAAATTTGACCTTGAGTTGGCCGCTCGCGATCATTACGAATTCTTGATGCCACGAGGCTTGCTTAGCCTCTCAGGGAAGGCAAACGTCGCAAAGAATTCTGAGAGCCTGGAACGTATGACGGCAATGCCCACAAAAACCGTGGCCTATGTTCTCAAGTATCGCAGCTATGATTACTTCGTCCTAGGCGTGATCCTGCTTCTTCTTTCGGCCAGCACAGCGGCGATCACCTTGACTCCGCTGGAGATGACGATCCGGAGTGTCTTTTTTTCGATATCTATAATCGGCGGCCTAGTGGCAGCCTATTTGTTCAGAACGGGCATGCGGTACAGGCAAAGCGAGGCGTGGTATCTCTCCTTCGCGCCGTCAAAACTTCGCATCAACTTCTGCGATTTCCGACACTCCGGTCTCCCTTCGGAGGCTTCGATACTCGACATTCCGCGCAGCGACCTGATCTGGATCAGAAAGACCCAAGCGCAAGGCCTTGACGAGTCAGACAAATTCTTTGTGGATTTGCGTGTGTCCCATCACATATGGGAAATTGCCAAACGCTTCAGAACTGATTTCCGAGCGCATCATAACCCGTTTGTCACGCCGCACGGACCAGGATCTGTCCAGTTTTTTGAAGAAGACATTATCCGCATCTCGATTGACGGATCGACTTGGCCAGAGGGTTTGGCCGATTACTGGCAGCGTTGTGAGTATCCGGTGGTCGACGACTATGAAATTGGCCCGAAGTCGAAGATCGATTTGGTGACAAAGGATGCTCAAACGCCTCCTGGGAAAAGTTCTTGAACCGGGCTGTCTCTGCGCATTCTGGCCTGAGTTGAATGTGGGATTTTCGATGAATGCGGGCTCAAACCTCACATTGGCAGCGCGAGCGCTGACCTCGGCGCGTTCAACGCGCCAAGATCTGTACCCGTTCCAGTAAATACTGCCGGTCTCATGTGTCGGGCGGGGGCTTCCCCGCCGCTCTACTCGCACGTCGGGGTAAACCCAGACCTACTTCTTCGCTTCCAGCGCTGCAATCCGCGCGCTCAGCGCTTCATTCTCTTCGCGCGCCTTTTGCGCCATCGCGCGCACCGCGTCGAATTCCTCGCGGGTGACGAAATCACGATCTGCCAGCCAGCGGTCCATCATGGACTTCATCGCGTTCTGCGCTTCGTCCTTGGCCCCTTGCGCCACGCCCATGGCGTTTGTCATCAACTGGCTCAGGTCGTCGAAAATCTTGTTGTTGCTTTGCATGGCTCTCTCCAATCGCGTTGCATCCTATATGGCCCTTCAGCGCCCGCACGACAACCCGACAGAGTTGGTTGACTTTGCCGCACGGCCAGACAAGGAATAGCCCCATGTTTGGCGCCATCCCCTTTCCCGATATCTCGCCCGAGATTTTTTCCTTCACCGTATTCGGCCGCGAGATCGCGCTGCGTTGGTACGCAATGGCCTATATCGTAGGGATCGCGATCGGCTGGCAGATCATCAAATACGCGCTGAACCGTCCGCATCTGTGGCGGAACGGGCCACCGCTGAAGGTAACCCAACTCGAAGACCTGCTGACCTATATTGTCGTGGGTGTCATTGGCGGCGGGCGCTTGGGCTATGTCCTCTTTTATAAACCCGCCGAATTTCTGGCAGCCCCCTTGGATATTCTCAAAATCTGGGAAGGTGGGCTGTCCTTCCACGGGGGTTTCCTTGGCGTGGTCGTCGCGGTGTATCTGTTCAGCCGCCGCCACAAGGTCCCCCTGCCCGATCTGGCCGATATCATCGCGGTCGCGGCAACTCCGGCTGTGCTGCTGGTGCGGATCGCCAATTTCATCAACGCAGAGCTTTGGGGGCGGCCCACCGACCTGCCTTGGGGCGTGATCTTTCCGGGCAATGCCGCCCAAGCCTGTGCTACCGCACTGGAACCTTGCGTGCGCCACCCGTCGCAACTGTATGAGGCAGGACTGGAAGGGCTGCTGCTGGGCAGCATCCTGCTGCTGCTCGCCTTCCGCCTTGGCGCACTGAAAAAGCCGTGGCTTTTGTCGGGTGTGTTCTTCATGGGCTATGGGATCGCACGGTTCCTGGTCGAATTCGTCCGCCAGCCTGACGCGCAATTCGTCAGCGTCGGCAATGAACTGGGCCTTGCCTTCCATATCAACGGCTATGGGCTGACGATGGGGCAAACACTGACGCTGCCGATGATCCTTGTGGGGCTGACTGTTGTCCTGATCGCCGCGCGCAAATGACGGCGTTGGGTGATCTCCTGATCGCCCGGATCGCGCGGACAGGTCCGATCTCTCTTGCCGACTATATGGCCGATTGTCTGATGCACCCCGAACACGGGTATTACGCCACCCGCGATCCCTTTGGCACTGCGGGGGATTTCATCACAGCACCCGAGATCAGCC
Source organism: Yoonia sp. (assembly GCF_030731595.1). Taxonomy (GTDB): domain Bacteria; phylum Pseudomonadota; class Alphaproteobacteria; order Rhodobacterales; family Rhodobacteraceae; genus Yoonia. Next base: position 2,398 of record NZ_JANQTS010000086.1, read on the forward strand.
AGATGTTCGGTGAATTGATCGGGCTGGCGTTGGCGCAGGCGTGGATGGATCAGGGTCAGCCTGCGGATGTGACCTTGGCCGAGCTTGGCCCCGGGCGTGGGACGTTGATGGCGGATGCTTTGCGGGCGACCAAGGCAGTGCCCGGTTTTCACGCGGCCCTGTCGGTGCATTTTGTCGAAACCTCGCCGGTTTTGCGCGCCAGACAAGCCCAAGTGGTGCCCGATGCAACCTGGCACGACGGGGTTGCCACCTTGCCAGATGCGCCGCTTTACCTGATCGCCAACGAATTCCTTGACGCGCTCCCGATCCGGCAGTTCTTGCGCGACGGTGACGGATGGCGCGAAAAGATGGTGGGGGTAACAGACGACGTCTTGTGCTTTGGCTGGTCCGACCCTGCCCCGATCGCGGTCCTTGCACATCGGCTGGCCGACACCAAGCAGGGCGATCTTGTCGAATATTGCCCCGCCCTGCCCGCGATCATCGAGACGATCAGCCACAAGATCGACGCCTTTGGCGGTGCCGCAGTTTTCATCGACTATGGGGACTGGCAATCGCTGGGCGACACGTTGCAAGCTTTGGAGGCGCAAAACCATGCGGACCCGTTGCAAAGCCCCGGTGCGGCCGACCTGACCGCGCATGTGGATTTTGCAGCGATAGCCCGGCACGCCGCACCCGCAAAATTCAGCCGCCTGACCACCCAAGGGGTGTTTCTCGAGCGCCTTGGGATCACACAGAGGGCGCAAAATCTCGCACGGGGTCTGTCGGGAAATGCGCTGAACGCCCATATCTCTGCACATCGGCGCTTGACCCACCCGTCCGAAATGGGTGACCTATTCAAGGTGATCAGTATCTATCCTGCTTTGGCCACACCGCCCCCTGGACTGGACCCATGACGCTCGACATCATCACCGACCCTCTTTTGCAAGGCACGCAGCATGGATTTTTCACGCGGGCGGGGGGCGCATCATCGGGTATCTTCTCGGGGTTGAATTGCGGTTACGGCAGCTCGGACCAGCGCGACATCGTCGCAATCAACAGATCAAGGGTGGCGCAGAAACTTGCTGTCGACCCGAATGATCTGGTGGGCGTTCATCAAGTCCATTCAGCGGTGGCCGTTGCAATGACCGGACCAGTCACGCCAGCGCCGCAGGCCGATGGACTGGTGACAGCCACCAAAGGGATCGCACTTGCGGTTTTGACAGCGGACTGTCAGCCCGTACTTTTTGCGGACACCCAGGCAGGTGTGATCGGGGCAGCCCATGCCGGATGGAAAGGGGCGTTGAACGGGGTTCTCGAGGCCACGATCCAGCAGATGGAAACACTCGGAGCGCACCGCAACACCATCGCGGCGGTGATCGGGCCATCGATCAGCCAGACGAACTATGAGGTCGGACCAGAGTTCCGCGCAACATTCGTCAGCGCGCAGACAAGTTTCGAACGGTTCTTTCGCAAAGGACGAGGCGATCGTTTTCACTTTGATCTGCCGGCGTTCGGGCTGGAGATGCTGCGCCAGAGCGGACTCGAGCGGATAGGATGGACGGGCCATTGCACCTATAGCGACCCGATGCGATTCTACAGCTATCGCCGATCGGTCCACGAAAAGCAGGCAGATTATGGCAGACTGATATCCGCAATCAGACTGTAAGGTCGTTGCGTTTATCAAAATGAGGCAAAGCGCGCCCCAGTTTGTTTAACTTGCATGTGAAAACTGGCTGCTTTTACGGCAATATTCATTATATTTCAATTGGTTGAACCGTTTTCAGCCCGTTAATGGAAAGAGACGCGAGAATTTTTTCCACCGCCAAAAATTCGCCCGTTTGATTGGCCAAGATATCTTCAATCGCTCCCGACAACGGGCGCTCCAGACAAAGAGGTATCACCATGAAAAGCCGTTGGCAGAAATCCCTTGAAGCTGCTGTTGCCGCATATGACACACCGATGCCTTGGGCCCGGGGTGAAGTGCGCAAGGCGATGATCGCCCGCCGTCAGGAAAAGGCGAATGACAACATCGAACGGCGGACAGTTGCGGTGCGCCGCGCCTGATCCAGCGACCTTTTTAAATGGGGGGCAGCAAGTTGAATGCTGCCCTATCCCGACAAAAACAGCCATGTCCAGTCAGCCAAAGCGGATCCGTGTGATGGGTGCGCAACTGGGAATGTGCCCACCGATCCCAGAACAGATCCTGTGATCACGCGTAATTGTAACTCTCTTCAGATGTTGTTCGTGGGGCCAACAAATGACTTGATACCGAAGAGGCCTCTTAATGGAAACGTCACTTAACAGATCCGAACCAGAAATCATCGATATTTTTAGCCATCAGATTAGACGTCCGCTCGCTGTACGCAACGCAGCACGCGTGCTGCAAGATCAGCAGGCGCAACGCAAATACGAGATTATGTTCCTCGATAGGGACGGACGATTCAACGAATTCAGCACAATCGCCCGTGCGATTCCCGCTTTTGAAGATGCGTTCGCCGCAATCGGGCACAATGCCATCGTCCAAACCGAAAATGGCTACACGTCCGTCGAAGATATCTATCCCGGCGACAAAATCAGGATGACCGACGGCAGCTTTGACACGCTTTTGTGGCGGGGCCGGATCACGCTCAACCCGGCGCAGAAAACGGAAAACGCCTCTCCGATCACAATGACCCGGATCACCGGAGATGCTTTTGGCGACAATCGCCCGACGCAGGATCTGGTCTTGGGCCCTTCCGCGCGGATCTTGTACCGCTCAAGCGGCATTCGCAGAATTACCGGCTGTGAAGCAGCCTTTATTCCGGCGTCCGATTTTGTGGACGGGAATAATGTCCTGACACTGCGTCCCAGTGGCCCGGTCAGCGTTTTTCAGTTCGGTTTTGACAAGCAACGCAGCCTGAGCGTGAACGGGATGGAAATCGAAACACTGCACCCCGGCACCGCTTTCAATCTTGGACTGCGGGGGGATACGCTGCGCGAATATCTTTCGCTGTTTCCCCATAAACGTTCCTTCGAGGATTTCGGCCTCTTGGATCACCCGCGCCTGCGCCTGCGCGATCTAGAGTTGATGGGCTAAAGGCCCGGGCGCGATCCTGACCGACCGCGCCCAAAACCGCCACAGCAGCAGCGCCGCAGCAACGGCAAGACCGATCACAAGCCCAAGCCAAAGCCCAACCGCCCCATACCCCAGCGGAAAGGCAAGAATATAGCTGACAGGCAATCCGATCACCCAATAGCTGATTGTCGCCATCACCATCGGCACCGTCGTATCCTGCACGCCACGCAACAAACCAAGGGCCAGAACCTGTAGCCCATCGACCAATTGGAACAAGGCAGCCACCATCACCAGACTGGCCCCGATCCGCAAGAGGGTCGCACGCTCCGGCTCGTTTGGGTCGATGAAAAGCGACACCAGCGTCTCGGGGATCGACAGAAAGATCAGCGAGGTCACGACGGCATAAAGGGCCGACATCCCGATTGCCGTGATCCCGCCGCGGCGCAGTGATGGCTCGTCCTTGCGGCCCAGCGCGCGGCCCGCACGCACTGTGGCAGCCTGACTGAACCCGATATGCACCATAAAGGTCAGGCTGGCCAACTGGATCGCGATCCCGTGTGCGGCCAGTTCGATCGCGCCGATCCATCCCATCATCACGGCAGAGGCCGCAAAAAGCCCCCCTTCGGCCAAAGAGGTCAGACCGATTGGCCAGCCCAGCAGATAGACCCGCTTGAGGATTTCAGTGTCGCTGCGCCAGAAATTCTTGAACAGCTGAAACTGCGGCAGGGTGCGCAGGATATAGATCACGAGGATCACCACAGTGACCGCCGTAACCGAAAGCGACGCAATCGCCGCCCCCTTGATGCCCAGCTCCGGCATCCCCCAGTTCCCAAAGATCAGCGCGTAATTGACAAAACCGTTCATGACAGCCGTGCCTATCGTGGCCCATAGAATAATCGCCGTATGCTCCATCGCCGCAAGAAACGATTTGAGGGTCATGATGATCAGCGCAGGCACCATCTGCCAGATCACGATCTGCAGATAGATATGCGACAGGCGTGCGACCTCGGCATCCTGTCCGATGGCGATCAGGATATCTTCGGTCCAGAAGAACGGGATCGTCACGGCAAGACCGTAAAAGATCGACAACCAAAGCCCCATCCGGGTGACGCGGCGCACCTGCACTTCGTCACGTTCTTCAGCGGCGGCGGCGACCAAGGGCGTCACCGCCTGCGCAAATCCTCCGCCGACGATAAAGATCACAAAAAAGAGTGTCCCGGCGATGGTCGATGCAGCCAGGGCCGTGACATCGTACCAGCCCAGCATGACCGTATCGGTCATATGAATCGCGAACTGGGCCAGATTGCTCAGGATCAGCGGCATGCCCAGTTTCCAGATCGCACGGCTGTGGTCTTGATATGTTTGTGCGACAGGTTCCATGGCCACAGCCTTAGGGTGCAGAAAGCCTTGGGTAAAGCCCTGTCAGATGCTGCGCAGCACCAACTGGCCGGCAAGGATGATTACAATGCCCCCCGCCAGCACCTCGGCCCAAGCCAAAGTGCGTGCAACCGCGCCGTGACCCACCAGTTGCAACGCACTCTCGCGAAAACCGACAGCGGCAAAGGCGACCAGCACGGTAATGCTGGCCGTCCCCAGCCCCATAACAAAAGCCCCGACAATCCCGGCCCAGTCGATATCCAACCGCCATGTGAGGATCAGCAGAAACAGCGCGCCGGTACAGGGCCGCACGGCAATACTGCCCACAACCGCCAGCGCCTCGCGCCAAGAGCCTACAGCTTCGGCTTGCTCTAATGTCGGCCCATGGGCATGTCCGCACGAAGCGCATGTCTCGCCGTGGCCAACATGCGTATGGTCATGCTTGGGGCGCAGATGCCGGATACCGCGCATCACCAGCCACAGGCCCACCGCCCCGATCAGCGCATAGCTCAGAGGGGCAAGCAGATCATCAGCAAAATCCGTCATCTGCGCCCTGCCCCAGCCCAGCAGGAAAACGGCCAGATAAACAAAGGCCACCGCTGTCGCCGCCTGTGCCAGCGATGCAGCCAGCGCGAGCCCCGCCAGCCGCTTGGCCGGCACCCGCGATCCCGCACCGTAGCCGCCAATCACCAACTTGCCGTGCCCCGGCCCAGCCGCATGTACAAAACCATAGGCAAAACAGAGCCCCCACAAGGTTGCGAGCGCCCCTGCTTCTCCGGCGCGCAGACCGCGCAAGGCGCGGGCCATCGCATTTTGCACCTGATGCTGCCCTTCGGCGGCAAGCCGCACCACCTGATCGGACCCGCCAAAGCCCCACAGCCAGATGGCAAGCGCCGCAAAGCTGGCAAGGATCACAAAGGGCCAGCGCATGTCACAACAATCGTATCGGCAAAGGCATCACCAATGGCCGGAAAATAGTCATCCGGGCCCACATCGCTTGCTTGCTGTCCCCCAAGCAGGCTTTCTGCCAGGGCATAGGCCGCATCAACATCCGCAGCGATCACTTCGACCGCGCAATCCTCGCGCCCTTCGATCAGGACAGGGCCGCGCAGATCATAGGCCGTATAGAACGAGGGATCAAAGACCCGTATCTGCAGCGGCGCGGCAGGATCGGGCAGGTCCGGCACAGGGCGCAGATGCACTTCGTGAAACAGGCCGTCCGCATAGGTCATGGCATGGTCGCGCTTCTCGGAGAGAGGCAAAACCGCCCCCTCCTGCATGACTTCCAGATCGCCCGCATAATCCGGTGGCCAAGCGGCAATCTGGCTGTCCAGCAAATCCTGTTCTGCCGCTGTCAGAACCAGATCACCATCCATGTCGATCCCCAGATCGGTCGTCACCAACAGCGAAAACAGGTCATCGTAGTACCAGTCGAGCTTGATCCCCAGCCCGCCTTCTGCGTCAAACACAACGGTGACCTGGGCTTCGACGAAAACATGCGGATGCGCGCCCAAAGGGGCAGGCAAGGCCAAGGCGGCGATCAGGGGAAGGCTCAGACGCATCAGCCCTATTTAGGGCGCGATCCCTTTGGCGACAATGGACTGTGTCGTCAACTGGCAGGAAATCCCCCAACCGCTGTATCCGGCACAAGCCACCCCTGATAGTGCACCATCAACGCACCTGTCAGGGGGGCGCTCAGGGCGACATCAAAATGAAACCGGCCATCGGCCTCGTATTCAAAGGCCGTGCTCTCTGGCAGTATCAGCTTGGGCAAAGGGACCCACCCCATGCGACCACGCCGGACCGGATACCAAAGGCGGTCATCGGCCACATGCAGCCCAAGCGTAAATGTCAGCGGTCCAAAGCGTTCCGTCATTTGCCCATCTTGCGCCTTCAAGAACGACCTGAATTGCCGATCACCAAAGCGCCGCTCCCACAGCTCGCCACCCGCTTGCGGTGTCTTGGTCACCAAGACGGCAATATCATCACAGGCCGGCGGAAACCCGAAAAGCCGTGCAATCAGCCGCGCCCAAAGTGAATGGCCCCGCGTCACCTTGGCCCGCCCCGACCAAGACCGTTTTGCCCGCACATCATGTGTCGCACGGACAGCGGGCGGCAATTCAGCAAGGGCCGCGCCCAGAACGCCTTCGAAAAGTGGAGGAATCGGGTTTCGTGTCATCAGGTCAAAGGTTTCTCAGACCCCTGTCGCCTTGAACTTATCCATCAGATAGGGACCAGAGCGCACCGGCGGATAGGCGTCAGACCCATCCAGCGGCACAATTTCGGCATCCCAGTCCGGCTGATGGAAAAACGCCAGCGACTGGCGGGCGGGCTGGCCGGGTGTGGCCACGACACGGTGCAACGTGCTGACCCAACGGTCTGCTGTCCAGCGGGCCATAAGATCACCGATATTGATCACAAAAGCGCCCTCGGGTGCAGGGACATCCACCCAATCCCCGCCTTGCCGGACCTGCAATCCCTGGCTGCCCGGTTGCGGCAACAGAATGGTCAAGGACCCGTAATCCGTATGCGCCCCGGCCCTTTGCTGCCTGTCCAAAGGCATATTCACCGTGGCCGGATAATGCAGCGCGCGCAGAGCCGAGATCGGATGTGCAATGAACGGATCAAAATGATCCTCTGGCAGGTTCAGCGCCACTGCAAAAGCGCGCATCACGCGGGCCGCCAAATCCTCCATTGCGGCATAATACGCCTCCCAAGCCGCGCGAAATCCCGGCAGGTCAGGCCATAACGTCGGCTGATAACAAAACCCCAGCGCCGCAGCACTGGCATCGGCTGGCACCGTCAAAGGCCCGCCATTGAAACTTTCCTTCAAATCTGGCGGGGTGTCTTCCCCCTTGGAGCGGGCCAAGGCTTCGGCATCCGGTCCCAGATAGCCGTAAGGATACCCCTGATAGGGCGGCGCCACTGCCTGCTTGGCCGCAGCATCCTGGGCAAAGAACGCTTGCGCTGCCTTCCACACGCCGGAAATCACCAAAGGATCAACGCCATGCCCCTCCAGCACCAGAAATCCGGTATCACGGCAGATCAGGTCCAGATCGCGCGCCAAAGCGTGGCGTGCATCTTGATGCGCGCCCTCAAAGGCGGCCAGATCAAAGCGGGCGAACATCAGCCCAACACATCGCGCCAGGAATGTTTGGGCGCAAAGCCCACCATCGCCTTGGCCTTGTCATTGGCATAAAAGGTCTCGTCCGGGCGCATCTGACGCTTGACCGGCACACCCTCGTAGAACTGCGCAATGACCTCATCCGAGGTCAGGCCCACCGACATATCGTCATTGGACACGTTAAAGACCTGATAGCCCAGCCCGTCGGTCTTCAGACAGCAATCCACCATATGGCCCAGATCGCGGGCATCGATATAGGCAAAGATATTGCGGCGGCGCAGGGCGGGATCAGCCATATAGGCGGGGAAGTTTTCGGCGTATTCGTGCGGCTCGATCACATTGTTGATCCGCAGCGCATAGATGTCCGAACCCGTGCGCGCCTGAAACGACTTGCCTGTCATCTCGTTGCAGACCTTGGACATGGCATAGCTGTCGTGGGGGACAGTGGGGTGCTCTTCATCAATCGGCACATAGTCGGGCTTCAGCTCGCCATCTGCAAAGCACACGGCATAGGTCGTCTCGGAACTGGCAAAAATGATCTTGGGGATACCCAGTTTCACGGCCGCTTCGATCACATTGTAGGTGGTGATGGTGTTCTGGCGGAAACATTCGCCATCTGTCCCGATCATCACACGCGGCACGGCTGCAAAATGCACAACCGCGTCGTACTTCGGCACGCCTGTGCCGGCATCCAATTCATGGAAATCCGCAAACTGCGACATCGCGCCAATGACCTGTCCGGCATCGGTCAGATCAATCAGCAACTCCGAGACATCAAGCCCCGAAGGCTTGAGATCCGCATTCACAACATGATGTCCTTGCGTCTGCAAATAGGTGATCGCATGCCTGCCTGCTTTGCCGCTCCCGCCTGTAAAAAATATTCGCATTGTCGTCCTCCTTGACCACCAGCCTATTGCGCCAGCCAAGGACCGCAATGGGTATTCAACACCAATCCTTCGGTCTAGGCTGGCCTTACCACTCACAAAAGACCCAGGAGTTCCCTCATGCGCAAGATAACAGCCACCCTTGGCGTGCTGGCCGCGACAACGGGCTATGCCGAAAACCGGATCGACACGATACGCCCAGATGCCCCCGCGCTTGCGGCCTATGGGGATCACAAGGTCGGGGTCACGACGTTGACCTTTACCAATCCGGGCCAGATCGACATCGTGAATACAGGGCAAACAGAGGAACCGCCGCTTTACGACCGGACGCTGACCGTCGAACTGTGGTATCCGGCGTCGGCCGACACCGTGCCCGGCGGCAGCTATACAGCACTCATCCGCGACGGCGTGACAGAGGCGACACTTGTCGGCCAAGCCGCCCGCGACGCAGCACCAGAAACCGGGCAAACCTACCCCCTTGTCATCATCTCGCACGGCTATCCCGGAAACCGGTTCCTGCTGTCGCCACTGGCGGAAAACCTTGCGTCCAAAGGCTATGTCGTGGCCTCGATCGACCATCCTGACAGCACCTATGACGACCAGTCCGCCTTTGGTTCGACCCTTGTGAACCGGCCTTGGGACCAGCGGTTCGTCATCGACAGCGTCACAGCGCTGGACGGCGAACTGGGGCAGATCATTCAGGGCGACGATATCGCTATCATCGGCTATTCGATGGGCGGTTACGGAGCGCTGATCTATGCCGGCGCAGGTGTCACGCTGCTCAGCACCACCTATGAATGGGGCGCGCCCCAAGGGCTGCTGACACGGAACATGATGGGCACCGACACGCACATGGCGCTGCAAGATGACAGGGTCAAAGCCGTGGTCGCCTTTGGGCCTTGGGGCAACAATACCGGGTTCTGGGACAGCCAAAGCTGGGCGGGAATCGAAAAACCGCTCTTGCTGATCGCAGGCAGCGTGGACGATGTGTCGCAATACGCAGCCATCCGCGGCATCTTTGACGATACGATCAACACAAGGCGGCACCTGCTGACCTTCGAATACGCCAACCACAATGCGGGCGCACCCATGCCTGCGCCTGCCGAAAGCTATGCGGTTTCCGACGTGCTGGGCTACGCCCCTTTCGACCATTATGCCGACGCGGTCTGGGACAACGTGCGCATGAACAACATCAGCGCGCATTTCATCAGCGCCTATCTGGACCTGCATCTCAAAGGCGACGCGGACAAGACCGCATATTTCGATCTGACCCCCATCGCCAACGAGGGCGTCTGGTCGGTGGACGCAGATGGCAATCAAACCGAAGAGCACACCTACTGGACAGGTTTTCCAAACCGGACCGCCGCCGGACTTCGGTTCGAGACGAAGCCTGACGCGAATTGAGGCGGCCGGACAGGCCGCGCACCTGGATTGAGAGATTGCCCCGCGACCGGCGGCCTGCCATTATGCCCCAAACATAAGAAATGAGCAGTATCATGGCCGATGACCTTCTTTCCGGGGCCGCCCCCGACGACTATAACGCCAGCAGCATCGAAGTGCTGGAAGGGTTGGAACCCGTCCGCAAACGCCCCGGCATGTATATCGGCGGCACCGACGAACGCGCGCTGCATCACCTTGTGGCCGAAGTGCTCGACAACTCGATGGACGAGGCCGTGGCAGGCCACGCCAACCGGATCGAGGTCGAACTGCACGCCGATTATTCGGTGACGATCAAGGACAACGGGCGCGGCATCCCCATCGACCCGCACCCCAAGTTCCCCGACAAATCCGCGCTCGAGGTGATCCTGTGCACCCTGCACGCAGGCGGCAAATTCTCGGGCAAAGCCTATCAGACCTCCGGCGGTCTGCACGGCGTCGGGGCCTCTGTGGTCAACGCGCTGTCCGACAGCATGGTCGTGCAGGTGGCGCGGAACAAGGAACTTTACGAACAACGCTTTTCGCGCGGCATCCCGCTGGGGCCGATCCAGAAACTGGGGCCGACCCAGAACCGGCGCGGCACGACGACGACCTTCCACGCGGACCCCGAAATCTTTGGCAGCCAGAAATTCAAACCGGCGCGGATGTTCCATTCGATCCGGTCCAAAGCCTACCTGTTCTCCGGCGTCGAAATCCGCTGGAAGTCCGAAATCGATGACAAGGAAACCCCGATGGAGGCGACATTCCACTTCCCCGGTGGCCTGTCAGACTATCTCAAGGAAACGCTGGGCAAATCCTCGACCTACGCCGACAAACCGTTCGCGGGCACCGTCGACTTCAACGAAAAATTCGGGGAGCCCGGCAAGGTCGAATGGGCGATCAACTGGACGCCCGTGCGCGACGGTTTCATCCAGTCCTACTGTAACACCGTGCCCACGCCCGAAGGCGGTACGCATGTTGCGGGCTTCTGGGCCGCGATCCTCAAGGGGATCAAAGGCTATGGCGAGCTGTCGAACAACAAGAAAGCCGCCCAGATCACCCGCGAAGACCTGATGTCAGGCGGCTGCGCGCTGGTGTCCTGCTTTATCCGCGACCCTGCTTTCGTGGGCCAGACCAAAGACCGGCTGTCATCGGAAATCGCCGCCAAAATGACCGAAGGGGCGGTGCGCGACCATTTCGACAACTGGCTGGCGGCGGATACGAAATCCGCAGGCGCGATCCTTGATTTTCTGGTGTTGCGGGCCGAAGAGCGGCTGCGCAGACGTCAGGAAAAGGAAACCGCGCGGAAATCCGCGACCAAGAAACTGCGCCTTCCCGGCAAGCTGACCGACTGCACCTCCAAGGACCGCGCGGGAACCGAGCTGTTCATCGTCGAGGGCGACAGCGCGGGCGGCTCCGGCAAAGGTGCGCGCAACCGCGTCAATCAGGCGCTGCTGCCGCTCAAGGGCAAGATCCTCAACGTGCTGGGGGCGGCGTCGAACAAGCTGACCACCAATCAGGAAATCAACGACCTGTGCGAGGCTTTGGGCGTCGGCATGGGCACCAAATTCAACATCGACGACCTGCGCTATGACAAGATCATCATCATGACCGACGCGGACGTGGACGGCGCGCATATCGCGTCCCTGCTGATGACCTTCTTCTTCACGCAGATGCGGCCACTGATCGACCACGGCCACCTCTATCTGGCCTGCCCGCCGCTGTACCGGCTGACCCAAGGCGCGCGCCGCGTCTATGTGGCGGATGATGCGGAAAAAGAGCGGGTGATGGCCAAGGGCCTTGGCGGCAAAGGCAAAATCGACGTGCAACGCTTCAAAGGCTTGGGCGAAATGGACGCCAAGGATTTGAAAGAAACCACAATGGACCCCGCCACCCGCAAACTGATCCGCGTGACGGTGCATGA
>NZ_JANQTS010000087.1 GCF_030731595.1 Yoonia sp.
GCAATCGTCGGCGCCCGTCGTGAAGTTTCCAATAAAGTTGGTGTGCCTCATTGCCGCGTAGCATCTGAGCATTCCGTTGGGATCTCGCACTGGCCATGTGACGGGTAGCCAAACCAAGAAAACATATGCCGGCAATTGCGTACATCGAAACGCGCGTCAAAGTGCTTTGTCACTAACGCAGAAAGTCTGTGATGACAGCGGTGCCCGGAGATGTCGGTCCATTCATGGCGCGCAGTTCGGCGCTGGCACCTGACAAAGGAATTTCTCTCGCGACCATCGGGCGAATGTCCACATCACCCCGCTCGATCATTCCCAAAAGCCGAGGGTATTTCCAAGACGGCATGCCTCGGGTACCGAAAAATGCAAGCTGCTTTGTATAGATGGCTCGCATGTTCACTTGCATCTGACCGCTCCCAGACGGCATGCCCACCTGAACGTGGCGCCCTAGTATCGCAAGGCATTCGACCGATGCGTTTGTTGTCGCCTCGATCCCGAGTGCCTCAATAGATACCTGTGCGCCGCCGCCAGTGATGTCACGAATTGCGGTCGCTACATCAACTTTTGCCGCGTTTACAGTGGCGTCTGCACCATGTTGTCTTGCGTGCTCCAATTTTTCTTCGACAATATCAACGACGACGACCTGAGCCCCCAACATCTTTGCCAAGAGCAAAACGGACAGGCCGATGCCGCCGGTCCCATGAACGGCCACCCATTCCCCCGCCTTTACATCGGCGCGATCCGTCAGGGCATGCCATGCCGTTGTCACCCGACACCCAAGTCCTGCCGCAAGTGCAGGCGATATAGAATCTGGAAGATGAACAAGATTGTGGTCGTAAGGCACGGCGACGAATTCGGCATATGCCCCCGGCGCGCCAAAACCGGGAACGATTTGTTGGGCGCAGGTATTTGAAACGCCGGTGCGGCAGGCGGCACAGCTCCCGCAGCCAAGTATGAATGGCGCGATCAGGCGGTCACCGATCTTGTGCTGTGCCAACGGGCCTGCATCTACGACAGTACCGCAATATTCGTGCCCCAGAATTGAGCCATTATGCACTTTCGGGTGTTCGCCGGTCCACCCGTGATAGTCCGAGCGACAAACACCGCAAGCCGCGACTTGTAGTACGACACCGTTGTCAGGGCAGACTGGGTCAGGGACGGTTTCGATTGAGAGATCTTCGTTAAAATTTCTAACGACTGCCGCAAGCATAAATGCACCCTTGTCTTTTTTTAATCGGATCGCCGGTCATCAATTCCGCAACCGCTATACCGGTCTATCACCCTTAACAGTGACACGCCGACCTTTGCGTTCCTCTGGCCAATAGTCCCAGATGGCGCGGTGCATGCAGCATCGATTATCCCAGAAAGCCATGTCATTCAGCGCCCATCGGAAGCGAATCTGATACCGAATATGTTCCGCATGCTCGAATAGTAGTTTTAGAACTGCATCGCTTTCACTTTCCGTCAGTCCCAATATTCTTGTGGTAAATGTGCGGTTCACAAACAGTGATTTCTTGCCCGTATCGGGGTGGGTTCGCACGACTGGATGAACTGCTTCCGGACAGTTGATATCAGCATCCTGCTTCCCGCGATCACTGTATCTTCCCTTGTAGATATGCTCCGAAGTATGGAGCGCAGATAGACCGTCGATCATTGTCTTGATTGGCTGGGACAAGTCATCGTAGGCGGCATACATATCGCTGAACATTGTATCGCCTCCACACTGTGGCGCGATGTGGATTTGAAGCATCGTTCCAAGTGGCGGTGTCTCGTCACACGATACGTCAGAATGCCAAAACTCTCCGTTTGCAATTTTTGAATCTTTGGTCGCATGGATCTCAAAAATCTCCGGGTGGCCAACCATGGTGGGTGCTGCCGGGTGCGCATGCAAAGGCCCAAAGCGCTTTCCAAAAATGACATGCTGTTCCGGCGGGATTTCTTTTTGCTCTTTAAAGAACAGGACCTGATATTTCAGAAACGCGTCATGGATCTCTGCGAACTGATCGTCAGGAACAGTTTGGCTCAGGTCAACACCGTATATCTCTGCGCCCAAATTTGGTGCGAAAGGTTTTGCAACGATCAACTCATATTCGTTTGTTCTTATAGCAACCATGAGAGCTCCATATTTCCTGCTTTGGCTTTTCCACACTATCGAAGCTTAATGATTAATAATTTTTAATAAAAATGAAAAATAATTGATATATACTTAATATTATGTTTACAAAAGATCGTGACTGGATGGTTCCCAGGTCATAGAGAGGGCTGACCGGAATGAGCATCCGTGCACTTCGCACCTTAATTTCCATCCATCGGCATGGCAGTTTTCGTGCTGCTGCCGAGGTTGAAAATCTGACCCCTGCGGCTGTTAGCCAGCAAATGCAAAACTTGGAGTCAGCTTGGAATCTGGAGTTATTTGAGCGTTCCCATAGATCTCCGAAGTTAACAGCGACTGGCCTCGCGCTGGTCGGTGAAGCCGAAGTTGTCGTTGCGGCCTACGACAGCCTTGCCGACAAGGTCAGTTCTGGCGATGGCATATCCGGAGAACTCATCTTGGGCGCAGTGCCGACCACTCTTACGGGACTGGTGCCGCTTGCCTTATCCCAACTCAAATTTTTGCATCCAGGCATACGAGTCCGCATAGTTCCCGGCTTATCAAACCAACTCTTGTTGCAAATTGACCGCAGCCAGATTCATGCTGCAATCATCTCGAAGCCAGAAGTGCTTTCGAGATCACTGAATTTCTCCAAAATCGCTGTTGAAAAAATGGTTCTCCTTACGGCCGAAAGTACGGAAAATCAGACCCCAGCAGAACTCTTGCGATCCCAACCATTTATTCGTTTCAATCGAGATGCAGTGGTGGGGAGGCAAATTGAAGCCTGGTTGCAAAACAACGAAATTGTCGTGAATGACGCGATGGAATTGGAGGGGCTTGAAGCGATCTCGAGTATGGTTGCGGCGGGGCTCGGCATTTCGATTGTCCCACAAAGATGCATCATCGAGAATGATCATCTACCGCTGAGAAAGATATCTCTGGGACCAGATGGCCCAAGTCGGTTACTGGGGCTTGTCAGTCGCACCGACTCGCCCAAGGCAGGCGCAATAAAGGCCGCGGAGACGGCCTTTCTAAAGGCAGTGTCGATTGGTGAATTTACAATAAAATCATGATTTTAGTTGTCATCTGGCTGCAAAGTAGGGGGCTGCGACTTTCGCCATTGCTACAAAGCCATCATTCACGACCACGCAGCGTGCAATAT
>NZ_JANQTS010000088.1:0-36179 GCF_030731595.1 Yoonia sp.
TTCCACACGGTCTATCTGCACCAGTTGGTCCGCGACGCCAAAGGCGAGAAGATGTCCAAGACCAAGGGCAACGTCATCGACCCGCTGGATATGATCGACCTTTACGGGGCCGACGCCCTGCGCTTTTCCAACGCGCAGATGGCGGCCCTTGGCGGTGTGCTGAAAATCTCCGAAGACCGGATCAAAGGCTATCGCAACTTCGGCACGAAGCTGTGGAATGCCTTCAGCTTTGCCGAACATTACGACATCGCCTACCCCGGCGATGCGGTGCGGCCAGAGGCCAGCCAAACGCTGAACAAATGGATCATCGGTGAAACCGGCAAAGTCCGCGAGGCGGTGGACGCTGCGATGGAAGCCTACCGCTTCAACGATGCCGCAGACGCGCTTTATGCCTTCACTTGGGGCAAGGTTTGCGACTGGTATCTGGAATTTTCCAAGCCGATCCTGCAGGGCGAGGATGCGGCGGCCAAGGCCGAGACGGAACAGACCCTGCGCTGGGTGCTGGACCAATGCCTGATCCTGCTGCACCCGATCATGCCTTTCATCACCGAAGAACTGTGGCAACTGGCCGACAACCGCGCCAAGATGCTGGTGCACGCTGATTGGCCGACCTACAGAGCCGCCGATCTGATCGACGCCGAGGCCGACCGCGAAATGAACTGGGTCATCGGGCTGATCGAAAACACCCGCTCTGCCCGCGCGCAAAGCCATGTGCCCGCAGGGGCCAAAGTGCCACTATTGGTCATGGGGCTGGACGCCAAGGGGCAATCGGCTTGGGACAATAACGCCGTGCTGATCCAGCGGCTTGCACGCATCGACAGCCTGACCCATGTCGACACTTTCCCCAAAGGCTGCGTCACGATCCCGATGGAAGGCGGCACCTTCGGTCTGCCCTTGGCCGATCTGATCGACGTACCCGAAGAAATCGCACGTCTGGAAAAGACCCTGCAAAAGCTGGCCAAGGAACTCGGTGGCCTGCGCGGGCGTCTGAACAACCCAAATTTCGTGGCCTCTGCTCCGGACGAGGTTGTGGCCGAGGCCAAGGAAAATCTGGCCCTGCGCGAAAACGAAGAGGCCCAGATCAAGGCCGCCATCGCGCGACTGGCCGAGATCGGTTAAACCCAAAGTCCAAAGGCATCAGGCAGGCACCATGACAAAACCGCAACTGACTCCGCTGGCGCAATCCCTGCCCGCCTCGGTCCCTTTCGTCGGACCCGAAGCGCAGGAAAGACAGCGCGGCCTGCCCTTTGTGGCCCGTCTGGGGGCCAACGAAAGCGCCTTTGGTCCATCGCCCAAGGCCATCGCCGCCATGCAACAGGCGGCAAGCGAGGCATGGATGTATGGCGACCCCGAAAGCCATGATCTGCGCGCGGCTTTGGCTACCCATCACGGAATCGACCCCAAGGCGATTATGGTCGGCGAAGGGATCGACGGCCTTCTGGGTTTGCTGGTGCGGCTTTATATCGGGCAAGGCGATGCGGTCGTGACCTCCGCAGGGGCCTATCCGACGTTCAACTATCATGTGGCGGGCTTTGGCGGCATCCTTCATGCGGTCCCCTTCAAAGGCGACCATGAAGACCCTGATGCATTGATCGCTGAGGCGACCGAGACTCAGGCCAAACTGATCTATATCGCCAACCCCGACAACCCGATGGGGAGTTGGCACACGGGCGATGTGATGCAGGATATGATTGACAGGTTGCCTGAGGGCTGTCTGTTGATCCTTGACGAGGCCTATCTTGACCTTGCCCCTGCAGGCACCGCCCCCGCACTCGATACCACGGCAGAAAACGTGATCCGGATGCGCACCTTTTCCAAGGCACATGGGCTGGCGGGTGCGCGTGTCGGTTACGCGATCGGTGCGCCCGAGGTCATCAACGGCTTCAACAAGGTCCGCAACCACTTTGGCATGTCGCGGATCGGGCAGGCTGGCGCGCTTGCGGCGATCCAGGACGCGGCCTGGCTTGTCCATGTGCAAGATGCGGTGCGCGCAGCGCGGGATCAGATCGCGGAGATTGCGGCGCGGAACGGGCTGACTGCCCTGCCCTCGGCCACCAACTTTGTGACGATTGATTGCGGGCAGGACGGCGCTTTTGCGCGTGCCGTGCTGGGCGCGCTTGTCGATCAGGGTATCTTTGTGCGGATGCCGTTTGTCGCGCCGCAAGACCGCTGTATTCGCGTCAGTTGCGGCACGCCTGAGCAGCTTGATGCCTTTGCAGCGGCATTGCCATTGGCCTTGGCCAAAGCACAAGACAGCAAACACGAAAAATTAGGGTGATTTTCGGATAAAGCGGTTTAGAATTCTTGCAGCAGCAGGGACCAACCGATGTCACGACACTCTATCCGACCTGCGCCAGACTATACAGACGCGTTTCTGGTCAGTTTTGGCGTCCTGATTTTCATGTTTTTGTGGATGATCACCGCAATGCTGGGCTTTGTCTGGGGAATCGCTGCCGGATACGGGATTAATTGGCTATTCCAACGGCTCAGCAGAAAAGGCACAGGCTAGGAATTCTCTGCGCGGGCATCACCGCGCGTGACAGAAACGTGATTTGCGTTCCAGTAGGGAGAATAAGCGATTCTTTGGGCCACATTTCTGGAGAAAACCAATGCAAAGAATCGTCCCCGCCCTTGTGACAGCCCTGCTTTTTTCGACTGCCGTGTCAGCGCAACAGACCACCGTCGATCATTCCGCCCATGGTGGCAGCGCGATGACCGAAACATCCGCATCAACTGCCGCCTTCGAGCAGATCAACGCCCAGATGCATATGGATATGGCCATCGCGTTCACCGGAGATGCTGATACTGACTTTGTGCGCGGCATGATCCCGCACCATGAAGCAGCGGTTGCGATGGCACTTGTCGTGCTCGAGCACGGCTCTGACCCCGAGGTCCGCAAACTGGCCAACGAGATCATCGCAGCACAGGAGGCCGAAATTGCCTGGATGAATGCCTGGCTTTCCGCGAACGGGGTTCCTGCGACGAATTAGGCCGTAGCCACCAGTTGAGATGCAGCTTCCAACGCGCCCTTGCCGTGCGGGATATGCAAGGCCTTCAGCGCGGCGTCGATGGTTCCCAGAGCGCCCATGATCATATGGGCGTTCACATGACCCATATGGCCGATCCGGAAGTATCCATCCGCCGGAGAACGGCCCAGCCCGATACCCAGTGTCAGTCCGCATTTATGTTCGCACCAGTGCCGCAAAGCGTCACCATTTGGCGATCCGATGACCACTGATGTCACCGCGTGCGACCGATGGGCAGGGTCCGCGATATTCAGGTGCATCGGCCCCTCGCTGGACCAGCGATCAAAAGCAGCCCAGATAATCTGCGCCAGCTTTTCATGGCGGGCAAAGACGTTATCAAGCCCTTCCGCCTTGATCATGTCCAATGCGGTCCGCAGCCCGAAGATATGATGGGTGGGTGCCGTGCCGTCGAAATACTGGAAATACATCTCTGGATCGACGCGTGGCCGCCAATCCCAATAGGTGGTCACACAGTTACCGCGTGCCGCGCGTGCCTTTTCATTGAACCACACAAAGCTCATGCCAGCAGGGGTCATCAGCCCTTTTTGGCAACCCGAGACCATCACATCGACACCCCATGCATCCATCTCGAACCGGTCACAGCCTAGCGAGGCGATGCAATCGGCCATCAGAAGGGCCGGGTGACCAGCACGATCCATCACCGCGCGCAGACCCGCGATATCATTCTTGACGCTTGTCGATGTATCCACATGCACCGCAAGCACGGCTTTGATCCGGCCATCTTTGTCAGCCGCAAGCACCTCTTCAACGCGCGCAAGGTCGATCGGCGACTGCGCCCCATGGTCAATGGTTTCGACCTTGGCACCCATGCCAGCGGCCATCTCGCCCCAGCCGATGCAGAAACGGCCCGTGGCCAGCACCAGCACCGTGTCACCCCGGCTCAGCACATTGGCAAGTGCGGCTTCCCAAGCTGCATGTCCGTTCCCGATATAGATCGCGACATTGCTGTCTGTCATGGCAACGGCTTTCAAATCCGGCACCAAACTGGCCGTGATCTCATGCAACTCGCCCTCGTAGATATTTGGCGAGGCGCGGTGCATGGCCCGCAAGACAGCATCGGGCATGACGGATGGGCCGGGAATCGCCAGATAGGGGCGGCCGTGGGACAATGACATTGGGGAGGCTTTCTTCGGTAGTTTCATTCGGACATTAACGTGGCACTTTGCAAGGTCAAGCTTGCCCAACTTGCGCGACCACACCATTTGCAATTAGACCAAGCCAAGCATAGATCCAGAAGGGCCGCTGATGCGTGCGTCCAGCCCGAAATTGGCGGGGCGCAGGACTTTGGCGATTGTGCACCGCGTGTAATTCTCGCAACCGGAAGGCAAAGACAATGGATGAACGGACAGTTCTTTCTCTGGGCGGCGCGGACCGCGTTTCTTTTCTGCAAGGTTTGGTGACCAATGATGTGACCAAAGCGGCAGAGGGGATCATCTACACGGCCCTGCTGACGCCGCAGGGCAAGTTCATCGCAGATTTCTTTGTCATTGGTCAAAAGGACCGTTTGCTGATTGATGTGGCGACGTCGCATGCCCAAATTCTCGGTCAGCGCCTTATGATGTATCGGCTGCGTGCGGCGGTGACGATCGCGCAGACCGACATCGTGGTCTCGTGCGGAACCGGCCCCGCGCCGCAAGACGCACTGGCCGATCCGCGCCATGCTGCGCTTGGATGGCGCAGCTATGGTGAAACAGATGTCAGCGACGGCACGGATTGGGATGTGATCCGCGTCGCACATAAAATCCCCAAGACAGGCATCGAGCTTACCGAAGACACCTATATTCTTGAGGCGGGCTTTGAGGCGCTCAACGGCGTCGACTTCAAGAAGGGTTGCTTTGTCGGACAGGAAATCGTGGCACGGATGAAGCACAAGACCGTTCTCAAGAAAGGTCTGGCTCAAGTCGCCATTTCAGGCACCGCTGCACCGGGTGCAGAGATTACGGCAAACGGAAAACCGGTTGGGGTTCTGCATACGATTTCAGGACCTCATGCCCTCGCCTTCTTGCGGTTTGACCGCGCAGAAGGCGAAATGCAAGCTGGCGAGGCGACGCTGACCCGCGTGACCTAGGATCAGGCGCGCTCTGCGTACTCGAACGTTTCAGTGTTCACGACGATGTCTTCGTCCTGGCCCACAAAAGGTGGAATCATGACACGCACACCGTTGTCGAGGATCGCAGGCTTGAAGCTGTTGGCGGCAGTTTGACCCTTCACCACAGGCTCTGTCTCGACAATCCTGCAGACAACTTTTTGGGGCAAACTGACGTTCAACGCCTCTTCGCCGTAGTATTCGATCTTGACGGTCATCCCGTCCTGCAGGAACGGACGACGATCCCCCAGAATATCGGCCGGCAATGCAATCTGCTCATAGGTCTCGGTGTCCATGAATGTCAGCATATTGTCGGTCTCGTACAGGAATTGCTGGTCTTTCTGGTCCAGCCGCACGCGTTCCACCTTATCAGCGGACCGGAAGCGTTCATTCAATTTGCGACCGTCACGCAGGTTCTTGAGTTCAACCTGCGCAAAGGCTCCACCCTTGCCGGGCTTCACATGGTCCACCTTTACTGCACCCCAAAGACCACCTTCGTGATCCAGGACATTGCCGGGGCGGATTTCGTTACCGTTGATTTTTGCCATGGGTCACTTCGTTTCAGATGGGTTGCAATGGTTGATATATTGTCTGCGCAGCCTATATCTGGGCAGACAGAGCGTGACAAGATGATCTGGATTTCGGGCGTGAGCCATGCAGTATTCGCATAGCTGCCATTCCAAAAGAGAACCCCCGAATCGGATCAGAAAATGCATAAAGGCCCGCACGCGGGAACTACAAGAGCAAAAAAAAGGGAAATATGATGAGAGATTTCGTCGACGGTACAGCCTTCAACAACGAACAAGGCAACCGGGCCCGCAAACTGTTTGCAGCTGTCGTTTTGGCAGCCTTGGATGATGCGATTGCGGACGACAAGAAATATGGCAACGGACCAGAGCAAATCGCACGTTGGGCGCGTTCGCGCGACGGCCGCGAAGTGCTGTCTTGCGCAGGGATTGACCCGAACGAGCGCGTCGTGAACGGCTTGATGGAGTTCGTCGGCAAGGGTGTACGCACATCTGTTGCGCTGTCACGCGAAGAAAGCGAACGTCGCAATGCTGCCGAACTGGAAGCACGCGCCGCTTAAGCAAACACTGCGGTAAATTCAAATGACGCGGTCCTCTGGGCCGCGTTTTTGATTCAGGGACCCGTGAACATCAGCGCAAAGATGATGAAGGGCGTAAATTCCAACAGCCCCAAAGCGACAATCAACCCGCGCATCCAGCGCCCTTTGTAGCGCCGCCACAGGACACCGCAGCACAGCACTGACGCCGTGACCTCGATTGATCCGGCAAGATTGCCGTAGTGATCGGGATCCCAATAACTGACCGGGCTTTGAAAGACCCAGTTGCTCAGCGGCCAGAAATGCGCACGCCCATCGTCGTTATGCAGCAAAAAGTCGAAACCAAGGTGCAACAGCGCTGCACCGCAAAGCGCCAGCGTGACAGGTGAACGAAACATCGCCCCCAAGGCAAGCCCGATTCCCCAAAGGATGATCGAGTTGTCGATCCGAAAGATGCTTTGCCATGCGTCCGAGAAATAGAGCTGGCCAAACACAATGCTCGGCGCCGTCCCCAAGACCTGCAAATGCCAGCCAGCAAGCAGATAAAGTGACAGATCAGGGATCAGCGCACCCGCAAAGGCCGCAGCCGTCACTGCGGGCCTTTGGGCTTTGCCAAAGGCTGTCAGCCCAAAAATCAGATGTGCCGGCGTGTTCATCCTCTTTCCCCGCGCCTCATGCGCCCCTATGAAGCTAGATGAGGGAGCGGCGATGACCAGAGCAATCATGATACAAGGTGCGGGCTCGAACGTGGGCAAGTCGATGCTGGTGGCGGGTATCGCGCGTGCTTGTGTGCGGCGCGGCATGTCGGTGGCCCCCTTTAAGCCGCAGAATATGTCGAATAACGCGGCCGTCACTGCCGATGGCGGGGAAATTGGCCGCGCGCAAGCCTTGCAGGCCATGGCGTGTGAGCTGGAACCGCTGGTCGATATGAACCCCGTCCTGCTGAAACCCGAATCCGAGATCGGCGCGCAGGTCATCGTTCAAGGCAAACGCTTTGCCACGATGCGAGCGCGGGACTATGGCAAACAGAAGGCCAAGCTCTTGCCGCCGGTTCTGGAAAGCTTTCGGCGCATTGGCAAAGGTCGCGATCTGGTGATCGTCGAAGGGGCGGGAAGCCCTGCTGAAGTCAACCTGCGGGAAGGCGATATTGCGAATATGGGTTTTGCAACGGCCGCCGGGGTGCCTGTTGTGCTGATCGGTGATATCGACCGTGGCGGGGTGATCGCGCAACTTGTGGGAACCCACGCCGTTCTGCCGCCCGCAGACAAAGCGCTGATCAAGGGCTTTGCCATCAACAAGTTCCGCGGAGATGTCACACTTTTTGCCGAAGGCATGGACATTATCGCAGACCGCACCGGTTGGGCGCCTTTGGGCATCGTTCCGTGGTTTTCGGATGCCTGGAAGCTTCCCGCAGAAGACGTGATGGATATTGCCAGCCGCAAGGGCGGGGCCATCAAGATTGCCGTACCCCGGCTGAACCGTATCGCAAACTTCGATGACCTCGATCCCCTGACGGCCACACCGGACATCAGTGTCGAAATCATCGAAGCAGGCCGCCCCCTGCCCGGTGATGCAGACCTGATCATCATACCCGGCTCCAAGTCGACGATCGCTGATCTTGCCCATTTTCGTGCACAAGGCTGGGACATTGATTTGCACGCGCATGTGCGACGTGGCGGGCATGTCTTGGGCGTGTGTGGCGGCTATCAGATGCTTGGCAAAGAGATCATCGACGACGACGGGATCGAAGGGCCGCCTTCTCGCGTAACGGGTCTTGGACTCTTGGATGTCCGCACTGTGATGGCGCCACAAAAGCGGCTTGCCCTTTCACAGGCAACCTATCTGCCCACAGGTGATCGCGTGAGCGGCTACGAAATCCACATCGGCACGACCACCGGTCCGGACTGCGCGCGTGCATGGCTGTCGATTGATGGACGCGGAGAAGGTGCGGCTTCGGCAAATGGGCGTGTGAAAGGGTGTTACCTGCACGGTCTTTTCGCCGCCGACGCCTTTAGATCTGCCTTTATGGCGGACCTGGGCAAGCCGGTGGTAGATCATGATTATGCCGCAAGTGTCGAAGAAACGCTTGATGCGCTCGCGATCCACCTCGAAACACATTTGGATATCGACCAGCTTCTGGGCCTGACAGAATAAAGCCTAGTCCTGACCCATCTCGCGGCTGGTCAAAACGCGATTGATCTCGCGACGCACCAGCTTGCGGACATTGCGGGTGATCCGTTCACCCAAAGCGCCACCCAGCTCATCTTGCACGACCTCCAAAACCAAGGCGCGCAAGGCGTCTTCGTCAATTGCAGTCTTGAAGTCGATCGCCATCAGGTTTTCGTCGTCATCAGTATCGCGAGCGGGACTGGCTGGAACGGCGGTAATTTGCTCATCGGTATGACTGGCTGGCATTTCCTGCTCTGTAACAGGCTCTACCTCCGAATCAGCCTGCGCCATCTGGAACGCGCTTACTGCCCAAGCGTGCTGTTCGAAGCTCTCGCCTTCATCAGGCTCCCAGTCATCTGACTGCGCTATGACAGCGGCCTCAAGTTCGGCAATCGTGGCTTCAAGTCCGGCACGCTCGGTCGGCTGTCCTGAGTCAATCGACAACACATTGTCGGACCCTTCCACGCCATCAGCACCAACAAAAGCGGGGGTTTCAGTCATTTCCAAGTCAATGACCCGCTGGTCTGGGGTCAAAACCAAGCGGTCCTCTTGCGCAAGCAAGCGGGACTTTCTTGGTTCCTTGTGCGAAACAAAATCGCGTACAGACGAGACCAGTTGGTCGATATCATCTGTATGTGCCGTCTTGGACATCCTGATCATCCCAATTTTGCACCCAGTAATAATAGCTTACCGGAACATGATACGCCGTTCAACCAAGACGTGTCAGATGGAGTTGGCAGGAAGTCGTTACTCTTTCCCGATCGCTTCAAGGATACGGTCAAGGGCTTGCCCCTGAGGAGAGATCGCAACAGGTGCGCTATCAACAAGGTTATAGTAAGCGGCGGGATCATACTGCTGGACCGGCAAATTCAAGTGATCGGCAGTCAATAGACCCATCGCCGCCAGCAATGAATAGGATGCCACCACCTCGTCCGATTGAGCCGCGATACGGTTCGCACGCGCATCGAGAAGTTCCTGTTCTGCATTCAGCACGTCCAGTGTCGTCCGCGATCCGAGCGAGGCTTCTTCACGCACACCCTGAAACGCCACCTCTGCCGCACTGATCTGCTGCTCGGAGGCTTGACGCGATGCCTGTGCCACTTGCAGAGAGGCATAAGCATTGCCCACCTGCTGCTCGATACCCAGCACCGTCAAATGCAATCCCGAGCGTGTCGCATCCCGGTTAGAGCGGGACTGCCTGATCTGGCTGGCAATCAGTCCGCCATTGTAAATGGGACCGCTCAAGGTCAGACCCAATTGGCCGGAACTGTTGGAGTCATCATCGGCACTGACAGACGCATTCAGCGACACGCGCGGCCTGACCGATGCCTCGGCCCGCAAGACGTTCAAATCAGCAGCAGCAACCGAATGCTGGGCCTCAAGGATGCTGGGGTGATTGCGCACGGCGAATGCCTTGGCATCAGACAGGCTGCGCGAGACAGGTGCGGGATTGACGGCGCGCGCATTTTGCGCTGGCGCGCCGACGGCCACGACATACTCTTCCTGTGACCGCGCAAGATCGCCTTGCGCTGCGGCCAAAAGGCTGCGCGCCGCAGCAAGGCGGGCCTCGGCCAAAGCAACATCGGTGCGCGTCACTTCGCCAACCTCGAACCGGTCTTGGGCCGCGCGGAACTCTTGCGTGATCAGACGCACGTTATTTTCGCGCAGCTGTACAAATTCGCGCGCACTCAAGACGCTCATATAAGCTTGGACCGCACGCAGCAGCACATTCTGCTCAACCCCGCGCAGGGCCTGACGCGTCCCCAGAACCACTTCCTTTTGTGCTTCGATCGCAAGACGGTTCGCACCACCATTGTAAAGCGTCAGATCCGCACTGATCCGGGCAAGAGCCGAAGTCGTCGTCGTTTCCACTGGCACATCGACACGTGACCGGTTGGCTGAGATCGACCAGTTGATGACCGGCAATGTTGCGGAAACAGACTGCGCCACACCTTCATCAGCAGCACGCAAAAGCGCGCGGTTCTGATCCAGCAAACCGGAATTGTTATAGGCCGATGTGAGCGCATCTGCCAATGTCTGTGCTGGCGCAGCCGAGCCGACACACAATGACATTATCATTGCGATCGTGGCGATACTCTTACGTCTGATCATGCGATACCCTCGCTTGTTTCTCTTTGGTACGCGAAACACCGCGCGAACGATCATTCAAAGTGCAAACACAGTGCGTTTTTCGAAGCCTGCCAAGACAGGCGCGCCAGCATTAAACGCAAAGCGCCAGTTGACGGTGCCGTCGATCTTGTAGCCGATACGCGCGACCCCAAGGTTTCCCTCTAGGAAGACAGCCGCAATCCGGCCGCCTTCACGCAATTGGTCAATCAACATGACAGGCACCTCTTCAACACCGCCTTGCACGATGATGATGTCATAGGGCCCGGATTTTTGAGCCCCTTCGGCAAGCGGCCCAGACATGACCGCCGCGTTGTCGATCCCGTGCTCTGAAAGGATCGTCTGTGCGGCTGTTGCACGGGTTTCGTCATCCTCGACCGCCACAACGAAGTCACACATCTTCGCAAGGATGGCAGTCGAGTATCCCAGACCGCATGCAACATCGAGTGCGACATGGGATGGCTGGACATCCAACGCATCAAGCATCTTTGCCAGCGTGCGAGGCTCAAGCAACACCCTGCCGTTTCCAATATCGAGGTTCTCACCCACATATGCCGCCTCGCGCAGGCTGTCAGGCACAAAGGTCTCGCGCGGCACAGCGAGCATCGCATCTATGATGGGAAATTTTGTCACGTCAGACGGACGCACCTGTGTGTCGACCATCATTGTGCGGCGGGCAGTATAGTCAGTCACGATCTAAACTCTTTCGTTCAGTTGATATGCTCTTGATGGCACAATCATCGCAAAGCGGCAACATGCATCACGCAGGGTGCGCGTCAGGAAAATGAGGAAAATTTGGGCATTGGAGGCGAGTACCGGAATCGAACCGGTCTACACGGATTTGCAATCCGCTGCATAACCTACCTGCCCACTCGCCTCGTGATCCTGTCACCTAAGGATGACGCTTGATAAGGTCAAGCTGTTATCAGCGTGTGCGGCCAATCTGGCGTTGATATTGTCTGCGCAGGCGGCACAAACGTAGCAAGCCAGTTTCCTTTCGCCGGGCACAGGGTTAGTGTGCTCCAATCATCAAAAGCGGCTCTGCCGAAATCGCCGTCATTTGGAACTACTATGCAGCGTTCACTTCTTTTTGTTACCGGCACCCGCGCTGATTTTGGCAAGTTAGAGCCGCTCGCGATCGCCGCGCGGGACGCGGGTTTTGCGGTCTCGTTCTTTGTCACCGGGATGCATATGCTCGAACGCTACGGGCTGACAAAACTCGAGGTGCACCGGATGCCGGGTGTCACGGTGCATGAGTTTCTCAACCAGCGGCCCGGGGATCCGCAGGATACGGTACTGGCCAAGACAGTGATCGGATTTTCCGATTTCGTCAAAGAGCACACCCCCGATCTTGTCATCATCCACGGAGACCGTGTCGAGGCTCTGGCATGCGCCTTGGTTTGCGCCACCAATTACATCCGCTGCGCCCATATCGAAGGCGGTGAGGTTTCGGGCACGATCGACGAGATTTACCGCCACTGCAACAGCAAGCTGTCCAGCCATCACTTTGTGTCTTCTGACGAAGCGGGGCGCCGGGTCATGGCGCTGGGCGAGGACGCCAGCAAGATCTATGCCATCGGATCGCCGGAACTGGATTTTCACGCAGGGCCCTCGGGTGTCAGCCTGGCGGATGTCAAGGAACGCTATGATCTGCCTTTTGATGAGTTTGGCATCTGTGTTTTTCATCCCGTCACCTCTGAAAAGGACACGATAGGCGCGCAGGCCGCGGCACTGTTCAAGGCTTTGGACCAGTCCGGCCATAACTTTGTTGTCATCGCGCCGAACAACGACCCGGGCTCTGACGCGATCTTTGCCGCTATCGCGCAAGTCCCCAAGGCGCGGTTTCGCGTGCTACCCTCGATGCGCTTTGCCCATTTTTCAGAGTTGATGAAAAATGCCAGCGCGATGGTGGGCAATTCGTCGGCGGGTGTGCGCGAAGCTCCGTTTATCGGCCTGCCCTCGCTGGATATCGGCACCCGCCAGACCAACCGGGCCAAGGCGCCCTCGGTCCATTTTGCGGATGCGGGCGAGGCGACGGCCATTGCGGCCTTCTTGCAGAAGGAATGGGGTAAATCCTATCCGCGCCATGACGCCTTTGGCGGCGGCAATGCGGCTGACCGCTTTGTGCGTGTCCTGCAATCAGAGACTTTCTGGGCCGGTTCGCTGCAAAAGACTTTTCATGATCTCGCCGACTGACATGCACCGTGGCTTTGCCCTGCGGGCCTATCTTGGGGTCAGCTATCTGTTTGCGCTGATCGCCAAGCCCGTTTTGCGCCGCAGGCTTGCCCGCGGCAAAGAACATCCCGACCGCTGGCCAGAGAAGCTTGGGCTTGGGCTTGCGGTCCGACCCGAAGGCAGGCTGATCTGGCTGCATGCGGTGGGTCTGGGTGAAGTCCTTTCGCTGCGGGGATTGATCGCACGGATCGGGGCGGCCTATCCCGACATCTGCTTTCTAGTGACCTCGACCACCGCCGCCTCTGCCGATGTCTTTGCCAAGAACGCACCGGACCGCACGGTCCACCAGTTTCTTCCCATTGATGCCCCGCGATACCGCAAACGCTTTCTGGATCACTTTACCCCTGACCTCTGTGTCTGGGTGGAACAAGACCTCTGGCCCGGTTTCGTGAGCGACCTTGCCAAACGGGGCATTCCCCAATGCATGATCGCGGCGCGTATGAATGCCAGATCACTAAAATCGCATCAGCGCGCCGCATCGCTTTACCGCGATCTCTATCAAGCGATGGCCCTTGTGACAGCGCAGGAGCGCATCACCGCGTCCAATCTGGAAAGGCTCGGCGCCAAACCCCGCATCACGGGGTCACTCAAGCCTGCAGCCCCTGCCCTGTCGACTGATCCGGCGACAGGCGAGGCCCTGCAAAACGCGGTCGCGGGGCGCTTTGTCTGGGCTGTGGCATCGGCCCATCCTGAAGATGCGGCCATCGCGCAAGAGGCGCATGGGTTGTTGCGCCAGACGGACCCGACTGCCCTGTTGATTGTCGCACCGCGCTTTGCGCAGGCTTTCGCAGACCACCCTGCCCCCCGCTGGTCCAAAGGTGACCTGCCCGCGCCCGCAGACCCGATCTGGCTTTGTGACACATTGGGCGATCTTGGCTTGGTTTACCGCGCAGCGCAGGCTGCATTGATCGGCGGCACCTTCAATGCAATCGAAGGGCATAACCCTTGGGAAGCCGCCGCACTTGGGTGCGCTATCATGCACGGCCCGCGCACGGCGAATTTCAAGCAGGACTATACCGATCTGGATGCGGCCAAGGCCGCATTACCCGTGTTCGATGCTGTCGAAACAGCTAGGGCTTTGACATCTGGCCTGCTGGGCGCGACCGCCCGGAATGCCACACAATGTGTCGCGCAATCCAGTGCATCGACCGATGAACTGGCAACCAGACTGGTACAAATCCTCGAGGCCTCTGATGGCCGGTAGATTTCCCAGCATGAAACTGCGGTTTGCATTGATCGGCTATAGTCTGATTTGGTGGCTTCTTTTGCCGGTGATCCTGCTCTATCTCAAACGGCGCGGGCGCAAAGATCCGCTTTATGCGCAATGCATCAGCGAGCGCTTTGGCAAATACCGCAACCCTGTCAGAAATCCCGTCTGGGTCCATGCGGTCTCTTTGGGTGAAATGCGCTCTGCCACGCCCTTGATCCGCGCGCTGCTGGCCGAGGGAGAGAAAGTCGTTACCACACATTTCACCCCTGCTGGACGCCGCGAAGCCGAAAGGGAATTCGCACGCGAGATCAAAACAGGCCACTTGCAAGCCATCTGGGTTCCGTTTGAATACGGGTTTGCCTACAGGCGGTTTCTGTCAGCCTTTGCCCCAAAATACGGGCTGGTGATGGAAATCGAGATTTGGCCCCGTATGATCATGGCCTGCCGCAGCCAAGGCACCCCGCTTTTCATGTGTAATGCGCAATACCCCAAGAAAAGCTTTGAAAAAGACAAAGGCGGATTGCGGGCGGCACTGCTGGCAGGGTTTGCGGGCGGTTTCGTGAAATCCGAAGGCCAGCGTGAGCGGTTTGCAGATGCAGGCATGACGAATATCCACATCACCGGCGAGCTTCGCTTTGACCAGCCGATCCCGCAGGCCCATCTGGATGCTGCGGCAGCAAGCAAGATGGCGCTGACCAAAGGCCGGCCCAGCTTTACGCTGACCAGTGTGGTTGAAGGCGAAGATGCTCTTTACATCGCGATGATCCGGCAATCGCCGGGGAATTTCTTTACCTACGTGCCGCGTGCGCCCGAACGGTTTGACGAGGTGGCAGAGATGCTCTCGGCCGCGGGGCTTCGCTTTGCGCGACGGGCGGACCTTTTTGATGCGGACCTGCAACTGACCAAAGACCAACCCGAGATCGACGTGCTTTTGGGCGACAGCATGGGCGAGATGTATTTCTATCTGGGGCTGTCTGACCGGGCAATCGTGGGCGGCGGATTTCACCCCAAGGGCGCACATAACATCATCGAACCCCTTGCGCTGAAGAAGCCCGTTATCGTCGGGCCGCATATCTGGACCATCGCGTATCCCGCGACCGAGGCGATTGCGGCGGGCGTCTGCCTGCATGTTCAAACCGAAACAGAACTTTTGAACGCGGTCCGGCACCCGACACAGATTGCCGATGCACAGATCACAGAATTCTATGCAGATCATGCCGGCGGCGTCGGGCGCACCTTGGCGGCCATACCTAGGGCGCTGGAAACCTAGCGGCCAATGTCCTCTGGACCGACCGCCGTGGCTTTGATGATCGCATAAATCTTCTGTCCAACCGCAAGACCCATGCGCTGTGCGCTGCGCCGCGTGATCCGCGCCAAAAGCTGGTCTTCCCCCGCCTTCAGCCCGACAGCAACCCCCGGACCTCGCCCTATTTCGATCCGCGTGATCACGACCGGCAGAACATTCAGCGCGCTCAGCCCTGTTGGTGCCTCTTTTGACAAGATCACGTCTTGGGCAGGGATCCGCAAGCGTACCGTCTGTCCCAAGACACCCAGCATCCCCGGCAGCAGCAACCGCCCGCCAGAGAACGAAAGCTCTGTCAGGCCGTCATCCAAAAGCCGCCCCGCGATCTTGGTGGTTATCACCGCACCGGCGGCCCTGACGCCCAGCAAGGGGACTGCTTCTGGCTGTGACAAAACAGTCTCGACTGGCCCAGCGATGTTCACTTTGCCCGCCTCTAGCACAACCAGCGTCGTGGCCAGCCGTGCAACCTCTGACACATCGTGGGTAACATACAGGATGGGAATTTTCACCTCGTCCCGCAGCCGTTCGATATAGGGTAGAATCTCGGCTTTGCGCGGGGCATCAAGTGCAGCAAGCGGCTCATCCATCAGCAAGATCTGCGGATCACACATCAGCGCACGGCCCAAAGCCACGCGCTGCCGTTCGCCACCCGAAAGCCCTGAAGGCATCCGGTTCAGCAAGTCAGCCAGCCCCAGCACTGCGATCACGTTGTCGGCGTCATGGGTGCCGCCATAGGTCAGGTTGCGCTTCACCGTCATATGCGGAAACAGGCGTGCATCCTGAAAAACATAACCGATCCGGCGTTTCTGCGGCGGCAGATTTACCCGCGCGGCGCTGTCAAACAGCACCGTATCCCCAACTGTGATCCGGCCACTGTCAGGCCGCATCAACCCCGCAAGCCCGTTAACGATCGTTGTCTTGCCAGAGCCTGATCGCCCGAAAATCGCTGTCACACCGGCAGGTGCGACAAATTCCGCATCCAGTTGGAAATCTCCCAGCTGTTTGTGGATGGCAACCGCGATCATGTGCGACCCAGTCTGCGGGCCATGCGCCGCGCCAGCCATTCTGAGACCAGCAAAGCCCCCATCGCCAGGATCACCGAGACGATAACAAGCCGCAGCACAGCAGGTTCGCTGCCCGGCACTTGCAAGAGCCCGTAGATTGCCGTCGGGATTGTTTGGGTCTGGCCCGGGATAGCCGCGACAAAGGTGATCGTTGCGCCAAACTCGCCCAAGGCTTTGGCAAAGCCCAGCACACTTCCCGCCAGAATACCGGGCAAGACCAGGGGCAGCGTCACACTGCGCCAGACGCGCCCACGTGAAGCGCCCAATGTCAGCGCGGCATCTTCCAGCCCTGGATCAACCGCCTCGAACCCCAACCGGATCGCGCGCACCATCAGGGGAAAGGCCATGATTCCCGCAGCAAGTGCCGCGCCGGTCCAGCGAAAGGCAAAGGAGATGCCGAAGGTCTGTTGCAGAAAGCCCCCAATCGGCCCTTGCTGTCCGAACACCACCAGTAGCAAATACCCCGTCACCACTGGCGGCAGGACCAAAGGCAGGTGGACGAGCCCGTTCAGAAGCTGCCGGCCGGGAAAGGATTTGCGCGCCAGCACATAGGCGATCCAGACCGCAAGCGGCAAAGCCGCCAAGGTCGCCACCAGCGCCACACGCAAGGACAGAAAGATCGCCGTCCATTCCTGTGGGCCAAAAAGACTGCTCACTTGGCCGCAACAAGCGGTGACAGGAACCCTGCATCTGCCAAGATCGCCTGTCCTTCCGCACTCAGAACAAAGTTGAAAAACGCACGCGCTGCGGGGTCTGCGTTTAGGCTCAGAGCTCCGACATAGCGGATTGGTGGATGGCTTTCAGGCGGGAATGTCGCGACAGTCACGACCGCATCGCTGATACGCACATCCGACTGATAAACGATCCCCAACGGCGTCTGCCCTCTGATCACCAGTGCCAAAGCGGCACGCACGTTGTCGACCTCTGCCAGTTGGTCTTGTACGACATCCCAAAGTCCCGATGATTGCAGCGCGGCCTTGGCATAGATGCCCGCAGGCACGGATTCAGTCAGGCCGACCGCAAGGCGTCCATCACCCAAAGCCCCCTGCAATGCCACAGGTTCAAGCGTTAGCGGCGCCGCGCCTGCCTGCCCGATCATAACAAGACGGTTGCTGGCGAAATCGGCAAGCGTTTCAGGCTGCACATTGCCACCTTCCACAAGCACGTCCATCCAATCGACATTGGCAAGCAAAACCACAGCTGCGGGGGCCCCAAGACTGACTTGACGGGCCAGTGTGCCGCTGCCGCCATATGAAACGACAACATCATCGAATAAGGCCGCCATGCGGTCGAGCGGTTCCTTCAGGCTGGCGGCCGCGAAAACCAAGACCTCGGCCCGCGCAACGGGCGCCGCCAAGATGAAGACCGCACAAAATAGAAGGGATCGCATGTTCATGGCCCATTTATCGGGGTCTTCAGCAGGGCTTGCAAGCCTCAAAGCCAGACCACTTGACGCGCTGCCAAGTGATCGGCGCGTTGCCGCACATCATCCCCGATTGGACCCACCCGGGGTTGGTCACGCAATGTCGCGATCCAATGCGGCTCTGGTCTGTGTTGCCGGATTGGGCCTTGCCATGTCAGTGCGGCCAGAACCGCTTGCGCGGCAGGCGGCAGGACATCGGGGATCTCAAAGTCATTCAACACAGCCCAGACACCAGCCCAAAGCCGCCCGACAGACCACGGGTTATATCCACCACCTCCCAGAACAAGATAGCGCGGCGCAAGCGGGCGAAGCGCCGCGACAATGGCCCAATGGGCATTGTTCGACAGCCTCAGCCGTGATTGCGGGTCTTCGGTCACGGCATCCGCACCACATTGCAGAACGATCGCATCGGGCCGGAATGCAGCGACTGTGGGCAGGATCACAGTGTCGCGGATCAGGGCCATTTCATCATCATGAAGCCCCGCCGGGACAGGCAGGTTAAAGAGATTTCCTGCACCGCGAACAGTGATCTGGCCAGAGCGTGGCCACCGGTTTTCTTCGTGGACAGAGACCAGAAGCGTCTCGGGATCATCTGCGAAAGCATGCTCCACCCCGTCAGGATGATGCGCGTCGATATCCACATAGGCGATGCGCCGCGCCCCATTGCGGCGCAAGGACTGGATCGCCAGCACCGGATCATTGAGATAGCAAAACCCGTTGGCGCGGTCCGGCATCCCGTGATGTGTGCCGCCCGCAGGGGAATAGATCACGCCACCCTGCGCCAGCAACTCGCCAGCCAGCAGCGATGCGCCTGCAGAGGTGGCGGGGCGGCGATACATTTCAGGGAAAACGGGGTTCGAGGGCGTGCCCAAACCATGCCGCTGCCGCACATCCTCTGTGACGGCTTGCGCCGCCTCTGCTTGTTGCAAGGCGGCAAGATAGGCGGGCGTGTGATAGCCTTCCAATGCTGCCGCTTTTGCGCGCGGGCTGACCACAAATTGGGCAGACGGCAACCAACCCAGCGCGCGGGATAAATCCATCACGGTTGACACGCGCGGCACGCGCAAAGGGTGCCACGCACCATAGCTGGAATTGCGATAGATTTCGGACCCGATAAATCGCGGCAAGGGGGTTGCCCGTCCAACAAGGTCATGCGTAACGTCGGCCATAGGCAGGATGTAACGCTTTTTGTGTTGGAGAACATGGCGAAATTTGTCGCAAAACAGCTTCCACTCAAATTGCGGACAGGCGGCAAAACCGATGTGCGGGCACAGTTTGCCGCCCTGTGCTGGCGGATCAAGAACGACGAAGTGCAGGTCTGTCTGGTCACCAGCCGGACGCGCAAGCGCTGGATCATCCCCAAAGGCTGGCCCATGCACAAGCAAACACCGGCGAATGCTGCCGCAACCGAAGCTTTCGAGGAAGCGGGTCTAAGTGGCGAGGCTCTGGATATCTGCCTTGGCGTATTTACGCACTCCAAGCCGCAGAAGGTTGGCAATGCGCCCATCATTACCTTGGTCTACCCCGTTCAGGTCAATCACGTGCACAGCGAATGGCCTGAAAGACACGAACGCCGCCGCAAATGGTTCAGCCTGTCCAAAGCAGCCAAGAAACTCTCGGAGCCAGAGCTCAAACGCATTGTTGCATCCTTCAAGCCGCATAAGATCGGGCGCTAGCCAAAGCTTGCACGCGGATGCAAAAGGTCTATCTAATTGCTGAACCCAAACAGACAGGGCGCGATGATCCGCTATCACCTCAAATGTGACCAGAACCACGAATTCGAAAGCTGGTTCCAGTCCGGTGCCGCTTTCGACAAGCTGGTCGCGGCTGGCATGATCAGTTGCAACGCTTGCGGCTCGACCGCGGTTGCCAAGTCGATCATGGCACCGGCTGTCAGCACATCACACGAGATCACAGCCCCCAAAGCCACACCAAACCCGATTGAAGCCTTGCGCGCCAAGGTCGAGGCAGAATCCGACTATGTCGGCCGCGCCTTTGCCAAAGTGGCGCGCGATATGCATGACGGCCTATCGCCAGAGCGGCCGATTTACGGCGAGGCCAATCTTCAAGAGGCCAAGAAACTGGTCGAAGACGGCATTCCTGTCGTGCCTTTGCCATTTGTGCCCCGCAAGAAAACCCACTGATCGCATAGAAAGGGCACAGCCCATGACCATCCTGATCACCGGTGCCAACCGCGGTATCGGCAAAGCGCTTTTTGATGGCTACCAGCAGACTGGCCAAGAGGTCATCGGCACCCACCGTCAGGCCAAGGCCGGGGCGATGCGCCAACTCGATGTCACTGACCCCGCATCACACGCGACACTTGCCGCTGATCTGGCCAAGACGCAGCTTGATCTGCTGATCTGCAATGCTGGTATCTACAAAGACAAGGGCCAGAGCCTGACAGACGGGTACCCCGCGCAGATGTGGGCCGAAGAATTTGCAACCAATGTCACAGGCGTTTTCCTGACCATCCAGCATTTGTTGCCGCATCTCAAACGGTCAGGTGCGGGCAAGATCGCGATTATCTCCTCGCAGATGGCGTCTGATACCCGCGCGCCCGGCGGCAGCTATATCTACCGCGCAAGCAAGGCCGCGGCCTTGAACCTTGGGCGCAATCTGGCCGCCGACCTCAAGACGCAGGGGATCGCCGTTGGCATCTATCACCCCGGATGGGTGCGCACGGATATGGGAGGAGGCAGCGCAGAGATCAGCGTCGCAGAATCGGCCTCTGGTTTGATGGAAAGATTTGCAGCATTGAGCATCGCCACAACGGGTTGCTTCGAAACATGGGACGGTCGGGCGCACGCTTACTAACCGATTGCCCTTCCAGACAGTGGGCATTAAAGGAAGCAGCGAATAAAGACCCGTTTCCTAGGAAGACCCATGCCAACGCTTGTGATGAAATTTGGCGGCACTTCGGTGGCCAATCTTGACCGGATCGCGCGCGCGGCCAAGCGCGTGGCGGTCGAGGTCGCCAATGGCTATGATGTGATCGTCATCGTGTCGGCCATGTCCGGCAAAACCAACGAATTGGTCGGCTGGGTCAGCGAGACCGCACCGCTTTACGATGCACGCGAATACGATGCCATTGTGTCATCCGGCGAAAACGTGACGGCAGGGCTGATGGCTTTGCGCTTACAGGAGATGGATATTCCGGCACGCAGCTGGCAGGGTTGGCAGGTGCCGGTCATGACCACCTCGGCCCATTCGAATGCCCGGATCGAGGAAATCCCGACAGAGAAGATCAACGCCAAGTTCGGCGAAGGTATGAAAGTGGCTGTGGTTGCAGGTTTCCAAGGCATCAGCCCGCAGGGGCGGATCACGACGCTGGGACGTGGCGGGTCAGATACAACCGCCGTGGCTTTCGCCGCGGCCTTCGGCGCAGAACGCTGCGACATCTATACGGATGTGGACGGGGTCTATACCACCGACCCCCGGATCACGAGCAAAGCACGCAAGCTTGACAAGATCGCCTTTGAGGAAATGCTGGAACTGGCGTCTTTGGGCGCGAAGGTCTTGCAAACCCGCTCTGTCGAACTGGCGATGCGGTATAAGGTGCGCCTGCGGGTGCTGTCATCATTCGAAGAACCATCGGACAGCGCCGGAACGCTGGTCTGCGATGAGGAGGAAATCATGGAATCCAATGTTGTGGCCGGTGTCGCCTATTCGCGTGACGAAGCAAAAATGACCCTTATCTCGGTTGCGGACCGGCCCGGTATCGCTGCGGCGATCTTTGGCCCGCTGTCAGAGGCGGGTGTGAACGTGGATATGATCGTGCAGAACATCTCTGAAGAGGGTCGGACCGACATGACGTTCTCTTGCCCCACAGATCAGGTGATGCGGGCGGAAAAGGCCATGCAGGATGCCAAGGCTACGGGGGCGATCAACTTCCACGACCTGGTCGTCGACGAAGGCGTGGCCAAAGTCAGCGTTGTCGGGATCGGCATGCGCAGTCACACAGGGGTCGCGGCCAAGATGTTCCGTGTTTTGTCTGCTGAAGGAATCAACATAAAGGTCATCACGACCTCAGAGATCAAGATTTCCGTGCTGATTGACAGAAAATACATGGAACTTGCTGTGCAGGCCCTGCATGATGCCTTCGAATTGGAAAAGGCTGGCTGATCACACTGCGTGACGGCCCGCCGAAGTGGGGGCTGATGCCACAACGGCTAGAAACCGAAAGCCGCAAACTGCTTGGCAGACTGCGCGAGGCCTTGGCCGCTGACAACGAAGGTCAGGCACGGCTCGATGAAGTCGTGGGCCTTATTGCGGACTCGATGGGCACCGAAGTGTGCTCGATCTATCTGTTCCGCGACGCAGACACACTCGAACTTTGCGCGACGATGGGTTTGCAGCCTGAAGCGGTGCACCAGACCCGGATGCGTCTTGGCGAAGGTCTTGTGGGGCGTACCGCAAAAAGCCGGACGGTTATCAACACTGCTGATGCGCCTTCTTCCAAGGGCTTCCGCTACATGCCAGAAACGGGGGAGGAACGGTTCTCGTCCTTCTGCGGTGTGCCGATTCAACGCTTGGGCGATGTACTGGGAGTTCTGGTCGTCCAATCGAAAGACGCGCGCGAGTACACGCCAGACGAAATCTATGCCCTTGAAATTGTCGCAATGGTCATTGCCGAGATGACCGAACTGGGCGCCTTTGTTGGCGAAGGTGCGGCCCTTTCGGCCAGACATCAGAAGCCTGTGATGCTGCGTGGCTCGGTGGCGCAGGAAGGGGCGACCGAGGGGATCGTGTACCTGCACGAACCACGCGTCGTCGTGACAAATCCGATTTCGGAGGACCCCGAAAGAGAAACCACCCGCCTGCGCGAGGCGATCAATAATCTGCGCGCCGGTGTTGATGATATGCTTTTGTCCGCCAACTCGGTTGACGCGGATCAGGTTCAGGTCCTCGAAACCTACCGCATGTTTGCCAATTCCAGCAGTTGGCTCCGACGCATGGAAGAGGATGTGCAAAACGGACTGTCAGCAGAGGCTGCGGTGGAAAAGGAACAATCGCTTGCACGGGCGCGCATGTCTAAAGCCGCTGACCCTTACCTGCGCGAAAGGCTGCATGATCTCGATGATCTGTCGAACCGGCTTTTGCGCATCCTGACGGGCCAAGGGGCCGAAGCGCGTGCCGATATGCCGGAAAACCCAATCCTCGTGGCCCGCAACATTGGCCCCGGCGAATTGCTGGAATACGGCAAGAAAATCAAAGGGATCGTGCTGGAAGAAGGCTCTGTCGGCAGCCATGCCGCGATTGTGGCCCGCGCTTGGGCGATCCCGCTGATCATCAATGCCAAGGGCGTAACGAGCGAAGCCCTGAACGGGGACCGCATTCTTGTGGACGGCGAACAAGGCATTGCGCATTTGCGCCCCGATGAAACTGTGCAAGCGGCGTTTCGTGACAAGATCGACATGCAGACGCGGGCGCAAGAGCGCTATGCCTCGATCCGCGATTTGCCCGCGCAGGCCAAATGCGGCACGGTCATTTCCTTGCAAATGAATGCAGGGCTGATTGCGGACTTGCCATCTTTGGCAGGATCAGGGGCCGAAGGTGTGGGCCTGTTCCGCACCGAATTGCAATTTCTGGTGCGTAGCCAGATGCCACGTCGAGCCGAGTTGTCAGCGCTTTATTCACGGGTGTTCAAGGCGGCAGATGGCAAGCGCGTTGCCTTTCGCACGCTTGATATCGGGTCTGACAAAGTGCTGCCCTATATGAAGCCGAACGATGAACCCAACCCCGCGATGGGGTGGCGGGCGATCCGCGTCGGTCTTGATAAACCCGGCGTGTTGCGGATGCAGTTGCAGGCTTTTTTGCGCGCAGCCAACGGACGACCTTTGGCAGTGATGTTCCCGTTTGTCGCACAGATCAGCGAATTCCGCGCGGCCCGCACCGAAATGGACAAAGCGATAGAACGCGAAATCAAGCTCGGCCACCCGATCCCCGAAAAGATCGAAGTCGGTGCAATGCTCGAAACACCGTCACTGGCATTTGCCCCCGATATCTTTTTTGAAGAGGTCGATTTCGTCTCGATCGGCGGCAATGACCTCAAGCAGTTTTTCTTTGCTGCTGATCGCGAAAACGAACGGGTGCGCAAACGCTACGATACGCTGGATGTCAGTTTCCTCGCGTTCCTCGGACAGGTCGTCAAACGCTGTGCCGATAGCAACACACCGTTGTCCTTTTGCGGCGAAGACGCAGGTCGCCCCGTTGAAGCGCTGTGTTTTGCCGCTCTTGGCTTTCGGACACTTTCAATGCGTCCGGCATCGGTCGGGCCGGTCAAGCACCTGCTGCGGCGGGTTAATCTGGACGAGGTCAAAGCGGTCATGGACGAGGCGATTGCGCGCGGCGATCAGTCCGTTCGCCGTGCGGTCTCTGACTGGCTGGTCTATCAGGTCTGAGGCAGTTTACCTGCCGCCAAGGCGGCATGAAAGGCATCCGCAACAGGCTCTTCCCCATAGATGCGGGCTAGGCGTCGCAGCCCGAAATGCACATGCGCCATCGCCACATAGTAGTTGACGAAAGCGTAATTGGTACCGGCCCCTGCCGCTGCACCAAGCACAGGCACGGCCTGCGCGGCAAGCTTCTGCGACAGGACGGCGGCAAATTTCGGAGCGACCTTGCTGATCAATCCGTTCACCGCCGCCCCGGATATACTCAGCCTTGCACCGATGAAAGCGGTATCAATCCCGTCATCGCCACTGCCCGGCCCGCCCGCACCAAAGACCGCCAGACATTCCATCCTGGTTTCTTCGGCATGGGGGTCTTCGCCATATTCCACAGCGACATGATGCACAGCGCGGAAAATCACCGTCGTTGCCACAGGCAGTTCCGCAATCGCGGTCGGCAGCCCGCCAAAACCGCCCAATGCACCAGAAAGGGTTCCGATCAGCTTGTGAACACGATCTGACCCGATGTTCTGGCCCATGCCTCTGCGCGACCTGCTGGCAAGATCATAGCTTTGCCGCAGGGCCGCGCGCGCCAGTTCATCAATCTGGCCGCGCGCCGCGGCAGGCAGCATTTTCAGCCCGTCCTCAACCTGCCCGCCGACAAAGTTGATGGCGGACATCAGAACGCCATTCGCCTTGCGCTGACGCAAGGCAAGGCCTGCAATCTCGGCCCGCGCTGCATCATCCAGCGGTGCAGGCGGATTGGCGGGATTGATTTCTTTCATCTTGATGACCGGTTCGCGCATGCGATTGAGATGGGGGCGGCTTTGGCGAATTTCAATCGCGCATCGACACAACAGGTCCGCGCAGGTGATCCCAAGCCCCCTCCTGCAACGCCACTCCCAGAACGCGATCCGGATTGGTCGGTGGCGGCATCTCTACTCCGGTCAGTTTTTCAAACCCGAAACGCCCGTAATATGGCGCGTCACCCACAAGCATGATCCGCGCGTGCCCCATGCTGCGCGCCTCGGCCAGACACCGGTGCATCAGCATCGCAGCCACACCTTCGCCCTGCCGTGTCGGGTGAACGGCAATTGGCCCCAAAAGGATCACCTCATGCTCGCCCACACGCACCGGCCAGTTCCGTACCGCACCTGCCAAGATCCCGTCCATGTCCCGCGCGGTAAGGCAAAGCGGTGCTATCGGATCGACACCTTCGCGCAAGCGGTAAGACGAAAGGGCCGACCGCCCGGGCGCAAAGCAAAGGTCATAGAGGGCTTCGACCTCCCACCAATCTGCTGCCGTTTCCTGGGCCAGTGTAAGTGCCGTTTGCTGCATGGTTCTTTCATCTGGCCAAAGACATTGGTGCAGGTTACCCCTTGGAAAACCGAACGAAAAGGCTGCACGATGTTTTACGAGCCAAAAAATGGGCACGGGTTGCCCCATAATCCATTCAACGCGGTCGTCACCCCGCGCCCGATCGGCTGGATCGCCACCCGCAGCGCCGAAGGCCACGACAATCTGGCCCCCTATTCCTTTTTCAACGCGGTCGCTTACGAGCCGCCACAGGTCATGTTTGCCTCGACCAGCGCCAAGCCCGACCGCGATGGCACCAAGGACTCGGTCGCCAATATCCGCGAAACAGGCGTCTTTGCGGTGAACGTCGTGGAATACAGCGCGCGCGATCTGATGAACCAGACCTCTGGCCCGTGGGACCGCGCAACCGATGAATTTGCGCTGGCCGGGGTGGAAAAGGCAGACTGCACCATGATCAATTGCCCCCGCGTCGCAGGCAGCCCAGCCACGCTGGAATGTAAACTGACCCAGATCGTGCAATTGCCCGGTGCTGCCAATTTCGCTGTCTTCGGAGAGGTCATCGGCGTGCATTTGCGCGACGATTGCATGGTAGATGGCATGTTTGACCTGACCACCTTTAATCCCCTGACCCGTTTGGGATATCAGGATTATTCAGTGATCCGCGAGGTCTTTAGCCTCAAGCGCCCGGGGAATTAATGGCCTCCGATGATCCCTGTCTTGACGCTGTAATCCACCGCCAGTTCATAGTCCGGATCATCATCACTATCGACGACAAGATGCCCTGCCTTTGACAAAAGCCGGTGACAGTCGCGGCTGAGGTGGCGCAACTGGATACGCTTGCCTTCGTCCTCGTATTTCAGGGCCACCGCCTCGATGGCTTGCAAGGCCGACTGATCAACCACGCGGCTTTCGTCAAAATCAATGATGACAAGCGCAGGATCGG
This sequence comes from Yoonia sp., assembly GCF_030731595.1. GTDB lineage: Bacteria > Pseudomonadota > Alphaproteobacteria > Rhodobacterales > Rhodobacteraceae > Yoonia. Next base: position 26,380 of record NZ_JANQTS010000088.1, read on the forward strand.
TGTCGATCTGGAACAATTCCGCAAACCCCTCGGAAGAGCCAAAAAACAGGGGGCCTTGCACTTGATAGACTTTCGCACCTTCGGGTGTCTGATAGGTGCGCGCATGGATGCGGCTTGCATTGTTCCACGCATAGGCCAGCGCCGAGACGATCACGCCAACCACAACAGCGGTGGCAAGGTCCGTAGCCACCGTCACAATCGTCACAAGGATCGTCACGAAAGCATCGGTGCGCGGCACCTTGCGCAGGATACGCAAAGAGTTCCACGCGAATGTCCCGATCACGACCATGAACATCACGCCGACCAATGCGGCCAAGGGAATCCGTTCAATCAACCCGCTGGCAAAGAGGATAAAGGCCAGCAGAAACAATGCTGCCGCAACGCCAGCGACACGGGTGCGCCCGCCGGATTTTACGTTGATCATGGATTGCCCGATCATCGCACAGCCACCCATGCCACCGAAAAACCCGGTAACGGTATTCGCAGCGCCTTGGGCGATACATTCCTGGCTCGCTCCGCCACGCTTGCCGGTCATCTCGCCCACAAGGTTGAGGGTCAGCAAGCTTTCGATCAGGCCAATGGCCGCGAGGATCACTGCATAGGGCAGGATAATCTGGAAGGTCTCCCACGTCAGCGGCACCACCGGCAGATGGAAGGGCGGCAGACCGCCTTCGATGCTGGCCATGTCACCGACCACAGGCACATCCAAGCCAAAACCGATCACAAGGGCGGCCACGATCCCGATCCCGGCCAATGGCGCAGGGACAGCTTTGGTGATCTTGGGCACAGCCCAGATGATCGCCATTGTCAGCGCCACCAAAGCCAGCATCAGAAAAAGCGGCGCACCGGACAGCCATTGCCCGTTGGCCATGCCGTGCCCTGCGGCCTCGGCCGTGCCGGGGACCTGGAATTGACCCATCTGGGCCAGGAAAATCACGATCGCAAGACCGTTCACAAAACCCAGCATCACCGGATGCGGCACAAGGCGGATGAACTTGCCCCAGCGCATGACCCCCACAAATATCTGGATCAGCCCCATCAGAACGACTGTTGCAAAGAGGTATTCCACACCATGCACAGCGACGAGGCTCACCATGACGACAGCCAGCGCACCGGTCGCCCCTGAAATCATCCCAGGCCGACCGCCAAAAAGTGCAGTAATCAGACCCACGATGAAAGCGGCATAAAGGCCGACCAAAGGCTCGACCCCCGCCACGAAAGCAAAGGCCACAGCCTCGGGCACAAGGGCAAGTGCAACCGTCAGCCCTGACAGAATCTCGACCCGTAGCCGCGCGGGCGTCAGCGGCGCATCGGGATCACGAAGCGAAAGACTGTCAGCGAAACTCGCTAAAAGGGCGCGGGCCATAAGATTTCCTGTCGTACCTGGGATGTTGGGGCGGGCCTATCGGACCCACCCGGGGTTGTCACCCCTTCAAAGGGGACCATTTTGCTGTGTTGCGGCAGTGGCACGGCGTGACCACTTCACATTTGGCGAAATCCGCTTCACTGTCCTTGGACCACGACAAAACGAGAGGGACGATGCAGACAAAGATCGGGATTATCGGCGGGTCCGGTATCTATGACATGGACGGGCTGGAAAATGCGGCGTGGGTCTCGGTGGACAGCCCTTGGGGGCAGCCTTCGGATGCGATCCTCACAGGACAACTGCACGGGGTTGCGATGGCCTTTTTGCCGCGTCACGGGCGGGGCCATGTGCATTCGCCCACAACGGTCCCTTACCGCGCCAATATCGACGCGCTCAAACGGCTGGGGGTGACAGATATCATCAGCGTCAGCGCCTGCGGGTCTTTCCGCGAGGAACTGGCGCCGGGTGATTTCGTCATTGTCGATCAGTTCATCGACCGGACTTTTGCGCGGGAAAAATCATTTTTCGGGACAGGCTGTGTGGCGCATGTCAGCGTGGCCCATCCGACCTGCGACAGGCTGTCGGACGCCTGCGAAACCGCAGGGCGCAACGCTGGCATCACGATCCACAGAGGTGGCACCTATCTGGCGATGGAAGGCCCGCAGTTTTCGTCCATGGCCGAAAGCAAAATGTACCGCCAATGGGGCTGCGATGTCATCGGCATGACCAATATGCCGGAAGCCAAACTCGCCCGCGAGGCCGAGATGTGCTATGCCTCGGTCGCCATGATCACTGACTACGACAGTTGGCACCCCGACCACGGGGCCGTCGATATCACCGAAATCATCGCCACACTGCAAGGCAACGGCAGCAAAGCCCGTGACCTGATCGCTGGCCTGCCTGCCTTGCTGGGACCTGAGCGCGCGCCCTGCCCGCATGGCTGCGACCAGGCTTTGGAATACGCGATCATGACAGCCCCTGACAAACGTGACCCTGCCCTTATGTCCAAACTCGACGCCATCGCCGGCCGCATCCTTTCGAAAGCACATGCATGAAAACCGTCCAAGACTATATCCGCACAATCCCCGATTTTCCGCATGAAGGGATCATGTTCCGCGACGTGACCACTCTGTTTAGTGATGCGCGCGGTTTCAGGATCGCCATCGACCAGTTGCTACACCCCTATGCGGGCCAGCCCATCGACAAGGTGGTGGGGCTGGAGGCACGCGGGTTCATCCTTGGCGGAGCGATTGCGCACCAGCTTTCGCTTGGCTTCGTGCCGATCCGCAAGAAAGGCAAGCTGCCCGGCAAGACCATCGAACAGGACTACACGCTCGAATACGGCAAGGCCACGATGGAGGTCCACGACGACGCGCTGCAGCCCGGTGAAAAGGTGCTGCTGGTCGATGATTTGCTGGCCACAGGCGGCACAGCCGAGGCGGGGATCAAGCTGATCGAACGCATGGGGGCCGAAGTCATCGGCTGCGCGTTCATCATCGACCTGCCCGATCTGGGAGGGCGCAAGAAACTCGAAGCGCTCGGCATGGCCGTGCATACGCTCTGCGCCTTCGAGGGCGAATAGCGGATTACCCATCTCTCCCACATGACCGACAACCGCCTGCGCTAACCGTCCCGTCCGGGATCGTCTCGATTATTCGAGAACAACGCAATCTTGTTTCCTTGAGGGTCGCGGAGGTAGCCAACATAAAAATGAGGCCCATAGGCCGCGCGAAAGCCCGGCTTGCCTTCGTCCGAACCGCCTGCGGCAAGGGCTGCGGCGTGAAGTTCACGAACCTGCATTTGACTGGGCGCCTCGAATGCAATCATCGTACCGTTACCCGCGGAAGCCGGACGCCCATCGAATGTTGGCTTAACATAGAAATCCGGAAAAACGGGAGGCTGCCCGGGTTCAACCGGCAGCGCGTAACTGAGGCCCTCTGGTCCCTCAGCAAGCCCGTAACCAAGGACTGGCAGGAAAGCCCCGTAGAAACGTTTTGCGCGAACCAGATCGTCTGCACCGACAGTTACATAGGCAATCATGCTCCGCGTCCCTTTCCGATGTTTGACTACTTCTGCCGCAACACAGCGCCGGGGTTCATGATCCCCAAAGGATCAAGCGCATCCTTGATCGCGCGCAACATGGCCAGTTTCGCGGGATCACCATAGGTCTCGAGGTCCTTGACCTTGAGCCGCCCGATCCCGTGTTCCGCACTCACCGATCCCTCCAATGCGTGGACCAGATCATGGACCACGCGCTTGACCTGCGGACGCTCAGCCTCATAGTCCGCACGGTTCCGGCCGGGCATGGGAAAGACGTTGTAATGCAGGTTTCCATCGCCCAGATGCCCGAAACAATTGATGCGGAACGCCCCGACCTGCGCCAAGGCCTGCCCCGCGCGGTCGATGAATGCGGGCACCGCACTGAGCGGGACAGAAATATCATGCGAACTGACCGATCCGATCCGGCGGTTCGCCTCTGGGATCGTTTCGCGGATGTACCAGAAGGCATCACGCTGGGCGTTGCTTTGGGCGATCACACCATCGGTGACCAGCCCTGCGTCAAAGGCCGCTTCAAACAAACCTTCAAGCGCGTCCTCGGGGCTCAGACCGCCGGGTAATCCCACATCAATCAGCACGCACCATTCAGGGATTTCCGCAAAGGGTTGCTTCACGTCCATCCCGACCTCGGCCAGAAAATCAAAGCCGTTGCGATGCATGATCTCGAACGCGGACACGCCATCACCGATCCGGCTGCCCGCCAGCGCCAGCAGTTCCAAAGCCGCCGCTGGCGATGGCACCGCCATCATCGCAGCCCCGACCCCGACCGGACGCGGCACCATTTTCAGCGCGGCCGCGGTGATGATACCCAAGGTCCCTTCGGCCCCGATCATCAGGTTGCGCAAATCATAGCCGGTGTTGTCCTTGCGCAAACGCGTCAGCCCGTGCCAGATCGTGCCATCAGGGCGCACGACCTCGACCCCGAGACATTGCGCACGCGCATTGCCGTAGCGCAGCACATTCACGCCGCCGGCATTGGTTGATAGCAGTCCACCGATCCGCGCCGATCCCTCCGAGGCCAGTGACAAGGGAAACAATCGCCCCACGTCTTCGGCGGCTTTCTGGACGTCCGCCAGAATCACACCGGCATCACAGACCAGAACGTTTTCAGACGGATAGATTGCGCGGATACGGTTCATCCGCTCCAGCGACAAGACCACTGGCCGCAGGCCATCCTGCAAAAGCTGCCCGCCCACCAAGCCGGTCCCGCCACTGTAAGGGACAATCCCGATCCGCGCCTCGGCACAGGCGCGCACGACGGCGGCCACCTCTTCGGTACTGCTTGGCGCCACAACAAACCCCTGGCCTGCCCAGCGCCCGCGCGGCTCTGTGACATAGGGTGCTGTGTCGGGCTTGAACGCTGCCGCAGGCAAGAGCCCATGCAAGATCTCTTCGAAAGCGGATGTGACTGGATTAAGCATGTGAGGCCCCCTCTTACCTTATGCTAAATGGGGCAAAACCGCAGGCAGTCCAACCGAATTCTAGCGCGCGAGTGCGGCCCCTTCGGCCAATGCGCCCAGCTTCGCATACGCGATCTGCGGATCGACGGCGCCAAAGCCTGCGAAGGTTCCGAAACCGCAATCCGATCCGGCAATCACACGCTCTGCACCGACGATATCGACAAAGCGCCCGATGCGCTCTGCCACAAGCTGGGGGTGTTCGACGAAATTGGTCGTTGTATCGACAACGCCCGGTACCAGCACCTTGTCATCGGGGATATCCGCCGCACGGTCACGGAACACGGCCCATTCGTGGCCATGACGCGGGTTCGATGTTTCAAACAGCACATAGCGCGATTTGGTCGACATCAGCGTGTCGAACATCTTGGCCATCGGGATATCGCAGACATGCGGCCCTTCATAATTGCCCCAGCAGATATGCACACGCACTTTCTCCGCCGGAATATCCGAAAGCGCATGGTTCAGCGCCTCCACATGGCTTGCCGCGATCTTGAGGAATTCATCATCCGACAGATCGTTGAACAGCATATGCCGCGACAGCGCCAGATCAGGACAATCCAGTTGCAGATCAAGGCCCGCAGCGACAATTGTCTCGTATTCCGCTTTCATCGCATCGGCCAAAGCGGCCAGGTAGGCCTCGCGGGTCTTGTAGAAATCGTTCTGCAAGAACAGCGAAATCACACCCGGCGATGCCGCATTCATGAACCCGCGCGCGGCACCATGCTGGGCCATCGCTGCTTGCAGGTTGGCGATATCCTTTTCCAACTCGCCCTGCCCTTTGGATGTCACTTCGCCCACGCACATCGGGCGGGCGTATTTCGGCGTGCCGCCTTCGGCCGCCAAGCGTTTGAGAAAAGTGGGAAAGAGCTTAAGATCAGCTGGCGCATTGCGCGGGCTGTCGCCGTCAAAGCCGGTGTAGCGGTCTTTGACATAGGTCGCATAGCTGATCTTGGATGTCTCGCCGTCGCTGACAATATCAATGCCCGCGTCCACCTGCTTTTTCACGGTGTCAGAGACAGCAACGGTCATGGCGGCGTCAAAATCAGCACTATCGTAAGGCGTGCCGTGTTCACGGGCGAAGATGAAATCGACAACCTCTTGGGTACGGGGCAAAGAACCCACATGCGTTGTTAAGACTTTCGACATTGCATCATCCTTTTGTTGTGTTCAGCCCTGCCACGTCGGACCAGCAGCGTCACCGGTGGCAACCACATGGTACAAACTGGCCTCGCCCGTCATGGAAGGGACGGCATTATGGGGGATGTTTTCGGGGAACGACATTGTGTCGCCCGGTGCCAGCGTGACACTGCCGCCATCCCAATTGACCCGCCAATGCCCACGCATCGGCATAAGGACCGAAGGGCGGTCATGCTGGTGCATCTCTTCAGAGGCAGAGTTACGGTTCATCAAGGCGACCTCGAAACCGGGCCTGTCTTTCAAGACGCCCTTTTCGCCGATCACCTGAATGGGGGTCTGGTCGGCCATCGCCATCAGGTCCCAATACCGCGCGACAAAACCGGGCACGACCGTGCGGGCTGTAGGCTCGGGGAAATCGGCCAGTTCGGCCTCGGTCAGAACAGGCATCAGGCCGATTCCGTCCGGCAGGCTTTGGCCCTTCTTGCTATCGTAGAGCTTGCCATTGTCACCAAGAACCAAGCCGTGGGCTTGCGCATCCTCGATCACTTGCGGTGCCCAGATGACTCCACCGCCCGCATCGTCACCGCCAAGCACAGCCATGATCATCCCGTAATCAGTGCCGATATTTTCGAACCCGCGGAAAATGCCGGTCGGGATATTGATGATATCGCCTTCTTCCAGCACGACCTCGCCTGCGGTTCCCCAGCGCCCCCAGAAAAACCGCCAGCGGCCTTTCAGAACAAAGAACACCTCGGCCGTGCGGTGGCTGTGGAGCGAGTTGCGGCATTTGGGCGGTTGCCCCGCCGCGCCGATGTTGAACCCATGCGGGATGGCGATATGGACGTGCTGGTCGGGGCTTTCCGAGACACCGCCACCGATGATGGTGAAGTTCTCTTTCTGGTCCGATCCCGGCGTATGGGCGTCTATAAAAGCCGTCTTGCAGGGGCGCAGATCACCATAGCGCACGATCCGGCTTTCCATTTCAGCGGGGGTCATTTGGTCTTCCTTTTTTCACACGAGCCAAAGGGCTAACCTTTTGACTGCAACAAGATCTGCTTCCAGATCGCGACTTCATCATAAAGCGCAAACTCGCGGCGCAGGCCGACGCCGTCCGGCCCGTAGGGTCCGAATTCAGCGTGGCAAATGCCCATCACATGCACATGCGCGCCTGTCGGTGCGCCGAAACTGCCCCAGCCGTCGTGCAGGCCATCCAGCGACCAGCGGATCGCGGCGCGGGGGCTCAGCATATCGGCATCCATCCCGATCTGATGGTGAATCTTGAACGCTGCCTGCGGAAAAGACGACCGCAGCCCGACCCAGAACGCCAAAATTCCGTCCCATCCCGTGACCCGCTTTGCACCGGCATATTCACCGATGCAGGCGCGGTCATAGGTATCGCGGATATGGTTGAAATCGTGCTGCATGATCCGCATCAGCGTGTCGGCATAGCGCTGGCCCCACGGATTATCGTTCCCTGTCCCGTGATAGCCGCCATCGACATCCATCGCGGGGGTAAACGGCTTGCTCGCCATGTCCGGCCCGCCTTCGCGCGCGATCAGGCCTGCGGCATAGTCGCGGGGGTCCATCCCCAACTGCCGCACGATGCCGCCATAGTCGCGCACCAGCCATTCGTCATAGATCGTGTCTTCCTTGGCGGCACAATCGGCGATGACATAGACCTGCCAGTGCTTGCCTGTCGCAGGCCCGAATTGCCCGTCGCGGGTATGTGTGGCTTTGGTCAGCAAACGATGCGAGGACAGATAACCGGTGATTTCATCGCCCGACCAGATCACATCTTCGCCCAAGAGTTCCCTGTCAGGAAACTCGTTGATCGTCGCCATCGTCGAGGCGATGACGGCCTGATTGCCGATGCTGACACCCATGGGCGAGCGCACGGGTATGTCGGGGGCATAGTAATGATTGAGCGTACCCACACCGCGATCTTCCCAAATCTCTTTGGTGATCCCGATGATGTAATCGGGGAAATCTTTCCAGCGGTTGGAAAAACCCTTCATGTCTTTGGTCCTTTGGTGGTGCCGCGCTGGATCAGCGGGCTTTCGATTTCCAGACGCCGTGGCGCTGTTGCGGGGTCTTCGATCCGTGTGAGCAGCATATTGACCGTTGCATCGACCATCCGGTTGACCGGCTGCCGCATCGTGGTCAGGTTATAGGCAGGCCATGCGGCCAGCGGGACATCATCATAGCCGACAATGGCCACATCATCAGGGACCCGCAGCCCAAGGTCGTGGCGCAGCGTATCCAGCACGGCAAAGGCCATATGGTCATTACCGACAAAGATCGCATCCGGCGGCGTGGCGCTTTCCATCATTTTTCGCGCGGCCGCCGCAGCCGTTTCGCGATCGAACATCCCGTCGATCACAGGCACATCCTGCCCGTGTTCGGCCAGAACCGCGCAGAATCCGCTTTGCCGGTCTTGCCCGGTCGAGGACCCGGACCAGCCGCTGATGTGCGCAAGCCGCCGATGACCGCAGGACAGCAAGAACTCTGCGACATGCCGCCCGCCCAGCTTGTTCGCCGAGGTCACCGAAGAGATATCATCGCCCGCCTGACCCCGGTTGAACATCACCACAGGGATGCCCGCCGCCGCACAACGCTGGGTCAGATCATTGGTCATCCCGACCGAGGCGGTAATGATTCCGTCCACCTGATAATCCAGCAATTGCTGCATGACTTCATCGGCATCACCCCGCGTATTGGCGGCTGTAAAGACCAGAATGTGATAACCCTTGGCCTGCAAGGCATTGGACAAAAGCTGCAAGGCCAGCGGATAGAACTGGTTGTCCAGATAGGCCACAACCAAACCGATGATCCGGCTTTTGCCGGTGATCATGGCGCGCGCCATCATATTTGGCCGATACCCTAGCTCGGTTGCGGCCTTGCGCACTTTTTCGACCGTTTTGGCGCTGGCTGAGGCGCCGGGCGTAAAGACGCGGCTAACAGCGGATTGGCTGACCCCGGCCCGTTCGGCCACTTGCAAGGATGTCACCTTTTCCATCAATCCGCCGTCCAGCCTCCGTCGATCAACAGATGGGTGCCGGTCATGAGTGCCGACGCATCAGAGGCCAGATAGACCACAGGGCCCATGATGTCGGTGACCTCGCCCACGCGGCCCAGCTTGATCTTATCCATGATCCACGCGACCCGTTCGGGGTTCTTGAAGGTCTGTTCGGTCAGCGGTGTGCGGATGAAGGTGGGGCAGATCGTATTGACCCGAATGCCCAGCGCGCCCCATTCGATGGCCATCGCCTTGGTAAAGCCCTCTACGGCATGTTTGGTCCCGCAATAGACCGCCCGGTCAATCCCGCCGACATGCGCCATCTGGCTGGTGATATTGATCAGGCTGCCCTGTTTGCCTGCCGCGATCAGCCCCCTGGCCACGGCACGGGTCAGGAAATAGGCCCCCTTGAAGTTGATATCACAGACCGCATCGAAATCTGCCGCGATCGTATCAACGGCAGGAGAATGGATCGCCAGTCCCGCCGAATTCACCAGCACATCGAACGGTCCGTGTTCCAGCACGGCCGTTTCTGTCGCGGCCACATCGGCGACGTCCAAGGTCAAAGCATCTGCGGCAAGGCCTGCCGCGTTAATTTCAGCGACGACCGCCTCTATCTTTGCGATATTGCGCGCGGCGACCGTGACCTTTGCGCCCGCATGGGCCAAGGCCACAGCGCAAGCCAGCCCGATCCCCGAAGACCCGCCCGCCACAAGCGCACGCTTGCCATCAAGGCGGAAGGAAGGAGTTTGAGGCAGGGTCA
>NZ_JANQTS010000088.1:36279-87843 GCF_030731595.1 Yoonia sp.
TTACTCTGCCGCCGTACCATAGGCCACGTTCTTGCCGCCATACCGGCGCACGCGGATATTGCATTGCTCTGCGTGGCCCACGAACCCTTCGAGCATACACAACCGCGAGCCATATTCACCGACAAGGGCCGCCGCTTCATCGGTCAGGATTTTCTGATAGCTGTGCGTCTTGAGGAACTTTCCGACCCAAAGACCGCCAGTATAGCGCCCGGCCTTCTTGGTTGGGAGCGTATGGTTTGTCCCGATCACCTTGTCGCCATTCGCCACATTGGTCCGCGCCCCGAGGAACAGCGCGCCATAGCAGGTCATATGCTCCAAGAACCAATCGTCGCGGTCGGTCATGACCTGCACATGCTCAGAGGCGATATCATCGGCAACGGCCAGCATTTCGTCATAGGTATCGCAAAGGATGACCTCACCGTAATCAGCCCAAGAGGTTCGCGCGGTTTCGGCGGTCGGCAGAATAGCAAGGATCCGGTCGATCTCGGCCAATGTTGCCTTGGCCAGCTTTTCGGAATTTGTGACCAGAACAGCGGGCGAATTGTACCCGTGTTCGGCCTGCCCCAGCAGGTCGGTTGCGCAAAGTTCGGCATCCACAGTGTCGTCAGCGATCACCATGGTTTCGGTCGGGCCAGCAAACAGGTCGATCCCGACGCGGCCAAACAACTGGCGCTTGGCTTCCGCGACAAAGGCATTGCCTGGACCCACGATCATATGCACCGGTTCGATCGTTTCGGTGCCCAGCGCCATCGCTCCCACCGCCTGCATGCCGCCCATCACGTAAATCTCGTGCGCACCGCCCAACTGCATGGCCGCGACAATCGCGGGATGCGGCGCACCGTTCTGTGGCGGGGCCGCTGCGATGATGCGCGGCACGCCCGCGACCGAGGCTGTCAGGACAGACATATGGGCCGAGGCGACCATAGGGAATTTGCCACCGGGCACATAGCAGCCGACCGATTGCACAGGGATATTCTTGTGACCAAGGATCACACCGGGCAGGGTTTCCACTTCGATATCCGTCATCGAGGCGCGCTGCGCCTGCGCAAAGCCCCTGATCTGGTTCTGCGCAAAGCGGATATCATCCATATCACGGGCCGATACTTTTGACATAGCAGCTTCGATCTCGGAGGGGCTGAGCCGGAAGCTGGGCGGATCGTATTTGTCAAACTTGACGGAAAGTTCGCGGACAGCGGCATCGCCGCGCGCACCGATATCGGCCAGCGTTGTTTCCACGACTGCGCGGACTTTCGCATCGTCTTCGTCCCGCTCGGCCTGCGCCTTGCCGGTTTTCAAGTAAGTGACCGTCATTTCGTTTCCTCCGCGTCCCGGATATCTTGCGGGACTTGTTCCTTTCGTGGCGTCACTCTGGCATTAATCCGGATGCGCTGGTGTGGCAGTTCCGTTGTCGTAACTTTCCCACCCTTGTCCGCCAAAAACATCGACCCCCAGTTGCATCATGACCGATGCAAAGTCGACCGATACAGGATTGTCGGCAATCCGCCCATCCTCGATCCGCCAGAAATCCATATACGGGATCCTGACCCGCTTGCCCGTGGCAGGAATGCCCATGAAGGTGCCAGAATGCGTCGCTTCGATATGTCCGAAACAAGAGGCCCAGGCACCATCAGCCATGAAATGTTCAGTGATATAGTCCCTGTCAGTGAAAGCGGCACGCAAGGGAAACTGCCAGTTGCGCTGAAACTCCGCGATGCCTTTCTTGGTGCCGCAGCCCTGATTGCCGCGCCACAGGAAATCGGGCGTGAAATAGGGTGTCATATCCATTTCACCCGCAGCAAGTCCGGCTTCCATGCGTTTGACCGCAGCAAGCGAGGCCGCAGTTTGGCTGGCGTGGTCTGGAGTGTTCATTTGCTCAGCCTTTGCCCTGTGTCCTTGTCGAAGAGATGGCAAATCGCGGCAGGGATATGCGCATGGACGGGATCGTCAATTTCGACACGGTAGTCCTTGCCCGATTTCACCGACACGATTGTGCCGCCGATCCGCATCGTGACCATTGTGGCCTCGCCCAGCAGTTCCAGTGAATAGACTTTGGAATTCGCCTCGGCAGGACCAGTAGCAACACTGGCATCCTCTGCGCGAAAACCGAGTGTGACAGGACCGTTATGCTGTGACGGCAGGCCGGACACGGTGATCTTGTCTGCGGTGAAGGTGCCACCCGAAATCTGCCCATCGACCAGATTCATCGCTGGCGAGCCGATAAATCCCGCCACAAAAGTGTTGGCGGGATTGTCATAAATGTCGGTAGGGGTGCCGACCTGTTGCACCACGCCTTTGCTCATCACCACGACACGATCAGCAAGGGTCATGGCCTCGATCTGATCGTGCGTGACATAGATTGTCGTGACCTTGAGTTCGTGGCTCAGATTCTTGATCTGCGCGCGGGTGGAAACCCGCAGCTTTGCGTCAAGGTTCGACAGGGGTTCGTCCATCAAGAACACATTGGGTTCGCGCACGATCGCGCGGGCCAAGGCCACACGTTGTCGCTGCCCGCCCGACAATTCCGCAGGCTTGCGGTGCAGAAACTCGTCCAGTTCGACCATCGCTGACGCGCGCATGACCCGCTCTTTGTGTTCGGACTGCGGAACGCCGCGCACTTTGAGCGGAAAGCGGATATTGTCGTAGACGTTCAGGTTGGGATAAAGCGCGTAGCTTTGAAACACCATCGCCACATCGCGATCTTTTGGATCAAGATCGTTAACACGCTTGCCATCAATCAGAATATCACCGCCCGATGCATCCTCGAGCCCCGCGATCATCCGCATCGTTGTGGTCTTGCCGCAACCCGAGGGCCCCAGCAGCACCAGAAATTCCTGATCGGCAATGGTCAGATCGAACCCTTCAACCCCGACAAAGGAGCCCCAGCGTTTGGATACATTGCGCAGCTGAATTTCGGCCATCGGACGCCCCTTGCATACGTTTGCAAAAACTTTCGCCTGATTCCTAATCTCTCGCAAGGGCTAAAGCGGCGAATGCATAAATCTTTGGCATTTCACGGCAAAATGCTTGCGTCATGATAGACCTTCGCGGTTAAATTGCAAACGTATGCAAAACCGTCGCGATTCGCAGATGGTAGAAAATCAGACCGGTCAAAACCGGACCATGAGAACAACTGGGAGGTTCTTGAAATGAATATCTTGAAATCGGCTTTGCTGGGAACTGCGGTTGCAGCCTTGACGGCCACCGGTGCTTTGGCTTGCGAGGCCACAGGCCGCGTCAGCATCATTGGCAATGAATTCCCCGCGATCCAGACGGTCGCCGCAAATGCCGGTGCCTGCACAGGGATCGACTTTTCCTCGAACCTGACGGCTGACCACCAGACGCTGAACGTTGCCGGCATGTCGGGCAACCCCGCCGAATATACAACGGCCATTGTTGCGAACTCGTCCATCGTGGCGCTGATCAACGAAGACGTCATTCGCCCGCTGGACGATCTGGTTGCAACCTATGGCGCCGACATTCCCGCCCGCCAGTTGATCACCGTCGATGGTCAGATCATGGCCGTAGCGTTCATGGCCAACGCGCAGCACCTGGTCTATCGCGGTGACGTGCTTGAACAGGTCGGCCTCGATGTGCCGACCTCCTATGAAGAAGTCCTTGCCGCTGCCGAGGCGATCCGCGCTGCTGGCATTATGGAGTATCCGGTCGGTGGGGCCTATGCGGCCGGTTGGAACCTCGCGCAGGAATTCATCAATATGTATATCGGCACCGGTGGTGAATTCTTTGTGCCAGGGACTGCACAGGTCAGCATTAACAACGCACAAGGCGTTGAAGCGCTGGAGATGATGAAAGCGCTGACAGAATACATGAACCCCGATTTCCTCACCCACGACAGCAACGCAACATCCGCTGAATGGGAGGCAGGAAACGTTGCCCTCATGAATATGTGGGGCAGCCGGACAGGCGTGCTGATGGACGCAGAGGGCTCCGAGCCCGTCGTCTATGAGAACACAATGGTTTCTGGCCCACTCACCGTTGGTGATAGCGGCACGCCTGCAACGACTCTTTGGTGGGACGGCTGGACCGTCGCCAAGAATATCAGCGATGAAGACGCCGCTGCGACTTTCATTGCGATGGCCAATGGCGTATCGCCCGCAATCCTGGATGATGCGACAATGGGACAGGCTGTCTGGCTGATGGAAGGCTATACGCCGGCCCCCGTGAACGAAGGCGTCTTGGCCTCTGTTGCTGCAGGCTCCACCCCTTACCCGATGCGGCCGTATCAGGGTTTGTTGCACACAGCGCTGGGTGACAATATCGCCGACTTCCTGCAAGGCAACGAAAGCGCAGAGCAGGCGCTGGCCGACATCGAAGCAGCCTATACTGCTGCCGCGATTGAAAAAGGGTTCCTGCAGTAAGGACCTTCGGGGAAGGCGCATGCCGCCTTCCCGCTCCGCCAGTTCGGGACAAGACATATGAAACATGCTTCATTCTTTTGGTTTGTCCTGCCCTCGTCCCTGATGATGCTTTTGTTCATTGCTTTCCCGATCGTTTCGGTCGTGACGCAATCGCTGTACCAAGCCCACGAACAGGTCATCATCGAGGTCGAGAACTGCGGCCCCTTTGGCTGCACCACCGAAACCGCCGTTGATACGCAAGCAACCGCCGCCCTGCGCGAAGCAGAGCCTTTGGGCCAATGGGCCGGTCTGAACATCTACAAAGACCGCAACCATCTTGCCGTGGACGAGGTGACTGCGGCCTGGGTCAATGCCGACGGGTTACCCGACTTTGGCCGCGCCTTGATGAACCTGCCCTTTTACAAGGCGATGGCCTTTACGCTGACCTATACGGCCGTGGTCACCCCGCTCACGATCATTCTGGGCTTTATCATCGCGATTGCTGTCAATGCCGTCGCCCGCAGTCTGCGCGGGCCGACGATCTTTTTCTCGCTTTTGCCGATGATCGTCACGCCGCTTGTCGGTGCGCTCATCCTGTTCTGGATGGTTGATGCGCGCGGCATTCTGGGCACCGCGCTGCAATGGCTGGCCGATGATCCCAGCCTTTCGGTCAAGGCCTCGACCCCGCTGATGTGGATCATGCTGATGGTCTACGGAGTATGGAGTTCGGCCCCTTTCGCTTTCATCGTCTATTATGCAGGGTTGCAGACGGTGAATACCGACACACTCGAAGCCGCGATGATCGACGGGGCAAGCCGCTGGCAGCGGATCCGCTATGTGGTCATTCCGCATCTGGTTCCGTTGACGACCTTTATCGCGCTGATCCAGCTGATGGATAACTTCCGCGTCTTTGAACCCATCGTCAGTTTCAGCGCACAGGCCCATGCGACCTCGTTGTCTTATGCGATCTTTAACGATCTGGGCGGCGAAACACGGCTGCTGTCCTCTGCCGCTGCAACATCGGTGCTGACAATCATCGGCGTTGCGATCCTTTTGTCCCCCGTTCTTGTGCGCACATGGCGCGAATTCGGCAGCCCGAGGTAAGCCCATGTCAGTTGCCACCCGTCGCTCTCCTGCCGCCAACACACTCGCCTACGGGTTCATCATCATCTGGCTGATCATGGCCGCCTTTCCGTTCCTGTGGACCCTTTGGGGGTCCTTCAAGGTGGAAGGCGATTTCTTTTCCAAGGCCGACTGGGCCAATTCGATCTTTGGCACGCTGACCGTTGTGGAAACAGGGAGCAGCTTTACCGGCGACGGCTATTACGGCGCATGGGTGCAAGAAGAATTCTGGCGCGCGGCGCTGAACACCACAATTGTCTGCGTCTGTGTGGTGACGATCTCGCTGACCTGCGGGACGCTGGGAGGCTATGCCTTGTCACGCTCGACCTACCGTTATGCCTTCTGGTTTCTGATCTGCGCGCTCATGTTTCGGGCGATGCCGCCGATCACCTTGGTGTCCGGCTACCTTTTGCCCTTCTTTGAATGGAACCTCTGGGGGCATCTGAGCACCACGATCATCGTGCTGGTGGCGATCAACCAGCCTTTTACACTGTGGATGCTGCACGCTTTCTTCAAGAACATCCCCAAAGACCTTGACGAAAGCGCCATGGTCGATGGCTGCACCCGTTTCCAGGCTTTCCGCCATGTGATTATTCCGGTGATGTGGCCGGGCGTGATCACGACCGGTTTGTTCAGCTTCCTTTTGGCCTATAATGATTTTGCGGTCACCTCGATGCTGCTGAGCAAGGACAACCAGACGATGGTGCCGAAACTCGCCAGCTTCCTTGGGACGACCCAAACAAAGGGCAACGTGATGTTTGCGGTTTCGGCTGTGGTTTCGGTGACGGCACCGCTTTTCGTGATGATCATTTTCTTCCAGCGCCAGATCGTCTCTGGCCTGACCGCAGGGGCAGTGAAGGGCTAATCAAATGCGCTATCAATCCGAGAAAGCGCTGGTGCGCGCCCATTATGATGCGTTGGCGAAAGCCACGCCAGAGACAGTCGCGCACGCCTTGGGTGAACACACGAGCGCCGATTGGCATTGGCGCGGGATGCATCCCTTTTATGAACAACACGGCGCAAAGGCTGTCGCTGACAGCTTCTGGGCGCCATTCCTGCGTGCGATGACCAATGTCCAGCGGCGGCAGGATATGTTCTTTGCAGGCCACAACGAGATTGATGGCTTCGCGTCCGTCTGGGTCGTGTCGATGGGTCATCTGATGGGGCTCTTCGATGCGCCCTTCATCGGGATCAAACCCAACCGCCGGATCGCGATGCTGCGATATGCGGAGTTCCACAAGGTGGTGGACGGCAAGATCGTCGAGACTGCGCTCTTCTGCGATCTGCTCCATCTGATGCGCCAAGCGGGGCAATACCCGCTGCCGCCGCAGACAGGCATGCATCTGGTCCAGCCCGGACCTGCGACCCATGACGGCCTGCTGTTTCAGGATGCGCCCCAAGACGAGGGCATCACGACTTTGGCGCTGATCAACAGCATGATCGGCGATATCAACGCGCATCAGAAATACGCCACACCACAAGAGGAACTGGCACGCTGCTGGCACGACGATATGCTGTGGTGGGGGCCAGAGGGGATCGGGGCCACCTATACCATCGACCGCTATGTCGAACAGCACCAACGCCCGTTCCGGACCCAGATCAAGGACCGCGTCTTTAACGGCCATATCTGCAGGCTTGCCGAAGGCAATTTTGGCGGGTTCTTCGGTTGGGCCAATCTGACAGTCACGAACGCGGGCGGCTATATGGGCCTGCCAGCGGGCACCCCCGCCGAGATGCGGGTGGTCGATCTTTACCGGCGGGACGGCGACAAGCTGGCGGAAAACTGGATATTTATCGACATGCTGCATTTTCTGTCGATGCAGGGACTGGATGTGCTGGGACGCATGCGGTCCAAGTAATGACATGCAAATTCTCATCGAGAATTTGGAAACAAACTTTCGGTGAAAGTCTGCCCTACCCCACGTCCGTCTTGCCCCGCCTGTCGTGGCGCAGGTTGGCATAAAGGACATGGTTGCGCCAACGTCCGTTGATTTGCAGATAGCTTTGCGCAACGCCCTCGTATTTATAGCCGCATTGTTCAAGCAAGCGCCGTGACGCTGTGTTCTCGGGCAGGCACCCTGCCTCGATCCGGCTAAGGTCCATTACGCTGAACGCATGGTGCACCACGGTCTGGATTGCTTCGCGCATATAGCCCTGCCGCGCAAAAGGTGCACCGATCCAATAGCCTGTGATGCCGGACTGGGCTGGCCCACGCTTGATGTGATCCAAGGTGATCGCCCCGATCAGCGCGTCATCCTCGCGCCGGATCAGAAAAAGCGGCATCGCCGTGCCATTGGCAATCGAGCGTTGCGCCCAATAGACCCGATTGGTGAAAGCCTTGCGCGACAGATGGTCCGGCGCCCAGGTCGGCTCCCAGGGCTTAAGGAAATCGGCACTGTCTTGGCGCAGGGCCGCCCAGGCCCGAAAATCGCCATGTGCCGGTGGCCGCAGGGTCAACCGATCACTGTCCAGCCGAACCTTGCGTTTGCTCCCCAGCATCAGGCAGCGAGCCGGGCTTTCAACGCCTCGAGCGTCGGGGCGGCCTCTGCCGGGCCATAAAGCGCCATGGCCGTGCCCGCCTGCCCTGCCATCTGACCGGCAAAAGCTTTGACATCGCCGGTCGTGACATCATCAATATGCGCAATCGTTTCTTCGATGCTGGGAATACGGTCCCAGATCGAGAGCAGACGCGACAGACGTTCGCCACGATTGGACGGGCTTTCCAGCCCCATCAGCAAACCGGCCTTCATCTGCGCCCGCGCACGGGCGACTTCGGCGGCGGTCATATCGTCGGCGGCGCGCTTCATCTCGTCGATCGTGATATTGGCAAGCTCTGCGATCTGTTCCGCGCTGGTCCCTGCATAGATCGTGGTCAGCCCCGTGTCTTCGTAGGCCCCCGCCTGCGCAAAGATCGTATAACAAAGCCCACGGTTCTCGCGCACCTCTTGGAACAGGCGCGAGGACATCCCACCACCCATCGCACTGGCGTAAATCTGCGCGGTATAGATCGCGGGGTCGCGGTAGGTCGGCCCTTCGAGAGCAAGGGCGAAATGCACCT
This sequence comes from Yoonia sp., assembly GCF_030731595.1. GTDB lineage: Bacteria > Pseudomonadota > Alphaproteobacteria > Rhodobacterales > Rhodobacteraceae > Yoonia. Next base: position 44,815 of record NZ_JANQTS010000088.1, read on the forward strand.
GCTCCAGCGCTTTGTTCTCGCGCCGTTCGCCGCCACCAAAGCGGGCAGGTTGCAGCAGTTCAGGCGCGCGCGGCACGGCAGGCAGATGACCGAACAAAGCTTCGGCCTGACGCACGATGGCGTCGTGATCAATCGCCCCGGCCGCAGAGAGGATCATCTGGTTCGGGCCATAGTGTTCAGCCACGAAGCCTTGCAAATCGGCTCGGTTGAAGGCGCTGACCCGATCGGCCGGACCAAGGATCGTGCGGCCAAGCGCCTGATCAGGATAGGCCACCTCTTGCAGCCAATCAAAAATGATGTCGTCCGGCGTATCCATCGCCTGACCGATTTCTTGCAGGATCACGCCACGCTCGACCTCGATCTCGGCAGGGTCAAAGGTGGAATTAAGCAGGATATCCGCAATCACATCGAGGCTCAGCGCCACATCCTCTTGCAGGACCCGCGCGTAATAGGCGGTCATTTCGCGGCTGGTATAGGCGTTCAGATAGCCGCCCACGTCTTCGATGCTTTCGGCGATTTGCAGGGCGCTGCGGGTCTTGGTGCCTTTGAAGGCCATATGTTCCAGAAAATGGGCGATCCCGTTCTCTTCGATCCGTTCATGACGTCCGCCAACTTGCACCCAAATCCCGATGCTGGCGGATTTCAGGCCCGGCATATTCTCGGTTACGATGCGAAAGCCGTTCGCCAGCGTATGCAGTTCAATCGTCAATGCGTTATCCGTTCCTTGATGACGGCTTGGATCGCCGCCAGATCGTTCGCCACCCGTGTGACACGCTCTGGTCGGTCATACAGGTCCGCCATGCGCGGGGGAAGAGGGGCCGCAACGCCGGATGCCGCTTTCACAGCATCGGGGAATTTTGCGGGATGGGCTGTGGCCAATGTGACCATCGGCGTCGTGCCCAAATAGGCCTCGGCGACATGGACGCCAACAGCCGTATGCGGGCAGAGCAATTCGCCGTGCCTTGCCAGATATGTCTTGATGGCAGCGCTGGTTTCTTCTTCCGAGGCGCGGCCCGATTTGAAGGTGTCCTTCAGCATCTGATAGGCCCCCTGACTGATCTGGAATCCCCCTTTTTTGAGGTCCTCCATCTGGGCGGCAACAGCAGCCCCGTCGCGCCCATAGGCATCGAACAGGGCGCGCTCAAAATTAGAGCTGACCTGAATATCCATCGAAGGGCTGATCGTGGGTTCCACACCTTCCTTGGTATAGGCGCCCGTTTGCAGCGTGCGGTGCAGAATGTCGTTGCGGTTGGTGGCGACCACCAGATCGGCGATGGGCAGACCCATTTGCTTGGCGATATAGCCTGCAAAAATATCACCGAAGTTGCCCGTGGGCACGGTAAAGCTGACCTCACGGTGAGGTGCGCCAAGCGAGACTGCGGCGGTAAAGTAATAGACCACCTGTGCCAGCACCCGCCCCCAGTTGATAGAGTTGACGCCAGCCAGCTTCACATCCTCGCGGAAGGCGAAATCGTTGAACATGTCTTTGACTGCTGCCTGACAGTCATCGAAATCACCATCCACCGCCAGCGCATGCACATTGCCTTCGGTGGGCGTGGTCATCTGGCGGCGCTGTACTTCGGAGACCCGACCATGCGGATACATGATAAAGACATCAACGGCCTTGAGGCCACGAAAAGCCTCGATCGCGGCAGAGCCGGTGTCGCCAGAGGTGGCACCCACGATGGTCACACGGCTGCCCGAGCGGGTCAGCGCCGCCTGAAACATCTGCCCGATCAATTGCATGGCAAAGTCTTTGAAGGCCAGCGTGGGGCCGTGGAAAAGCTCGAGCAGGTAGTGGTTGCTATCAAGCTGCACCAAAGGCGCGCGCGCGGCATGTCCAAAGCCTGCGTAGGCTTGATCAATCAACTTGCGGAATTCCGCATCGGTGAAGGTATCGCCGATGAAGGGGCGCATCACATCAAAGGCGACCTCTTCATAGGATTTCCCTGCCATATCAGCGATTTGCGCATGGGCAAGGGTGGGTACCTCTTGCGGCACATAAAGCCCACCGTCACGGGCCAGCCCTGTCAGCATCGCCTCTTCAAAGGTCAGAACCGGGGCAGTTCCACGGGTCGAGATATAGCGCATGGGGCTCAGGCGTCCTTTGGGCGTATGGTGCGAGCTATCAAGAACAGGGTCATAATCGCCCAGACCAGTGCCAGCAAGAACCATGTGACCGCATATTCGAAATGGTCGTTCTTGATAGTGGCTGTATTCACGGGCAACGGGGTCAGGCGCGGGTCTGCGGGGACAGTGGTGGTCGTGACGACCATCAGCGGCAGGGTTTCCAAGGACGCCGACATCGTGTCGATATTGCGCGCAAACCAGATATTTGCAGCCAGATCAGGGGCTGGCGTGTTGCTGTTCTGGTCATCGGGCCAAAGCAGCGTGCCCGTGATTTCCATCGGGGCCGACAGCGGGGCTGCCTGTTTGGCATCCAGTGCCAAGAGCCCTTGATCGACGAGAATCGGGCCAAGCGGCGTGTCGACTTTGGAAATGACGCGGTAGCCTGTGCCGGCTTCAGTCCCCGAAACCAGCACATGCAGTTCCTCTCCGGTAGGTGTGCCGGTCAGGGTCACGCGCGTGTACTCATCTGCGGCTTCGGTCACATCAAGGGAAAGCGGGACAGGCGCGGCGGACAGGCGGCTGTTGATGTCGGCAAGGATGCCTTCTTTCCACGCCAAACGCTCGACCTGCCACAGGCCAAGGCTGACCAGCACGCCGCAGCCAGCCACGCCAAGGATCAAAGGAAAGAGTATCTTACGCAGCATTTTGCGCCTTTGACGGTCAAAACGCGCGGGATTGCCCCCGCGCGTCTGTATTCAGGTGGGGTGGATCAAGATCCACCTTACGGATGATGCCGCTTAGATGCCCCAGATATAGACAGCGAAGAACAGGAACAGCCAGACCACGTCAACAAAGTGCCAGTACCATGCTGCGGCTTCGAAACCGACGTGACGCTCTGGTGTAAAGTGCCCTGCCCGCGCCCGCAAGTAGCAGACAAAAAGGAAGATCGTTCCGATGATCACGTGGAAACCGTGAAAGCCTGTGGCCATGAAGAAGTTCGAGAAGAACTTGTCACCACCGAATGTCCAGTCCTGCGCGACCAGCAAGTACCAGTATTCATAGGCCTGCAGCCCTGTAAACGCGATCCCCAGAACCACAGCCAAAAGCAAACCGTGCTCAAGGTCTTTGCGATTGTTTTCGTGTACCAGTGCGTGGTGCGCCCAAGTGACGGCCATGCCGGAACACAAAAGGATCAGAGTATTCATCAGCGGCAGGTGGAAGGCGTCAACCTGATAGAACTCTGGCGGCACATAGGAGGTGCCGACATATTCGTTCATCGGATAGATCGTGTGCTTGAAGAATGACCAGAACCATGCAGCAAAGAACATGACCTCGGACATGATGAACATGATGAAGCCATAGCGCAGACCGATCCGCACGACAGGCGTGTGGTCGCCGGCATTGCTTTCGGCAACGACCTCGGACCACCACGCGAACATGACGTAAAGCACCATCGCAAGGCCGATCAGGAACATGTACGGGCCGCCGCCATGATTTGGCATCCACAAGACGGCCCCGAAAAGCATGATAAACGCGCCCAGACCGCCCATGAATGGCCAAATTGACGGTGGCAGAATGTGAAAATCGTGGTTTTTTGCGTGCGCCATGTGGTGCGTTCCCTATCGGCTTGTCGTTAGTTCGTTTCTATGCCGCCTTGCGGCGCGGTTGTCAAAGTCTCGGGGGCCAGTGCGGCCTGGATTTCTTCCTCGGGGAGGTCGATCTGGTAGAAGGTGTAGCTTAGCGTAATCGTATGCACGAACTTGCCTTCGCGATCATCAACGATAGCAGGATCAACAAAGAAGCTGACTGGCATCATCACTGTCTCGCCGGGCATCAGAACTTGCTCTGTAAAGCAGAAGCACTCGATTTTATCAAAGAAGACGCCTGCTTCGTAGGGTGTGACGTTATAAGCGGCTTGACCCGCAACAGGCACATCCAGCGGATTATGTGCCTCGTAGAAGGCCAGTCCGGTTTCCCCGATCCTGATTTCCATCTCGCGCACTTCAGGTTTGAAAGTCCACGGCATGTCCCTTTCGAGCGAGGCATCAAAGCGGACCTTGATCGTCTGGTCGAGAATCACATCGCTGCCGGTTTCGGCGACATTCGTGGCGCCGCCAAAGCCTGTGACCCGGCAAAACCAGTCATAGAAAGGGACCGAGGCCCATGCGAGCCCACCCATGAAAACAACGACTGAAACCGTTTGCGCGACGGTTCTTTGAGGTCCTTGGAGCTTGGGAAAAAGTGTCATTCGCTTGCACTTTCCTGCGGGATCAACTGGGGCCGAACCACGTGATCGAACTTTTCAAACTGGGCCGCGTCTCCCAGTTGCAAGACCTTCACCACGGTCAGCCCGAAGATAATCGCGATAAAAGACAGCAAGATCAGCCCAAGGCCATAGTTGCGGCCTTTGCGGCGCTCGTGCAGTTCATGCTCGACTTGCAAAGTCATGACCATCCTCCGATGCCATAAAGACGCAGCACCGCTTCGACCAAGAGTGCGCCGAAGTGTGCAAACAGATAATAAAGCGAGACCTTGAAGACCTTGATCTCGACCTTGTGCCTGTCAGCCTCACAGGCCGCATCGTCGCGCCGCCAGATGTCATAGGCCCCTTTGAGGAACCATGCGTTCATGATCACAGCGACAGCCATATAGAATGGACCGCCAATTGACGTGAACCCCAACCAGATCGCGACCGGCACCAAGAAAAGCGTGTAGACCAGCACATGCTTGCGGGTGGCATCCCGACCATGTGTTTCGGTCAGCATCGGCACGCCTGCGTTGCCGTAGTCAGATTTGACAAACAGGGCCAGCGCCCAGAAATGCGGCGGCGTCCACATGAAGATCAGCGCAAACATCAGGACGGATTCGATGCTCACCCCGCCCGTTGCCACCGCCCAGCCGATCATCGGAGGGAAAGCCCCCGCAGCGCCACCAATGACGATGTTCTGCGGTGTGGCCCGCTTGAGCCACATTGAATAGATCACCGCATAAAAGAAAATTGTGAAAGCGAGCAGGAAAGCCGCCAGAAAGTTGGTGGCAAGGGCCAGCAGGACTGTCGCAAAACCAGAAAGCGCCAAGCCGATGCCCAAGGCTTCGCCCGGCTCTACCCGGCCAGAGGGGATCGGGCGGCCTGCTGTGCGCTTCATCCGCGCATCAATATCGGCATCCCACCACATGTTCAGCGCGCCAGACGCCCCTGCGCCCACGGCGATGCAAAGGATCGCCACGAAGCCGATGAAAGGATGGACCGGAACAGGTGCCGCAAGCAGCCCGACAAGTGCGGTGAACACGACAAGCGACATCACACGCGGTTTGAGCAGGGCAAAGTAATCGCCCATACCTGCCTCGTAGGTTCTGTCGCTTGCGCTGATATCGCTCATTGCAGACCTTATAAAATTGGGCAGGTCACCAAGACCCGCTTTGCAGTGTTAAACAGGCGCAAGGTGGGCCTTGACCCACCTTACCTCTTAGGACGTTCCGATCGCTTCGGCGAGCCAAGCATCATAGGTTTCCTGGCTGACCACTTTCACTGTGATCGGCATATAGGCATGATCTTTGCCGCAAAGTTCAGAGCACTGACCAAAGTAGATGCCCTCGCGCTCTGCCGCGAACCACAGTTCTGCCAGACGACCAGGGACCGCATCTTGCTTCACCCCGAAAGCCGGAATGGTCCAGGAATGGATCACGTCCGCCGCTGTGACCTGCATGACAACCGTCGCACCGATTGGCACAACAACGGCTGTGTCCGTTGCCAGAAGATATTCTGCCTGGCTGTAACCATTCTCTTCAAGCTCGTCGCGTCCCAGCATGTAGCTGTCGAAAGCGACGCCATGATCCACGTATTCATAGCCCCAGTACCACTGATAACCGGTGACCTTGATCGTGATGTCGGCCTCGGGGATTTCCTGCTGTTTGAAAAGCACTGGCAAAGAGAAGGCCCCGATAAACACCAAAATTACGACAGGTACGACTGTCCATGCAATCTCGAGCGGTGAGTTGTGGGTAAAGGTCGCAGGCTCTGGCTGCCGTTTGTGGTTATAACGGATCACTACCCATGCCATCAAAGCCGTCACAAAAAGCGTGATCGCAGTGATGATGATCAGCAGAAGATTGTCCAACCAAACCACATCGCGCGCCAATTCCGTCGCGGCTGGCTGAAAGCCCATCGCGCCGTTCACAGGACGTCCGACAATTTCAAGCTCTTGATTGACGTCTTGTGCAAAGACAGAAGATCCCGCCATCACAAGACCAGCCGTGGCCCAGAGCGAGGTCGCAAAGGTTTTCAAACGCATATCTTACCCTATCATCATTGCGCCGTCTGGCGCGTCTCCCTGGTTCTTCCGCACGGGCTGCGAACGGAATCCCATTGTATTCGTTGGACCGTGTCCCATATCCTGATGAACAACTCAAGAACCGCAGTTGCGTCAAACAGACGCTTTCGCCACAAAATTGACCGCCGTGAAGGAAAAATCCATGTCCACTGATCCATTTCGCCCGTTCGAAACCAATCTGGACCAAGATACCGCGCTTGCGCTCTTGCGCGAGGCGACAGCGGGCGCGGACGACGGAGAGCTGTTTCTGGAACGGCGCAAATCCGAAGTCATTTCCTTTGACGATGGCCGCATCAAGACCGCAAGCTTTGATGCTTCCGAAGGATTCGGCCTGCGCGCCGTGCGCGGCGAGACAGCGGGCTATGCCCATTCCACGACCATCGACGAACATGCCCTCAAGCGCGCGGTCGCTACGGCCCGCCTTGCTGTGGGCGATGGCGGCGGGACGATGGCCGCGGGTCCTGCTGGCACCAATCGCAAGCTTTATTCCGATGACGACCCGATGTTGCAGGCCACGTTCCCTGCAAAGATCGACCTGCTGAAAGAAATTGATGCCTTTGCCCGTGCGCTGGATCCCCGTGTGGTGCAAGTTTCAGCAACCATCGCGGCCTCGCATCAAGAGGTGCTGATCCTGCGCCCCGAAGGCACTTTGGTGACAGATACCCGCCCGATGTCCCGACTGAACATCAGTGTCATCGTCGAAGAGAACGGCAAGCGGGAAAGCGGCGGCATGGGTGGCGGCGGCCGAGCTGGCCTCATCGGCTTGATCGGCCGTGACCATTGGGAGCCTGTCACCCGCGAAGCTTTGCGCATTGCCTTGGTCAATCTGGATGCAGAGCCTGCACCTGCAGGCGTGATGGATGTGGTCCTTGGCCCCGGCTGGCCGGGCATCTTGTTACACGAAGCGATCGGTCACGGGCTGGAGGGTGATTTCAACCGCAAAGGCTCCAGCGCTTTTGCTGGATTGATGGGCCAGCAGATTGCGGCCAAAGGCGTAACCGTGCTGGATGACGGCACGATCCCGGATCGGCGCGGCTCGATCACCGTGGATGATGAGGGCACGCCCAGCGCCAAGAACACACTGATCGAGGACGGTGTTCTGGTGGGTTATATGCAAGACCGCCAGAACGCCCGATTGATGGGTGTGGCACCCACAGGCAACGGTCGCCGCGAAAGCTTTGCCCATGCGCCGATGCCGCGCATGACCAATACCTATATGCTGGCGGGCGATACCGCCCCAGAGGCTTTGGTTGCCGACCTCAAGGACGGGATCTATGCAGTCGGGTTTGGTGGTGGGCAGGTCGATATCACCAACGGCAAATTCGTGTTCAGTTGCACAGAGGCCTACCGTGTCAAGAACGGTGTCATCGGTGCGCCTGTGAAGGGGGCGACGTTGATTGGCGACGGCGCGACAGCGCTGAAGCAGATCCGCGGGATCGGCAATGATCTGGCCCTTGATCCTGGCATTGGAAACTGCGGCAAGGCCGGGCAATGGGTTCCGGTTGGTGTCGGCCAGCCCAGCCTGCTGATCGGCGGGCTAACGGTTGGCGGTGCTGCGGCATAGGTCCATAGGTGGAAGCCCAGCCACTTAGGGCAGGGTTTCAGGTGGCATACCAATGGCCATGGCAGACCCGTTGGAAAGGTGGAACAAACAGCGTGCCGCGACAAGCTGGTAGGCGCGCTTTTCCCAGCCGTCTTCGTCTTGAAAAAGGCGTCTGCGCCACGCGCCTTCAATTTCGGCTTGCAGTCTGATCCCATCAAGATCGGGGACTGGCAGCTGGCTTTGCACCGCAGCCTTGTAGGCGCGGGTCTTGAGGTCATTGAGTTCCTGCACAAGCGGCTTGGTCTCACGGACGCGCCGCCCCGCAAACAAAACTTCTGCGCGCAGATTTGCCTTAACAAAACACCGGATAATGATATCGCCACGCCGATTGAAATTGATCACGGGCACCAAGTCGAGACGCACTGTGCAAATCTGGGTCTTGAACAGGCCAGCATCCTCGTATTGAGGGGTCACGTCCTTAGGATCTTTCCGTGCCTGCTGCAGTACATGCTTCAAATGAAATACTTTGGGACTGGCACCCAACTCCTCTGATGTGCTGTCTTCAAACTTCTTCGGTCCTAAATCACAAAGACCTAAGAAATCATTGAGAACAGAGCGGCGGCGGGATGCTGGTGGCGATGCCGAATGCACCGCCAAAACGGTCTTTTGAAAGGTTCCAGTTTTTTTGAAAAGGCGCGGATTCTGGTTACGACTCGTTAACCTCGATCTTCTAAGCCTGTCGTAGCAATATGGCGGAGCTCACAGGATGACCGGAAACAACACATCTTCCACTCACCCCCAACTCCCCCCCACCACGGAAGAGGATACGGTCAACCGGCTCCGCCTATTGCGATCACGTCGGGTTGGCGTGGCGACCTATCATCGGCTGATCGCAGAACATGGCACTGCGGCGGACGCGCTGCGCGCCCTGCCGCTGATCGCGCAGGCGGCAGGCGTTTCTGACTATACGGTCTGCCCCGAAGGCGTAGCACTTGCAGAGCTGAAGGCGGGCAAATCCGCAGGTGCCCGTCTGCTGATCGCGGGCACTCCGGACTATCCTGCGTCGCTGGCGCAGATCGATGACGCGCCGCCCATGTTGTGGGTAATGGGCAAGGTCAGCCTCCTGCAGCGCCCTATCATCGCGCTTGTGGGCGCGCGTAATGCCTCATCTCTTGGAACGCGCATGGCCAAACGTCTGGCCGAGGATTTGTCTTTGGCGGGCTATGCCGTTGTATCCGGCCTCGCGCGCGGCATTGATGCGGCAGCGCATCTTGGTGCACTGACGCATGGCACCATTGCGGTGCAGGCGGGCGGTGTCGATGTCATCTATCCGTCGGAGAATGCGCAACTGGCGCATGATATCGCAAAATCCGGCTTGCGCTTGTCGGAAATGCCGATGGGCCTGCAGCCGCAAGCGCGCCATTTTCCGGCACGGAACAGGATCATCTCGGGTCTGGCGCAAGCTGTTGTCGTGGTCGAGGCTGCGGCCAAGTCAGGTAGCCTGATCACCGCGCGCAATGCCCTTGATCAGGCGCGCGATGTTCTGGCAGTCCCCGGACATCCTTTTGATGCGCGCGCGTCGGGCTGCAACATGCTGATCCGCGACGGTGCGACATTGGTGCGCAATGCCGCCGATATTATTGAAACCCTGCAACCTGTCGCTGAACAAGAACCGACGCTTGACGTTGTCGTGCCGCAAACCCGCGGTTTGCGGGACACAGCAGCACTCCATTCCGAGATTCTGGCGCGGCTTGGGCCTGCGCCCATCGCCGAAGACCAGCTTTTGCGCGACATCAAGGCCAGCGCGATGGACGTGGGTCCGGTGCTCGTTGACCTTGAACTGGATGGTAAAATCATACGGCAGGCCGGTGGTTTGCTGGCCCGCGCGATCTGAAATCGACCTGCATTTTTGCAAAGATTTTTCCCCTCATTGACATTCCGATGACAGACGCCACATCTTGCCCGACTTAAGGAACCGTATTTTCTGTAAAGGATTCTCATGCCCGTCGTTGTTGTCGAATCCCCCGCTAAGGCTAAGAAAATAAACGGATACCTTGGCAGCAACTACACTGTTCTGGCGTCTTATGGGCATGTCCGTGACCTGCCTCCGAAAGATGGATCGGTCCTTCCCGACGACGATTTCGACATGAAATGGGAGATCGCGGCAGACAGTAAAAAGCATATCAAGGCCATTGTTGACGCGCTGAAAAACGACAACGAACTGATCCTTGCCACCGACCCCGACCGCGAGGGCGAGGCGATTTCCTGGCACCTGACAGAGGCGCTCTTGGCCAAGAAGGCGATCAAGAAAGACACGCCCGTCAGCCGCGTCGTTTTTAACGCGATCACCAAGGCTGCCGTGACCGACGCGATGAAGAATCCCCGTCAGGTGGACCAGCCATTGGTCGAGGCTTACCTTGCCCGCCGCGCACTGGATTACCTTGTCGGCTTTAACCTGTCCCCTGTCCTCTGGCGCAAACTGCCGGGTGCCAAATCGGCGGGCCGTGTGCAATCGGTCTGTCTGCGCATCATCGTCGAGCGCGAGATGGAAATCGAAGCCTTCCGCAATCAGGAATACTGGACCGTCAAGGCCCTGCTGCAATCCGCACGCGGCCAGACCTTCGAGGCACGGCTGACAACGCTGGCTGGCAAGAAGCTGGACAAATTCGACCTTGCAAACGCAACACAGGCCGAAATGGCCGTTCAGGCCATCAATTCGCGCGATCTGGTGATCACTTCGGTCGAGGCGAAACCTGCGACGCGGAACCCTTCGCCGCCCTTCATGACCTCGACCTTGCAACAAGAGGCAAGCCGCAAGTTCGGCATGGGTGCCAAACAGACCATGTCCGTGGCCCAGCGCCTTTATGAGGCCGGTCTGATCACCTACATGCGGACCGACGGGATCGATATGGCCCCCGAGGCCGTGACAGCGACCCGCGATGCGATCACCGCAAAGTTTGGCGCCAAGTATCTGCCCGATCAGCCGCGCATGTATAAAAACAAAGCCAAGAACGCGCAGGAAGCGCACGAATGTATCCGCCCGACGGAAATGGACGTCAGCACCGAGGAGGCTAAGATCTCGGACGCGGACCAGCGCAAGCTTTATGACCTGATCTACAAACGCACCATGGCCAGCCAGATGGCCGCCGCCAGCTTTGAGCGTACTGTCGTAGATATCGCCAGCAAAGATGAGCAGGTGATCCTGCGCGCCAACGGGCAGGTCATGGTCTTTGACGGCTTTATCGCGATCTACGAAGAGGGCAAGGACGACAGCGTCGTTGATGATGACGACAAGCGTCTGCCGCAACTGGCCGAGGGCGAGAAAGCAGAGAAGAAATCGGTTGATCCAGAACAGCACTTTACCCAGCCCCCGCCCCGCTATACCGAGGCGACGCTGGTCAAGCGCATGGAAGAACTGGGCATTGGCCGCCCGTCCACCTATGCCTCTATCGTCACGACCATTCAGGACCGTGGCTATGTCGAGAAAGACAAGAACCGCCTGATCCCGCAGGATAAAGGGCGGCTCGTGACCGCCTTTCTGACCAATTATTTCCAGAAATATATCGGCTATGATTTTACCGCCGATCTGGAAAACCAGTTGGATGAGGTCAGCGCTGGCGACGCTGACTATAAGAAAGTGCTTGGCCAGTTCTGGCGCGATTTTTCAGCGGCGATTGCGGAAACCGCCGATTTGCGCATCACCGAGGTGCTTGAGAAAATCAACGAAGTGCTGGAGCCGCATCTGTTCCCGCCCACCGAAGACGGCAGCGATCCGCGCCTTTGCCCCAACTGCGGTGCTGGGCGTTTGTCGATGCGCACAGCCCGGTCAGGTGGCGCGTTCATCGGCTGCTCGAATTACCCCGAGTGCAAATACACCCGCCCCTTCGGCCCTCCCAACCCAGAGGCAGAGGCGTCCGCCATTCCGCCAGAAGGGAAATTGCTGGGGGTGGATTCGGGCGATGAGATTCGCATCTTCAAGGGCCGTTTTGGGCCATTTGCCCAGCGCGGTGCTGTGACGGACGAGAACAAAAAGCCCCCGCGCCAGAGCATCCCCGCCGATTGGGAACCAGAAGAGGTAACGCTGGAACAGGCTGTCAGGCTACTGTTGCTGCCGCGCGAAATTGGGCCTCACCCCGAGGATGGCGTGGCAGTCTGGGCCAACATCGGGCGTTATGGACCTTATCTCAAACATGCGGCAAGCACCTCGGATCGGGGCGGCACGAACGCGAACCTAGAAAGTATTGACGAGGTTTGGACTGTTGGGATGAACCGTGCCGTGCAGCTTCTGGCGGAAAAAGTCGCATCACGCGGTGCGCGCGGCAAGGCCGCTGCTCCGATCCGCGCATTGGGCGAACACCCAGAAGCAGGCGGCCCCGTCAATATCTATGACGGCAAATACGGTCCTTACGTGAAGTGGGAAAAGATCAACGCGACGATCCCCGATACGATCGCACCGGACGATCTGACCTTGGCGCAGGCTGTGCATCTGATTGATGAACGGGCCGAAAAAGCGGGAAAGAAAAAGCCCGCTGGCAAAAAGGCCCCCGCAAAGAAAGCCGCAGCCAAGAAGAAACCGGCCGCCAAGAAAGCGTGACACCGGGGGCGGGGATTGCCTTGCTTTCATTGGTCCCGTCACTGTCCCGCTGCAATGCGGCAATTTATTGACTCTGTTACGGTTGGACGCCACAAGTTGCCAACACCATCGGGAGAACATGCATGAAGAAAATCTATCCCAACGCCGCCGCCGCCCTTGATGGGCTTTTGCATGACGGCATGTTTATTGCTGCAGGCGGCTTTGGCCTGTGTGGCATCCCAGAGCTTTTGCTGTCTGCGATCAAGGACGCGGGCACCAAGGATCTGACCTTCGCCTCGAACAATGCGGGCGTTGATGACTTCGGCATCGGTATTTTGCTGCAAACCCGTCAGGTCAAGAAGATGATCAGCTCTTATGTGGGCGAGAACGCAGAGTTCATGCGCCAATATCTTTCGGGCGAGCTTGAACTGGAATTCAACCCCCAAGGCACTCTGGCCGAACGTATGCGTGCCGGCGGGTGCGGCATCCCGGGGTTCTATACCAAGACGGGCGTGGGTACGGTCATCGCCGAAGGCAAGGAACATAAAGACTTCAATGGCCAGACCTATATTCTGGAAGAAGGTATTTTTGCCGATCTCTCGATCGTGAAAGCTTGGAAGGCGGACGCGACCGGAAACCTTGTGTTCCGCAAGACTGCGCGCAACTTCAACCCGCCTGCCGCCATGTGTGGCAAGGTCTGTGTTGTCGAGGTCGAAGAAATCGTCCCCACAGGCAGCCTTGATCCTGACAGCATCCATTTGCCGGGTATCTATGTGCATCGCCTCATCCAGGGTGATCACGAAAAGCGGATTGAGCAACGCACAGTGAGGGCAGCATAATGGCTTGGGATCGCAATCAAATGGCGGCACGCGCCGCCCAAGAGCTGCAGGACGGCTGGTACGTCAACCTTGGCATCGGCATTCCGACCTTGGTGTCGAACTATATTCCTGAAGGAGTCGAGGTAACGCTCCAGTCCGAGAACGGCATGTTGGGCATGGGACCCTTCCCGATTGATGGGGAAGAAGATGCCGATCTGATCAATGCGGGCAAGCAGACAATCACCGAACTGCCCCAGACGGCCTATTTCGATAGTGCGACCTCATTTGGCATGATCCGTGGCGGCAAGATCGCCATGGCGATTTTGGGTGCGATGGAAGTTGCCGAGAACGGCGATCTGGCGAACTGGATGATTCCCGGCAAGCTGGTCAAAGGCATGGGCGGTGCGATGGATCTGGTCGCAGGTGTTGGCCGCGTCGTCGTCGTGATGGACCACACCAACAAACATGGCGAAAGCAAAGTGCTCAAAGCCTGTACCCTGCCGCTGACTGGTCAGGGCGTGGTTGACCGGATTATCACGAACCTTGGTGTGCTGGATGTCGTCGAGGGCGGCTTGAAGATCGTAGAAACCGCTGAAGGCGTCACCGAAGCAGAACTGCGCGCCGCGACAGAGGCCCATATTGTCTGACCTGACGGTCATGCACGAAGAAAACGGCAGCAAGGGTCGCTATTATATCGTGCATCCGTCGGGTGAGAGTGAGATGACCTATTCCGTCATGTCGCCAAAAATGGTGATTGCTGACCATACCCAAGTCGCCAGCGGCCATGAGGGCGAAGGCATCGGGCTCTTGATGCTGCGCGAATTCATCGCGGATGCGCGCAGCAAGGGTTTCCAGATTGTCCCGCTCTGCCCCTTTGTGAATGCACAACGGCGCAAACACCCCGAATGGGCCGATGTCTTTTCTGTCTAGATACCGTTGACGTTAAAGACGCAGGCATCCGTGATCAACTCGGGTGGTGTGCGGCAAAGCCCCTTTGCAACTTGCCATGCTGCCAGCACTTTGGGCACATAGGCGCGTGTCTCGCTGAAGGGCGGCACGCCATCGTAGCGGCGCACATTCCCCTCGCCAGCATTGTATCCGGCCAAGGCCAGCAGCGGGTCATTCCCGAAATGATCAAGCAGCCAAGCCAGATAGGCAACGCCACCTTTGATGTTTTCTGCAGGGTCCATGCTATTGGTGACGCCAAACCGCGTTGCCGTATCCGGCATCAATTGCATCAGACCTTCCGCACCGGCCGAACTTACGGCTTGGGTACGCCCCGCGCTCTCGACTGCGATCACCGCAAGGACGAGTGCGGGTGAAACCCGTGTCCCGACAGTCTCGCGCAGGATATGGAGCCCGTGCTCGGACGCAATATCCTGAAGCGCCTGCAAGCGCGGCGCTGCTATCGCAGATCCTCGTGGTGGATTATTGATTTGCTCCATCGCCCTTTGAAGCCTGACAGGGCTTGGATCATCCATCGCAGGCGAGACTGTCGTCCAAAACCACTCCAGCCCCGAAGGTTGCGGCAAAACGATCGCCCCGCCAGCAACGATAGGTTCCGGCTCTGGCTCTGCATAGACCGGGCCGAGGCGCGGCGCTGTCGGATCGATCTGGACAGTAATACGATTGGTCGTGTTCCCAGTAGGGACCGTCACGCGCTTAAAGGTAAAGTCAGGCTGAAGACGCTCGACTTCGGCCACTGCGCCAGACGCAGCGAAGATCGCGATCAATGCCGCTATGCTTATGATTTGACGATTCATTTTTGGGGCCTGCTCGCCGATTGTTGTTCATTTAAAGATGGCAGAAAACTGCCAACAATCCAAGTTTTGGGGAACAATGATCGTCGATTCACCGCAATTACCGGCATTTCAGCAACGAAAACGCTCGAATATTAACGAGAGATGAATATTTCTTTCATTTAAAATCAATACTTTATAGTGATTTAAGCGAGAATTCCACTTTCTACGCAAAAATTTCTCTACATGCCAAACTCCCGCCCCATTCCGCAGGCTATATATGTTCATCCAAGACGGGGATGGCGCTTTTGAAAGATGGTCCCAGACACCGGCGAGGAACGAAACAAACTCTGCTAATACCCTGAGGAGGGAATACAATGCTTAACTTTATCAAAAATTTCCGCAACGACGAAGACGGTGCTGTCACTGTTGACTTCGTAGTTCTGACAGCTGCAATCGTTGTTCTCGGCCTGGCCGTTGGCGGCGTTATCTCCCGCGGTGCGCAGGACCTCGGCAACGAGATCGAAACATCTTTGACAACACAGAGCGCGCCAGCGACTGTGACTCTGCCAGGTGCGCCAGCAACCTAAATGCATTTGTCTAGAAACCCTGATTTCTAGAGAGTGAAAGAAAGCTGCGCCTGATAATCTTGGCGCAGCTTTTTCTGGTTTAGTGCCGGAACAGTGTTCGTAAGTGGTTTTGCAGCGAGGATCGTTTTGACATCAATTGAGGGAGTCAGCGGTCTGGGAAATAGGCTTGCAAGGCTTTCCTGCACACAGACAGAAAGAAAAACGAAGGTGGACAGGATGAAAAGTCGCTTCGCGAGTTTTGCCAAAAACGAAGATGGCGCGGTCACCGTCGACTTTGTCATAATCACAGCCGCTATCTGTGTACTCAGTCTGACCGTCGGACTTGTGATAACCCGAGGCAGCACCGATTTGGGTAACGAAATCGAAACATCGCTGACAACGCAGAACGTGCCAGCAACTGCCGCGCTACCTGCAGCGCCCGCAGACTGACGTGTTGGGCAAAGGGTCGGTGACTGGATCGACCTGTTGAAGTCTTTCTCTCGCGACGCAAGCAATCCTGTCAGCGTGCGCAGTTCCCGGAACGTTCTACACGATCGGACCTGTACGCATTTTGGACCTTGACCAAGCCATCGCGACCGCGGGCGTCACAGCGCCTGGACGGTGCAAGCAAAAGTTGATCGACCTTTGGCTTGTGCGATACCAATGCAATGCATTAGAACCGCCTCGAGTACTCAAGTGCTGATTGACCAGTGTTAAAGAATATTATGTGTTGTCCGAACAATTGGGCACAAAGTGAGGATAGAAGTTATGCGCGGAGTTTTTGGACTAGTCCTTTTGATCGGCATGGGCTTGGCGGGTTTTGCTGTGTACATGGTCAATCAGTATATGGACACGCAGTCGGCTGCCCTCCAGCGCGAACGAGAGCGGGCATCAAATGTCGTGCAAACAATCGACATCTATGCGCCGTCCCGTGATCTAACCTATGGCGAACGGTTGACGATTGATGACGTGAAGATCATCAAATATGCGGTCGACAACCTCCCCGATGGCTATTTTCAGACAGAGGAAGGCCTCTTTCCTGAAGGCGTGAATGTTCCTCGTGTTGTCCGGATCCCGATGCGGATCAACGAACCAATCTTGATTTCAAAGGTAACGGAGGCCGGTGCAGCTCAGGGTATTACAGCACTGCTGGACCCCGGGATGCGCGCATTTCCCCTGCCGGATGAACTTACCCGTTCTTTCTCTGGCGAATTGCGCAACTCGGATGTGATTGATCTTTACTGGTCGGGTCGGGTCGGCGACGGCCAGCAAATTTCACGCCTGGTAAAGAGCCGTCTCGAAATCATTTCGATCGATCAGGGTGGCAATGGTGTTGTCGTTCAGGTCTCGCAGGAAGACTTTGCTGATCTTCAGGTTCTGCAATCTGCAGGATCACTGTCGCTGACGCCGATTGGTCGCAATGACGACGAGATCGGGACGGAGACGATTGAAACCAATATCCAGGATGTATTGGGGATCGAGGCTGTCGTTGTCGAGGAAGCGCCAGAAGTGGTTGAAGAGAGAATTTGTACGCGACGCGAGCGCCGTGGCGTTGACATCGTAACACTTCAAGTGCCTTGCGAGGACTAAACTCTTAACGAGCGGGACCAAAAAGCGCATCGAAAAATTGCCTTATTCAGTTGGTCGTTTTTTGTCTTGGATCGCAAGTGTTGCCAGTTGTCCACATACGCTTTGCCTTCCAACCTCTTGATTCTTGCAATAAATGGCGATCTGCCGCATGGTTATCACGTGAGGGCACTAAGACCCATTAATGAGGCGTGATCGGAGAGGCAGGTCACTTATGAAATATGACAGATTTTTGAAGGCAGCTATTGCTGGCTTAGCGTTGTCGTTTACCGCGGCAGCACCAACATTTGCACCGGCCGAAACGTTGCGCGTCTTGCGCGGCGCAGCGTCCAGCGCACTCAGCGTTCCGATGAACCGGGCCGTTGTCGTGGAGAGCGACGTCCCCTTCGCGGAACTATCTATTGCAAATCCCGGGATCGCTGACATTTCGTCGCTTTCCGATCGGACAATCTACGTGCTGGGTAAAGAACCCGGCCGCACGACGATGACTCTTCTTGGCGCTGATGGGCGCCTTATTACGAACGTGGAGGTCCATGTTTCTCCTGATGTTGCCGAGTTCAAAGAGCGTCTGACCCAGATTCTACCTGGCGAGAACATCGAGGTTCGCACAGCGAATGACGGGATCGTTCTGTCGGGCACAGTAAGCTCGATCGCGCGTCTAGACCGTGCGCTAGAGCTTGCTCAGCGGTATGCACCTGATCGGGTTTCGAACTTGATGGTTGTTGGCGGAACACAACAGGTCATGTTGAAAGTGCGGTTTGCCGAAATGCAGCGCTCTGTCAGCAAAGCGCTTTCTTCGTCACTTTCTCTCTCCGGTCTGGCATTTAACGATGATGTACGGGTTGCGGGCGGAACTGGGATCGGCGGCGTTGGTTCTATCCCGAACCCAGATGTGTCGGGGGCTGTCATTTCCGTACCAAATGCCCTTACATCGTCACCTGACAGCAATGGTGCATTCCTCTTTGGGTTTGGCGCTGGCGGTCTTGAGGTCGGTATCCTGTTGGAAGCGTTGGAATCCCAAGGGGTTGTGCGCTCGCTTGCAGAACCCAATCTGACAGCATTGAGCGGCCAGGAGGCAACTTTCCTTGCTGGTGGCGAATATCCTGTACCCGTTTCGAATGCAGACGGTGCCATCTCGGTTGAATTCAAGCCATTCGGTGTAGAGCTTAACTTTATCCCTCGCGTGGTTGATCAAGATATCATCAATCTGGAACTGACTGCTGCTGTTTCGGCAATTGATACGTCAAACAGCTTCCAGGCCGATGGCTTTGCGATTGATGCCTTTAGTCGGCGTGAAACATCCACAACAGTCGAGATGCGTGATGGCGAGAGCTTCGCGATTGCCGGTCTGTTGTCAGATGACTTCACAGACCTGAAAGGTCAGGTGCCTTGGGTCGGTGACATTCCAATTCTTGGAGCTCTCTTCCGTAGTTCCGAGTATGCACGTCGCCAAACCGAACTGGTGATCATCATCACACCACACCTTGTCTCACCAACGCGCGGTGAAGCATTGGCATTGCCAACTGACCGTGTCCGCCCACCGACAGAGCAAGACCTGTTCTTGTTTGGCCGCGTTGCCCGGACAGGTGCACCTTCTTCCGGTGCAGCAGGCGAAGTAGCACGACAGGACTTTAGCGGGTCCTACGGCTATGTTCTTGACGAATGAATGGAGCGTAAGTCTATGAAATATTTTATGACCACGGCTATCGCTGCCGCAACACTTGCCGCCTGTTCGCCGACAGATTCATCCTTAGGGTCTTTCTACTCTGAAGCTGGCTCTGTCATCGATACCGGTGATTTTGGTGAAGCGACTATGAACAATCGGTTGGTTCAGACCGGTCAGCAGGATTATACGATCAACCTTGCTCGCCGTTTTGCATCGGACGTGAATTCAACAGTCAACTTTGCGTTCAACTCGAGCGTGCTTGATGCAGATGCGCGCGCCACATTGATGCGCCAAGCAGATTGGATCAAACAATTCCCTGAAGTTCGCTTCACGGTCTATGGACACACCGATCTGGTCGGAAGCCAGGCTTACAATCGCGCTCTTGGTTTGCGTCGTGCGCAAGCAGCGGTTGCTTTCCTGACGTCGCAAGGGATCGATCGTAGCCGACTGGATGCAGTAGCTTCCTTCGGTGAAACCCAACCGCTTGTTGTCACTGAAGGTCGCGAACGTCGGAACCGTCGTACTGTAACAGAGGTCTCTGGTTTCGTCGAAAGCAACCCGCTTGTCCTAAACGGAAAGTATGCGCAGATCATCTTCCGCGAATACGTTGGCAGCGCGATTCCCCAATCTGGCGTCACCGGTGCCCAGATAACGACCGGCGAAGGCTAACTTACGCTTATCAAGTTGACGCCGGATTTATCGTCCGGCGTCAACATTCTCAGAGGTTTATCAAGATCGTCGCAATAATTCGCACAATTACGATCTTTTGGTCCTAATCTCGACAAGATTCCCTAAAATAGTGATATCAGTATCAGCGTCCTGCCACTGGGCTGTAGGCAATTCTATCGCTTGTGTTAGGATGACTTTCTCAGTTGGCATAATTGAGTGTGATCAAAGTGATGGGGACATCTATAAATGAGTACTAGCCCGGTTGTACAAAGCGACCCGCCACAAATCGTGGCATGCACAATCAGCCGCGACGTCCAGAACTTCGATCTTCTGATCGAAGATATGGAGGCCGCACTTGGTGACGCTTGGGGTGATCTCAGTTTTGACGATGCAGCAGCATTCCTTGCGCAGCCTGATGCAAAAGGCCTTCAGTTCGTGACCATCGCCATGGATGCGGAAGACGAAGACAACCTGCCCAATATTTCACGGGTCATCGCAAGTGCGAAAGCCGCCAATATAAAAGTCATTTTGATCGCGGAAGATGTCAGCCCGACCGCTTTGCACCAATTGCTACGCGAAGGTGGTGACGAATTCGTCCCCTACCCTCTGCCAGAAAACGAGCTCGCGCGCGCAATTGAACGGGTCTTGACCGCTCCGGATACCCCGCTGCCCACACAGACCACGGCAACGAAGTTCCAGGCAACAGGTGATCGCTCTGGCGTCATCATCCCCGTTCATGGCATTGCAGGCGGAACGGGAGCGACCTTGTTTGCTGTGAACATGGCATGGGAATTGGCCAATATCGACAAAGATGACCCTCCCAAGGTCTGTTTGCTCGACCTCGACTTTCAATTCGGCTCGACCTCGACATATCTCGATCTGCCGCGTCGTGAAGCTGTCCTTGAAATGTTGACCGACACAGAAGCTATGGACAGTGAGGCTTTCCAGCAGGCCCTGCTGACATTTGGCGACAAGATGCATGTGCTGACCGCGCCGATGGATATGATACCACTCGACATGATCACGCCGCTGGATATCTCGCGGGTGATCGAAATGGCGAGCAAGAACTTTGACTACGTGATCATCGATATGCCTTCAACGATGGTGGAATGGTCGCAAACCGTTCTTGAGATGGCCCATGTCTATTTTGCGATGATCGAACTGGATATGCGGTCGGCGCAAAACACGCTGCGCCTCAAGCGCGCTTTACAGTCAGAAGACCTTCCATTTGAAAAGATACGGTTTGTGTTGAATCGCGCACCCGGCTTCACAGACCTCAATGGGAAAAGCCGTGTTAAGCGACTGTCTGACAGCCTTGGCATTTCAATTGAAGTCTTATTGCCGGACGGCGGCAAGCCAGTGATGCAAAGCGCTGACCATGGCACGCCAATGTCAGAAACTATTCCAAAGAACCCTCTGCGCAAAGAGATCATGAAACTTGCGAAATCAGTCCATGATGTCAATCTGGATGCAGCAACCACAGCGAGAGCTTAAGAGGTAACGCTATGTTTTCGAAATACAAAAAACCAACGATTTCCAAAGATGTTGCAACTGCAACGCCCGCAGCCTCCAATCCGAAAGTGAACGTCGCAGCGATTGCAGCGGCGCCACAACAACCAGCACGTCAATCCATGATGAAACCAAAGCCGAGCCCGCGTCCCGGTGAAGTCGCGCCAATGGATAAGGACAAACGCCGCAAGGAACGCTTGGGAGAGATCAAGCTGGAACTGCACAAGGCGCTTTTGGACAACCTGAACCTTGCCGCGCTTGAAACTGCGACAGAGCAGGAACTGAAGTCCGAGATCAACGCCATTGCGAACGAAACCCTCGAGGAGATGGGAATTGTCCTGAACCGCGATGAGCGCCAAACCCTTAGCCAGGACTTGTTCTTTGAAGTCACAGGCCTTGGCCCGCTCGAGACACTCCTGAAAGATGATACCGTAAACGATATTCTGGTGAACGGCCCGCAACAGATCTTTGTGGAGCGTGACGGCAAACTCCAACTGACTGACGTAACTTTCAAAGATGAACGGCACCTTCTGCGGATCATCGACAAGATCGTATCTGCTGTGGGTCGCCGCGTGGACGAATCAAACCCCTATGTTGACGCGCGTCTGGCAGATGGATCGCGTTTCAACGCCATGGTTCCACCGATTGCCGTAGATGGTTCACTCGTTTCCATTCGTAAGTTCAAAAAGGACAAGCTTGGTATCGAAGATCTGGTCAATTTTGGAGCCTTTACCGAAGAGATGGCCGCTTATTTGCAGGCCGCCGTATCGACCCGTCTGAATGTGATCGTGTCCGGTGGTACGGGTTCCGGTAAGACAACCACTCTTAATGCCCTATCCAGCTTTATCGACGACTCTGAGCGCATTCTGACGATCGAGGATACTGCGGAACTTCAACTGCAGCAGACACACGTCGGTCGTATGGAAAGCCGCCCACCGAATGTTGAAGGCCGCGGCGGTGTTTCTCA
Organism: Yoonia sp.; assembly: GCF_030731595.1. Classification (GTDB taxonomy): domain Bacteria; phylum Pseudomonadota; class Alphaproteobacteria; order Rhodobacterales; family Rhodobacteraceae; genus Yoonia. The sequence continues at coordinate 66,856 of NZ_JANQTS010000088.1, forward strand.
GCGCGACTGTCTCAAGAACGCTTTGCGGATGCGCCCTGACCGGATCATCGTGGGCGAGACACGCGGCGAAGAAGTCATCGACATGCTGCAAGCGATGAACACGGGCCACGACGGTTCCATGACAACGATCCACGCCAACAGTGCCCGCGACGGCATTTCACGTTTGGAAAACATGATTGCGATGGCCGGTATCGACATGCCGATCAAGGCCATGCGCAGCCAGATCTCATCCGCTGTGAACCTGATTGTGCAAGCGTCCCGCCTACAGGACGGATCGCGCCGCATGACCTCGATCACAGAGATCACCGGTATGGAAGGTGACGTCATTTCTATGCAGGAAATTTTCCGTTATCAGCGTGTCGGTCTTACTCCTGACAACAAGATCATCGGTCACTTTACAGCAACCGGTGTCCGCAGTCACTTCTCGGAGCGGTTCAAGCTTTGGGGTTACGACCTGCCACCTGCAATCTTTGAACCTATGGTCGCGGAGTAATATCAATGATTTCTGCGGAACCACTTATCTATATCTTGATCTTTGTCGCCGTGCTGGCGCTGGTCCAAGGTGCGTATCTGGTCATTTTTGGCAAATCCATCAGCATGGACGGCAAGGTAAACCGTCGTCTGGACATGCTCGACAAGGGCGGCTCTCGTGAGCAGGTTCTGGATCAACTCCGTAAGGAGATGACCCAGCACATGAAGTCACAGAGTATCCCGATCTACTCTTTGCTGGCTGATAAGGCGCAGAAAGCAAACATCGCGTTTACACCGCTACAGTTGATGATGTTGATGGTTGTGCTGAGCGGTGTTTCCTTCATTCTTCTCACTTTCATGACCGCTGTCGGCGTGCCGATCAGAGTTGTCGTTGGTACCTTGATGGGTGTGGGCGGCGTCTATGTTTGGGTGAACGGCAAAGCGAAAAAACGCATGAGCATGATCGCAGAACAGCTTCCTGAGGCAGTAGAGCTGATGGTCCGGTCGCTGCGTGTGGGCCATCCTTTCTCTTCTTCTGTTGCGATTGTAGCCCGGGAAGTTCCCGATCCGCTTGGAACAGAGATGGGCATGATTTCGGACGAAGCCGCTTATGGTCGAGATATGGGTGAAACGCTCAAGGCTATGGCAGAGCGCCTCGACAACCAAGATATGCGTTTTCTTGCGGTTGCTGTGACGATCCAACAGACATCTGGCGGTAACCTTGCCGAAATCCTTGACGGTCTGGCAAAGGTGATCCGGGCACGGTTTCGTCTGTTTCGCCGGGTTGCCGCGATTACGGCTGAGGCCAAATGGTCCGGCAATCTGCTTTCGGCATTTCCTGTTGTCGCCCTTCTGGGGATCAACCTCGTCAAGCCCGACTATTATGACGAGGTGATGCTAAGCCCCCTCTTCATTCCGGCGGTGCTGGTTGTTGTGGCATTTCTTGTGATGAACATCATTGTGATGCGCTCGCTCGTTAATATTAAGGTTTAAGGGGACGACTATGGAGAACATACAAAGCATGATTGTTGAGTTGCTCGGACCTTCTGGGCCTCTCATGATTGTTGGCCTTCTGGGCGTATTTCTAATCCTGATAACACTCCCTGTGTTGCTCAAGCGTGAAGTCGATCCTCTGGACAAACTCAAAGCTGCCGGTCGCGCGGCCGAAGCAAGTGCGTCAAAGGGGGAAAAGCTCCGGAGTGCCACCCGCAAAGACAAGCTGGAAAAATATTCCAGCTTCCTCGAACCGCAGAATGCGGATGAATACTCCGCAGACAAACTAACGCTCTTGCAGGCTGGCTACAGTGGCAACAACGCGGTTCGGATTTTCCACTTTTCGAAGTTTGCATTGGGACTCTTCGGTCTGGTCTGCGGTGGCATCTTCGCGATGGTTCAGATGGCCCAAGTCGAAGTGACGGCCCAGGATCTGGTTCTGTGGATCATGGTGCCAGGAGGCGTAGGCTACTTCCTTCCAAAGTATTGGGTGTCACGCCGCAAGCAAAAGCGGATCGAAGCAATCACCAACGCCTTTCCTGACAGTTTGGACATGATGCTTGTGTGCGTTGAAGCGGGCCAATCACTGGACCAGTCTATTCTTCGTGTCGCACGGGAATTGAAGTCCGGCTTTCCGGAACTTGCGTCAGAATTCGAGACTGTCAGCCAAGAAGTGAAGGCGGGTAAGGACAAGAACACTGTTCTCAAGGACATGTCTGAACGCTGCGGTGTCGCGGATATTGCCAGTTTCGTGACCGTTCTTGTACAGTCATCGCAATTCGGCACATCAATCTCTGACGCGCTTCGTGTCTACTCTGCGGAAATGCGCGACAAGCGGGTCATGCGGGCCGAAGAAGCCGCGAACAAACTGCCGACCAAGATGACATTGGCCACAATGATGTTGACGGTACCGCCACTGATGGCGATGCTCATCGGCCCATCAATCTATGCGATCGCAACAAGTCTTGGCGGGCGCTGACACACAATGAAGATATGGCCATTTGCTTTGGCCATTCTTCTGACAGGGTTTGCCGCTTGTACCTCAGGCGACCTTAATCGTTCAGGAGATGGTGTTTTTGCGCCGGGTGTTGCCGGGCCAAGTGATGTTGACGGTTTGATCGTCGGGCACCGCCTGATGGAAGCCGGCGAGTTTGAACTCGCACTCAGCGCCTACAACCGTGCCGCCGCGCAACAGGGACTGAATGTCGATACGATGTCGGCCATCGGTTCTGCCAATCTTAGACTTGGGCGCCTGGGTCAAGCCGAACGCTGGCTGCGCCGCGCTGTTGAAGAAGACCCCAGTTTCCCCGCGGCATGGAATAATCTGGGCGTCATTTTGATGGAAAAAGGCGAAGTCGCTGAGGCGAGTGAGGTTTTTCGACGCGCTTTTGCCGCAGATAGCGGAAATTCGGATGAAATTCGCGACAATTTACGCTTAGCGCTCGCAAATTTTGAAAATCCTGACAATAATGCGGTACAAGAAAATCAGAACTTTAGTCTGATCCGGCGAGGTGCAGGCGACTTCGTACTTATGTCGGACCTATAGGTAAGAGCAGCAAAAGGACGCAGAAAAATGCGCCATCGAATCTTTATGACGCTTTGTGTGGCGGCCGTTGGCTTGTCCGCATGTGAACAACCAACCGGTGAAGCCGAGGTCGAACGGGCATTGAAAGACCTCAATGTCATCGACGAAAGCAACCTCAACGACGTTATGCTGACAGTCGGTGATCCGAATGAGGCCGTTCGCTACTTTGCAAGCGCAAACGCCAATGATCCCGGCCGGATCGACTTGCAACGTGGCTTGGCAAAATCGCTGGTCCGCGCAGGGCGCAACGCAGACGCAGTAGATGCATGGCAAGTTGTGGTCACCAATCCAGAGGCAACCGACACAGACCGTGTCGACCTGGCGGATGCTTTTGTACGGAACAATCGCTGGGACGAGGCTGCGGCGACGCTGAACACGATCCCACCGACATATGAGACATTCAAGCGCTATCGTTTGGAAGCCATGGTGGCAGACAGCCGTCAGCAGTGGGAAAAAGCCGATAGCTTTTACCAAACGGCTGTTGGCCTGACCACACGCCCTGCAACGGTCTACAACAACTGGGGCTATTCAAAGCTCACGCGCGGCGAATATAGCGAAGCCGAACGTCTGTTCTTTGATGCATTGCGGTTCAACAGCAACATGTTTACCGCAAAGAATAACCTCGTTCTGGCCCGCGGAGCGCAGCGCAACTACACCTTGCCAGTCGTTCCAATGACCCAAACCGAACGGGCCCAGTTGATGCATACGATGGCTTTGGCAGCGATCAAGCAAAACGACGTATCGATGGGAAAATCGCTGTTGACGGACGCAATCAGCACTCATCCACAGTATTTCGAAGAGGCCGCACGCGCTTTGGAAGCACTTGAAACGAACGTTGTGAACTAAAAGCAACATGGGGATGACTGCACAAGCCGCGTTTTGGTTCTTGCCAGCCGTCATCCCCATCGCGATCTACATTTCATGGAACGATATGCGTTCCATGAAGATCACCAATAATTCGATCATTGTCCTCATGGTGGCTTATGCGCTGCTGGGCCCATTTGCCTTTGGGCTCGAGATGTATCTGTGGCAATGGCTGCATTTTCCGATTGTCCTTGTCGTTTGCATGGCTCTTTGGAGCCTGAGAACGATGGGGGGCGGAGATGCAAAAATGATCGCCGCTATGGCCCCCTTTTTTGTGGTTGCCGATCTCGAACTGATTCTGCGGCTCTTTGCGGCCAGTTTGCTTGGTGCCTTGGCCGTGCATTCGCTCTTTCGGTTCACCCCGCTCAAAAAACCTGTCGCGGAATGGCAAAGCTGGAATGCAGGACGCTATTTTCCAAAGGGTTTTCCGCTGAGTATGACCCTTGTGCTCTATCTGGCTTTTGCGGCGGTTTATCGCTGAATAAGCTTGCAATGCCTTGGACTGGCGCAGGTTTATTCACGATTTCGCCATAAATGAATGTAAATTAAACAACAGATGCCGCAGTATCGTCGGTATCAATCTTTTTTGGTGATGGACGGAACCCGATATGAACGTGCAAGCAACCAGTGTAATGGCGCCCCCCGCGCCGCGCGGTCTCGATGGCATGCTGCTGCCAATGGCCATGATGCGGGACATCCTCATCAAGACAATGTTCCGAATGAACCTTGATCTGGTTTCGACCATCAGTCGTGCGGTCTGCCTTCCTGTCCCGGTGACGCAAGAACTGGTGGACATGGCGCGCAGCCAGCTTTTGCTCGAGGCCACCGGTACTCTGAACGCCAATAACGGCAATGAGATGGGATACCAGCTGACAGATGCCGGACGTGCGCGTGCGCTCGATGCCTTGGCGCAGTCAGAGTATTATGGCGCAATGCCTGTCCCCCTTTCAATCTACAGTCAGCAGATCAAGCGCCAGTCAATCCGCAATATCCAGATCACCCGTGACCAGTTGCAGACCGCAATGGGCCACCTGGTCCTGCCCGATGACCTGCTTTCGAACCTGGGCCCCGCAGTCAGTGCCGGCCGGTCCATCCTGATGTATGGCCCTCCGGGCAACGGCAAATCCTCGATCTCGAACGGTATCAGGGATGCTTTGGGTGACAAAATCTATGTGCCACGTGCAATCGAATATTCCGGTCAGGTGATCACCGTCTATGATCCGATCGTGCATTCAGCCGCCGAAGATGACGTGGACGACCCCAACAGTCTGCGCCGGACCTCTGGCCGCTTTGACACGCGCTATGTGCGCTGCGAACGGCCGACCGTGATCACCGGCGGTGAACTTTCACTTTCCATGCTTGATCTGGTCTATAACCCGACAGCACGCACATATCAGGCACCTTTGCAGCTCAAGTCGACCGGCGGCATCTTCATCGTGGACGACCTTGGCCGTCAGGCGGAACCGCCGCAGACCCTTGTGAACCGCTGGATTGTGCCCTTGGAAGAAAACAAGGACATCCTCGCCCTGCAATCCGGCGAAAAGTTCGAAGTCCCTTTCGATACGCTTGTTGTCTTTTCGACCAACTTCCACCCCAATGCGATCTTCGATAAAGCGGCGCTGCGTCGTATTTTCTACAAGATCAAGATTGACGGCCCGAACCAAGAAGACTTCCTCAAGATTTTCGCCATGGTCGCACGCAAGCGCAAGATGCCGCTGGACGAAGATACGCTGGTTCACCTGCTGAACGTGCGCTACCCGGAAATCGACAATATCTATGCCAACTATCAGCCGATCTTTTTGATCGACCAGATGATCTCGATCTGTGAATTCGAAGGCATTCCTTACCAGATGTCGCCAGAACTGATTGACCGCGCCTGGGCCAACATGTTCGTCAAGGACGAAGACATCGTCCGCTGATCCGGCAGATCGTTGAAAAAGAACGGCCCCCCATTTCAACGGGGGGCCTTTTCCTTTTGCGATGAAGACAGAGGTGACTTGCACCAAAGTGCGATCGCGCGTTCTTCTTTCGCCTTGACGCACCCCGCCGATAAGCCACTTTAGCGCCATGAGCGCGCTTCCCCCAATTTTCGAAAACTGGTTCGCCACGCGCGGTTGGGATATCCATCCCCACCAAAAAGCCATGCTTGACCGGGCGTCAGAGCCCGCCTTGATGCTGATCGCGCCCACCGGGGGCGGCAAGACGTTGGCGGGGTTTTTGCCCTCGCTCATCGCGCTGTCAGAGGGGAATCATGCAGGACTGCATACGCTTTATGTCTCACCGCTCAAGGCTTTGGCCGCCGACATCAAGCGCAACCTGCGAACCCCTGTTGACGAGATGAACCTGCCGATCCGGATCGAGGACCGAACAGGCGACACCACCTATACGCAAAAACGCAGACAGCGCGCCGACCCGCCGCATATCCTGCTGACCACGCCAGAATCGCTGGCCTTGCTGACCAGCTACGAAGATGCACCTCATATCTTCAAGGGGCTGCAACGGATCATTATCGATGAAATCCACGCCCTCGCCGAAAGCAAACGCGGGGACCAGTTGATGCTGGCGCTCAGCCGCCTGCAAACCCTTGCACCGGGTCTGCGTCGGGTGGGCCTGTCGGCAACGGTCGAAGACCCCGCCGCCATCGCCCGCGAACTCGCCCAGCATCCCGACCCATGCGCCATCATCAACGCAGACCCCGGCCCCGATCCCGACATCGCGATGCTGGTGACCGAAGAACGCCCGCCGTGGACCGGTGGCGGCGCGAAGTATGCAATTCCTGCCGTGCTGGACGCGGTCAAGAAACATAAAACCACCCTCATCTTTCACAACACCCGCGCGCAGGCAGAGATTTTCTTTCACAACCTGTGGCTCGCCAATACCGACGATCTGCCCATTGGGATTCACCACGGCAGCCTATCCCGCGAACAACGCGAAAACGTCGAGGCGGCGATGGTTGCAGGTGATTTGCGGGCCATCGTCTGCACTGGCAGCCTTGATCTGGGGATCGACTGGGGCGATGTCGATCTGGTGATACAGGTGGGTGCGCCCAAGAACGTCAAACGGCTGGTGCAGCGGATCGGGCGGGCCAACCACCGCTATAACGCGCCATCAAAGGCGCTTCTGGTACCTGCCAACCGGTTCGAGGTCGTTGAATGCGTGGCAGCGCTCGAAGCGGTGAAAGCCCATGATCTAGACGGTGATCCCAAAGGTGCCGGCCCCCGTGATGTGCTGTGCCAGCATATCCTGATCACCGCATGCGCCGGTCCTTTTGACGCGGACCAGCTTTATCAAGAGGTCACGACCGTCGGGGCCTACCACAGCCTGACCCGCGCTGATTTCGACGACTGCCTCGATTTTTGCGCCACAGGCGGCTATGCCTTGCGCGCCTATGACAAATGGAAGCGGTTGCTGCAAAGGCCGGATGGCAAGTGGCAGTTGCGCGACCCGCGCGCAGCCCAACGCATCCGTATGAACATCGGCACGATCCAGGATACCGACACGCTCAAGGTCCGGCTCAAGGGCAATTTCAAACCTTTGGGCGAGGTCGAAGAGGCCTTTGCCGCAACCCTCACGCAAGGCGATACCTTCCTGATCGGCGGGCAGGTTGTGCGCTATGAAAACCTCAAGGACATGACCGTCGAGGTCAGCCGCCGCGCTGACAAAACCCCCAAGATCGCGACCTTCATGGGAACCAAGTTCGCAAACTCAACCCAGCTGTCACAACGCATCCTGCGCATGTTCGACCAGCCCGATTGGCCCGCCCTGCCCGGACACACAGCCGAATGGCTGGGCTTGCAGCGCAAATACTCAAAACTCCCCGAGGCCAACCGCATCCTCGTCGAAAGCTTTCCCCACGAAGGGCGGCATCACATCTGCGTTTACGGCTTTGCGGGCCGCAATGCGATGCAGACACTGGGCATGCTGCTGACCCAAAGGATGGAAGAGCTTGATCTGCACCCGATGGGCTTTGTCGCCAGCGACTATGCTACGCTGATCTGGGGGCTGGACCCGGTCACCGACCCTGTCCCGCTGTTCAAACCCGACAACATCCGCGCCGATTTCGAAACATGGCTGTCGGGCAATGCGGTGATGAAGAAAACCTTTCGCGGGGCCGCGACCATCGCCGGGCTGATCGAACGCAACCTGCCACAGGCCCGCAAATCGGGGCGACAGGCCACGTTTTCCTCGGATATTCTTTATGACACGCTGTCAAAATACGACCCCGACCACCTGATGCTGCGGATCACACGCGAAGAGGCCTTGCGCGGGCTGGTCGATTTTGGCCGGATCGAAGAAATGCTGACCCGCACCGCAGGCAGGATTGATCACCTGATCCTTGATCGGGTGACGCCACTTTCCTTGCCCATGTTTCTGGAACGGGGCCGCGTAGCCGTGGCGGGGGCAGCACAGGACCGCATCTTGGAAGAAGAAGCTGCGCGCCTGATGGAACAGGCCGGTGTGGCCGCACTTTGAGCCTTGATCCGGCCCGTGGTTTGGCGCAAAGAACAGAGCATGAACAACTTTGATTTCACTCTTTGCGGTACGCGGTGCAGCGCCCTGCCCTCTGGCGCGCTTTGGCTGCCCGATTACGCCACGCTCTGCGTCTCGGACCTGCACTTGGGCAAATCCGAACGGATCGCGCGGCGCAGCGGCGTGATGTTACCCCCTTACGAAGTGCAGGAAACGCTGGGAAAGCTGGCGCGCGATATCGACTCCGCAGCACCCGCCTGCATCATCTGCCTTGGCGATAGTTTCGATGATCTGGATGCGGCAACAGGACTGAACGACGCCATGCGCCTGTGGCTGGCACGGTTGCAAGCGGGACGCAAATGGGTCTGGATCGAAGGCAACCATGATCCCGGACCGATTGATCTGGGCGGCACGCATCTGTCCGAAACAGTGGTCGGGACCCTGTCCTTTCGGCACATTGCAACAACGGCCAGCGCCGAAGTGTCCGGCCACTACCACCCCAAACATCGGATTGCAGGACGCAGCAGGCCGGCATTTCTCTATGATCAAGAGCGACTGATCCTGCCCGCATATGGGGCCTATACTGGTGGGCTGTCCAGTCAGGCGCCCGATCTGCGCAAGCTCTTCCGCACCTCTCCGATGGCTGTTCTGACAGGGCGCAAGGCGATCCCCGTACCCGTAGCCTAAGCCGTCAAGCCTTCCGGTTCGGGCAATCCATTGGCACGACAGCACGCCGTCAGCGTATTGGCCAGCAAACAGGCAATCGTCATCGGACCAACGCCACCGGGCACCGGCGTAATTGCGCCGGCAACAGCAGCACAGCTGTCATAATCCACATCCCCGACAAGGCGGGTACCACCATCGGGTTTTTCAATCCGGTTGATGCCCACGTCAATCACCGTGGCCCCCGGTTTGATCCAATCCCCCGGCACCATCTGCGGACGACCCACCGCCGCAACAACGATATCCGCCTGACGGACCACATGGGGCAAATCCTTCGTGCGACTATGCGCAATCGTCACCGTACAGCTATCACCCAGCAAAAGCTGCGCCATCGGTTTGCCCACGATGTTCGAGCGGCCAATGACCACCGCGTTCATCCCTGACAAAGACCCGTGATAATCGCGCAGCATCATCAAACAGCCCAGAGGTGTGCAAGGGACCATGCTTTTCTGTCCTGTCCCCAGCAGTCCGACGTTGGAGATATGGAACCCGTCCACATCCTTGGCAGGATCAATGCTGTTGATCACCAGATCGCTGTCCAGATGGTCAGGCAGGGGCAGTTGCACCAGAATACCGTGAATGGCAGGATCGTTGTTCAACTGATCAATCAGGGCCAGCAAATCCGCCTCTGATGTCGCCACATCCAGCTTATGCTCGATCGAGTGCATGCCGACCTCTACGGTCATTTTCCCTTTGGAACGGACATAGACCTGACTGGCCGGATCTTCACCCACGAGGACAACAGCAAGACCGGGGGTGATGCCATGATCCGCCTTCAGCTTGGCCACACCTTCGCCGACCAGACCACGCACTTTGGCGGCAAAGGCTTTTCCATCAATCACTGTCGCTGTCATATCCGTCTTCTTTTGTTCAAAAATACCTTCGCGCGAAGCGCAAACGGGAGGGTGGGCGGGGCGTCGACGCAGTCGCGCGCCGTCCCGCCCGATGACGACTAGAACAAGCCTTCAATCTGGCCGTCCGCATTCAGCATGATCTGCTCTGCCGATGGGACACGTGGCAAGCCCGGCATCGTCATGATCTCACCGCAGATTGCGACGATAAAACCAGCACCGGCGCTCAAACGCACCTCGCGCACCGGGACCGAGAAACCGGTGGGCGCACCGCGCACCGTTGGATCAGTGGTAAAGCTGTATTGCGTCTTCGCCATACAGACCGGCAGATGGCCATAGCCTTGCTCTTCCCACTGCTTGAGTTGATCGCGGATCTTGCCATCGGCAATCACCTCGTCGGCGCGGTAGATCTTCTTGGCGATGGTATCGATCTTGTCAAACAGGCTCATGTCATCAGGATAGAGCGGGGCAAAATCCGCCTCGCCTTTATCGGCAATCTCTGCCACGCGGGTTGCCAGATCCTTGATCCCTTCAGACCCCAATGCCCAGTGCTTGCACAGGATCGCCTCGGACCCTTGGGTCGCCACATAGGCTTTGACCGCCGCAACTTCAGCATCCGTATCCGTGACAAAGTGGTTAATCGCGACGACCACTGGCACGCCAAAGCTTTTGACGTTCTCGATGTGGCGTCCGAGGTTGGCGCAGCCGGACTTCACCGCATCCACATTCTCTGTCCCCAAGTCGGCCTTGGCGACCCCGCCATTCATCTTCATTGCCCGCACCGTGGCCACGACGACCACACAAGAGGGTGCAATCCCCGCCTTGCGGCATTTGATGTTCATGAATTTCTCGGCACCCAGATCGGCCCCAAAGCCCGCCTCGGTCACCACATAGTCAGCCAGTTTCAGCGCGGTCGTTGTTGCCGTGACCGAGTTACAACCATGCGCGATATTGGCGAAAGGCCCACCATGCACAAAGGCAGGGTTGTTTTCCAACGTCTGCACAAGGTTCGGCTGCATCGCGTCTTTCAGCAGAACAGTCATCGCGCCATCAGCTTTCAGATCGCGGCAATAGACGGGGCTGCGGTCGCGGCGGTAGGCCACGATGATGTCGCCCAGACGCTTTTGCAGATCGTCCAGATTGCGCGCAAGGCACAGGATCGCCATGACCTCGGAGGCCACCGTGATGTCAAAACCGGTCTCGCGGGGGAACCCGTTGGCGACACCACCAAGGCTTGTCGTGATCTGGCGCAACGCACGGTCATTCATATCCAGCACACGCCGCCAAACGACGCGGCGGATGTCGATATCAAGGCCATTGCCCCAATAAATGTGGTTGTCGATCATCGCGGACAGCAGGTTATGCGCCGATGTGATCGCATGGAAATCGCCCGTGAAATGCAGGTTCATATCTTCCATCGGCACAACCTGGGCATAGCCACCACCCGCAGCGCCGCCCTTCATACCAAAGCACGGACCCAGGGATGCCTCGCGGATACAGACCGCCGCCTTCTTGCCAATCGCGTTCAAACCATCGCCCAAGCCCACGGTCGTGGTGGTCTTGCCTTCACCGGCAGGCGTGGGATTGATCGCTGTCACCAGGATCAGTTTTCCATCGGCTCGGTCTTGCACGCTGTCGATCAGGCGCTGGCTGACCTTGGCTTTGTCATGGCCATAGGGCAGCAGATCGGCGCTATCGATGCCCAGTTTCGCACCGATCTCCTGAATGGGGCGCTTGGAGGCTGCGCGCGCGATCTCGATATCAGACTTATATTCCATGAAAGATTTCCCTGCCCTTTGGCAAATGCCGCTGTTGTTCTCGTGTCGCTTCTATCGGGCGGATGCTATGGGCTGCGACGTGATTGCGACATATTCACCGCTGGAATCGGCGGGACGCGCATCTGGTGTTTCGCATGGGAAACCTATGACCGCCATGGGCGTTGACCGGGCACGTGCAGACGCACCGCATCGCCAAGATGGATCACGCCCTCGCGCTCGACCCAAGCGGTGACACCGCGTTTGTCTTTGGCGGCAGCTTTGAACTTGTCCCCTGCCCCCGGATGATCGGCATTGATGCCCTTGGCAGGCAAATGACAAGGCTGGTTTTCCATATCGACGACAAGGCTGGAACCGTCAGGAAACTGGAGCCGTGATGACGGCGGAACATGGGTGAAATCAGGAATACCCTTGATCACCAAAGACGCACCCGCAAAGCTGGGCTCCAGCGTCGCAAGCCCGCAAGCGGCAGCAATCTCTGCCAGCTCTTCGGCGGACATGACGGAAAGTTGCCGCACGTTGCGTATATCCGTCCCTTTGGGGTACTGGCTGACCACCCGCGAACAGGAAGGGCGGGTCAGTCCGCCATGAATTTCGCCGGGGATGCCTGCATAGGTCAGCGTGGCCTCGGATAGGGGTTCAGACTTCAATGAGGCTTCCCGATCAGGCACCCGCCCGATCCAGACGATTTCGCCAATGATGTCGGTGGGGATCAATGCGGGCATGGTCTGGTCTCCGAAACTGCTGCACGCCGTTCGCGGCGCTGGCGCCACAAAGCGTCAAATGACAGCAAAATTCAACCCGGTTTGACGCAGAAAGAAAAACGCCGCCCCGAAGGGCGGCGTTGATTTCGTCAGACCGATGGTTCCGGCTCCATGCCGCCATCAGGCGCACGGGGCTTTTTCGGCTTGGTCTTGGGGATCGCAGTGACCGAGGGCGTCCCACCAGAGGGTGGTGTCTTGTCGACATCATCGCTGACATGCGGCAATTCACCGGCCATCACGCGCTTGATCTCGTCACCGGTCAGCGTTTCATATTCCAACAGACCTTGGGCCAGACGCTCGAATTCCTCATTCTTTTCCAGAATGATTTCATGCGCTTTTTCATAGCCGGCTTGGATAAAGCTGCGGACCTCTTCCTCGATCAACTCTTTGGTATGCGCCGAAACCGACAGACCGGCCGTATTGCCCTGATAGCCTTCATGGGCTTCGGCGTAGTCGATATTACCGATCTTGTCGGACATGCCCCAGCGCAAGACCATCGCACGGGCCAATTGGCTGGCCTGCTGGATATCGCCCGCAGGGCCATTGCTGACCTGATCCGCGCCGTATTTGATGACTTCGGCTGCTTTGCCCGCCATTGTCATGGCAAGCCGCTGGTGGCATTCGTCCTTGAACATGTTCAGACGGTCCATCTCGGGCAGGCTCATCACCATGCCGAGCGCACCACCACGCGGAATGATCGTGGCCTTATAGACCGGATCACATTTCGGCAGGGTAATGCCCACAATCGCGTGGCCTGCTTCATGATAGGCAGTCATTTCTTTTTGCTCGGCGGTCATCACCATCGACCGGCGCTCTGCGCCCATCATGACCTTGTCCTTGGCAGATTCAAAATCCACCATCGTCACAAAGCGCCGCCCGACACGGGCCGCCATCAAGGCTGCCTCGTTCACAAGGTTTGCCAGATCAGCACCCGAGAACCCGGGAGAGCCGCGCGCGATGATCCTCAGATCGACATCAGGACCCAGCGGGATTTTACGCGCATGCACGCCCAAAATCTTTTCGCGGCCTTTGATATCGGGGTTCGGTACCGTGATCTGACGGTCAAAACGACCGGGACGCAACAAGGCAGGGTCAAGCACGTCACGCCGGTTTGTTGCAGCCACGATGATAACGCCTTCATTGGCCTCGAAACCATCCATCTCGACCAGAAGCTGGTTCAATGTCTGTTCACGCTCGTCATTGCCGCCACCGATGCCGACACCACGGGACCGGCCCACGGCGTCGATTTCGTCGATAAAGACGATACACGGCGCGTTCTTTTTGGCTTGCTCGAACATGTCGCGGACACGGGAAGCACCGACACCGACGAACATTTCAACAAAGTCGGAACCAGAGATCGTGAAGAAAGGCACGCCGGCTTCGCCAGCAATGGCGCGCGCCAGCAAGGTTTTACCTGTACCCGGAGGACCTACAAGCAACGCGCCTTTGGGGATCTTACCACCAAGGCGGCTGAATTTTTGCGGGTTACGCAGGAATTCGACAATCTCTTCCAGCTCTTCTTTGGCTTCATCAATACCTGCCACATCGTCAAAGGTGACGCGGCCATGCTTTTCGGTCAGCAGCTTTGCACGCGATTTGCCAAAGCCCATCGCACCGCCTTTGCCGCCACCTTGCATCCGGTTCATGAAATAAACCCAGACGCCGATCAACAGCAGGAAGGGCAGCAGGCTCAGCAGGAACGACTGGAAAGCCGATGTTTCCTGGCTGCGCGCCTCTACAGGCACACCTGCCGCGATCAGCAGGCTCGTGATTTCGGCATCTTGCGGCCTGATTGTCAGATAGGTGCGGCCACCTTCGACATAGCGCACCTGCTCGCCGTCAATGACGACATCTGTTACACGCCCGCCTTCAACGGCGCCGACGAAAGCTGAATAGCTGCGGGTCTCGCCGCCTGTTGTACCGGGAGGTGTACTGAAAAGATTGAACAGAGCCAGCACCATCAGGAACAGGACGACCCAAAAAACCATATTACGCGCGTTGCCCAAGGGGAGGACTCCTTTGAAATGGGGAAGTGGCACGACAGAGTCGCGGCACAAGCGTTTCCTCTAAAATAGACGTTAAACCTTAATCTTCAATGGCAAAGGCCACGGAATGGAAATCCGCGACAATCCGCGCGGACCAGCCGCTTGATAATCCCGCAAGCGGGGCGGCGATCAAGCTGTCACCGCGCCAAACAGAAGGTGACGCAAGCAGCGATGTTCGTGGTGTGCCGCTGGTCCGCCAATCAGGGCAATGTCGGATGCCCTCACCCAAAGCCCTGAAACACAGATCAGGCCCAAGCGGCCCCTCAAGAAACCAGCGCGTGTCCCAAAAAACACCCATCGCATCAGTCAAAGGATGATTTGAGCGGATAACGTCCACGGTTGCTGCCGCTTCGCGCGTCAGGCGCACCCGACCATCGCTTTCTGGCGACATGATGCATCCACCCAAGGTGACAGTCAGACCTTTGCGCGCCTTGCCCACGACTTCCAAAAGCTGTTCGAACCTTGGGCGATATGTCTTGCTTCCGACCCATCCGAACGCGGCCGCCATCACGCGACGCGGCGCATCCTCTTTTTCAAGGTCCAAGGCTGGTTGCGAAAAAATAAGGTCACCCGCATCCTGCTGAACATGGGCGCGGGCGAACTGTCTGGCTGCAATTTGCAAGGACATATGGGCCGCTTGCATATGATCGACCGTCTGCAAAAGCCGTTTACGGGTTAAGCCCAATTCCTCCAGTTTCCCGAACATCTGGCGGGCACGGACCCGATCAAACCGTGGATCGTCATTGCTGGGATCGTCGGCCCAAGCGATCCTTTCGGCCTTCAGCCATGTCCGCAAGTCCGAGCGCGCAATGCCCAGCAAAGGGCGCATCAGGGTCAATTCATCACGCTGTGTCACCTGCGCCATGGCCATCAGACCATCAATGCCAGAACCACGGGCCAACCGCATCAGAACGGTCTCTAGCTGGTCGTCTTCGGTGTGGCCCAGCCAGACCGACCGGATGTTATAGGCAAACGCCCATTCGCGGATCGCGGCCCAGCGCCCGTTACGGGCGGCAGCCTGCAAGTTTCCGGTGCCGTCCCAAGTCCATTGAACGACGGTATGTGGCACGCCCAGCGCTTGGGCCTGCTTGGCAACCAAGGCGATTTCATCCACGGCTTCCGGGCGCAAACCATGATTGATCGTGATTGCACGAAAGGCCTGCGGGCCAAGCGCCTTCACCGCCAAATGCATCAACGCAATGGAATCGCCCCCGCCGGAAACCGAAAGACCAATGGGGTGTTTTGCAAAAGTATCGGCATGCTGCGCCAGTGCTGCGCGAAAACGGGCACTGGTTGCGGCGGGGTCAGAACCTACCGACATCCCAAAATTTGCATTTCCCTCTGTGCATCGGTCACAGTGGGGTTGCCGGGAAACCGCACATTGACCTCGGCCAATGTCAGGCAAGCATCTTGGGTCTGGCCGATTTTGCCCAAGGATGATCCCAACTTGAACAGCGCATCGGGTGCTTTGGGGCCATTGGGATCGCCCGAAAACGCCTCTAGATAGGCGCGCGCGGCATTGGTCGTTTCGCCCAACCCCTCCAAAGCCTCACCGCGCAGATAATTTGCGTCGGCTGTCAGCGGACTACCTGGGTAGGTCGTGACAAAGGCCGCAAGCTGGTCAGCGGCGCTGCGAAAGTCACCAGCTGCGAGCGCCGCCTGCGCCCGCTCAATATCGCCCTGTTCGCCAATTGCCAAAGCCGGGCCACCGGTCGTGCTGCCGGTCCCCGCATCCGGCACCGCCGGAATTTCCAGACCACCCAGAGGTGTGTCGTCCAGCTGACCTATGTCACAGGCCGCCTCAAGCTCGCAAAGGCGGAAGTTCAGATCGCCAATGCGATTATTCGCATCGGAGGTGATGCGATTGACCCTAAACTCCAACTGCTCGGCATTTGAGGTCAGGCGCTGCAACTCCGCCTCGATCGCGTTGAGACGATCAAGGGGCGTACTGCCAATCGTGCCTGTATTCAAACCACCGGTTGTTGAAAGCTCACGGCGCAACCGCTGCACATCCACATAAAGCACCGTCAGTTGTTGGCGAATGTCTGCAAGGGTCTCTTCCTGCGCGATGGCAGGCAACGGGGCCAACAGCAGGGCAAAGACAACAACGACACGGTGCAACATGGAACTTCCTTTGGTCTTGATCAGCTTGTGATCGCCGAGAATGAAAGGACCGTAACAGCCCGTCGGTTCTGCGAATAGCACGATTCATTCGAACACACTTGAACCGGGCGTTCTTTGCCGAAGCTTGTTACCTGAAGGCGTTGCGATGGCACACCGCGCGACACCAGATATTCACGCACGGCATTGGCACGGCGTTGACCCAAAGCCAGGTTATATTCGCGTGTGCCCTGCTCGTCGGCATGGCCTTCGATAACGGCGCGGTAATCGGCATTGGCCAAAAGCCACTGCGCCTGGCCGTTCAAAATCGTCTGGCCTTCGGGAGTGATGGTGGAGGTATCGACTGCAAAGAGAACACGGTCACCGATGGTCTGATTAAAGAACAAGGGGCTTGCGGGGTCGTTTGCGGACCCAGCCAACGCGCCATTTGCGCCCAATCCGGCGCCTGCGCCATCCGCGCCGCCGTTGCCACCAAATCGATCAGGGTTCGTACAGGCCGTTGTAGCCAGCATCAAAAGCACTACCGCCGCTTTTTTAAAGAGTGTCATAGGTTTTCATCCTGTTTTTATATGTCTGCTCAGATTTTCTTCTGTGTATAGCACGGCTTTCGCTACAAGGGAATCACGCTTAATCACGGTTGCAACGGTCCCCATGAGGGGTCGGATGCGCCACCCTGCAATGGCAGAGCCTTCAAATTGCGGCCCGAAATATCGACCGAAAACATCGACGATGTGCCCCCCGCCCCTTGGGTTTCACGGCTGAACATGATCACACGCCCATTGGGCGACCATGTCGGGCCCTCATCAAGGAAGGATGAGGTCAACAGGCGCTCTTCGGACCCATCGGTGCGCATGACACCAATATGGAACCGACCGGCGTTTTGCTTGGTGAAAGCCACCAGATCACCGCGGGGCGACCAGACAGGCGTGCCATAGCGACCATCGCCAAATGAGATCCGGCGCGCCTCGCCGCCGTTGGCAGACATGATGTATAGCTGCTGCGTACCAGAGCGGTCGCTCTCGAAGACGATCTGGCTGCCATCAGGTGACAGACTGGGTGCGGTTTCAATGGAAGGTGCCGTCGTCAGTTGCATATGCTGACCCGTTGCAAGATCGGTGCGGAAGATGTCGGTATTGCCGCCATTGGACAGGCTGTAGATCACCTGCCGCCCGTCACGCGAGAACCGCGGGCTAAAGGCCATCTCGCCCGGTGCGGTCTGCAACTGCTGACGTCCGACGTTGGCCACGTTCAACACATTAATGCGCGGGAACCCTGATTCAAAGCTGGTGTATAGCACGCGGTCGCCGCTGGGCGAAAAGCGCGGGGCCAGAACGATGCTGCTGCTGTCAGTCAGAAACTGCACGTTCGCGCCATCGTAGTCCATGATGGCAAGACGCTTTTGCCGGTTATCCTTTGGGCCGCTCTCAGAGACAAAGACGACGCGACTGTCAAAGAAACCACCTTCGCCGGTGATCCGGCTATAGACCGCATCAGACACCTTGTGCCCCATGCGCCGCCAGCCGGCGACAGTGCCTGCAAATTGGAGCCCTTCACCAAGTTCCTGCCCCGAGAACACATCATAAAGGCGGAACTTCACGGTCAACTGGTTCCCGCTGACGTTGACTGCACCAACGATCAAGGCCTGCGCATTGATCGCACGCCAGTCGGCAAAGGCGACAGGCTGCGCGAAAGAACTGATCTGCGAGATAAAGGCGGCGGCTGGTACTTCACGGAACAGACCGGTTCCGGCAAGGTTTTGCGCCACGAGCCGCGAAATATCCAAGGCCGCTTGCTGCGCCTCGAAAGTTTCAGCCTGGAAACTGGGGACGGCGAAGGTAATGGGCTCGATCACCCCGTCCGTGATTGTCAGTCGCAAGGGGCCATTTTGCGCCAAGGCAGGTCCTGCCAGCATCAGCGTCACCAAAAGTGTCAGAATTCTTTTCATCATCTTTGCCTCACTCCGCCAGTTCGGATTCTTGCCCGAAACTTGCTCTTTCTTATTCATTTATAGCAGGGGGAAAAAACCTTTTCACCTCACCTACGCGTGTCTTTGCCTACCTCAGGCGCATCCCGCTGGGATCAAACGTGATCACAACATCCTTCCATTGGTCGTATTTGTCGGCAGGCAGTTGGTAGCCACCTGACTGGCAACGCAAAATTGCGCGCCGTGCAGCTTCAAACGCGATATTTGTAGCACTTTGATCTCCATCGGACGATAGCAACCGGACCTCGCTGCCGATCACAGTGCCATCGCGGTTCAGGCTAAAGCCCACATCAACAGTCACACGCGCAGCAATCGAACCAGGATCGACGTTCCAGCAGCGGTTCACCGCAACGCGGAAACTATCCCGCTCGGATCCCGTCATGGGCGGTCCGGCCGCAACAGCCGGAGCCTCGGTTGCACCAAGTGCCGCTTCCAAGGCTGCCGCCACATCATTTGGATTGACCTCTGGCGTGGCGGGGGTTGAGGGCGTCGTGGCAGGTGCCGGATCATCCTGTGCGGTCTGCGTCTGTGGCTGCGGTGCCGGACGGCTTGGCCGCGTGACAGGACGTACAGAGGTGGTCGGCGCGAGGTCCTCAATCACGATCTGTGTTGTGGTCTCTTCGGGCGCTGTGGCTTCTTGCTCTTCAGCCACGACGTCTGCCTCGGCGGAATTATCCGGCACGACCTCTTCGCGAACAATGTCATCCACAACCGCGTCCGGCGGCGGCGGCGCCGTAATTGTCGAGGCCACAGTGGGGGCCTGCGGTGGCGTTGGCTGCGGGCTGATCTCCAACTCTGGGGTTGGCGGCGGGGCTTCCGGCACAGCGGGCGCGGGCGGCGGCTGATCCTCTGCTTCGGTGACCAACGGGGGCGGCGGTGGCGGCGGTGGCACTTCGACGACCGGTTGCTCTACCGGGTCGGGAGGCGGTGCTGTCTCGGGCGGCTGCTCTGCGGCGGGTGGCGGTGGTGGTGTTTCATCAACGACAGGTGGCACCGGAGCCGCCGGATCAGCATTGCCGGGCACGGGCGTCGTGCGCGCGCGCATCTGGTCAAACTCTTCCCCCGAAATCACCGAGACATCCATCGTTTCAATGCGCAAAGGCTCGGCATTGAATCCCCAGCCGACAATCAGCCAGCCAATCAGCCCCACGTGGCCAATTCCTGAAATGATGGTGCCCGGCGTTGCCATGATCTAGCCGTCAGTACCGCCCGACACGGGAGGCGCGATATCCGTGACAAGGCCGATGTCCGAGAAACCGCCGGCATTCAGCAGACCCATGATCTGGGCCACGCGATTCCAATCGTTGCGGCCATCGGCACGCAGGAAAATCTTGTTGCTTGTGCGTTCAGCAGCAATCGCTTGCAGGCGTTGCACAAGGACATCCTCGGGCGTCTCGGACTCTTGGATCATGACGCGGCCATCGTTGGTGATTGTTACCGTCAGCGGCTCTTCTTCATCGCCTGCCAAGGCCGTCGCAGAGGTTTCAGGCAGTTGAACCGGCACACCGACGACCGAAAGCGGGGCTGCCACCATGAAAATAATCAACAATACCATCATCACGTCAACAAAGGGCGTGACGTTGATTTCAGACATCGGCTGCGCGCGCCGCGCGCGACGACGCCCACGTCCCCCTTCGCCTCCACCCGGATTGGCTGAAACCGGACCCATGATCAGCTATCCAACTGGCGACTGAGGATCGTCGCAAACTCGTCGGCGAAGGCTTCATAGCCGCGCAGGATGCGGTCACTGTCGGACGACAGCTTGTTATAGTAGATGACGGCGGGAATAGCCGCGATCAGGCCAAGGCCCGTTGCAAGCAAGGCTTCCGCGATACCGGGTGCCACGACGGCAAGGTTCGTGGTTTGGGCTTCGGCGATTTCGATAAACGCATTCATGATTCCCCAGACTGTCCCGAACAGGCCGACAAAAGGCGCCGTTGATCCAACCGTTGCGAGCACCGAAAGGCTCTTTTGAAGCTCTGCGGCTTGTTTGGCGATCGCTACGTCCATAGAGCGGTCTATCCGCGCGGTCGCTCCGGCAATCAGCCCACCATCCTGCCTGTGTGACCTGCGCCATTCAAGCATGCCTGCGGCGAATATCTTTTCGGACGGGCCTTCGGGATCAGCGCCAATCTGATCGAAAAGCGTATCCAAAGGCTCGCCTGACCAGAAGGCGCGGTCAAATATCTCCGCCTCGGCCCGCGCTTTGCGATACTGGATGGTTTTGTCGATAATCACGGCCCAGCACCACACAGAGGCTGCCATCAACATGATCATGACGATTTTAACGGTAATTGTCGCGCGCGCGAACAACGCCCACATTGTGAATTCGTGTGCTGCTT